>JBEIIL010000038.1:0-31537 GCA_040380755.1 Methylobacteriaceae bacterium | reverse complement strand
CCGGTGCTCGACGCGATCGTCGCCGACCTCGCCGCCTGAGCGGCGACCGCCGGGCTCACGAGCCCGGCGAGAAGGCCCGCGGCGCGGCGCTGATCGTCGTCGCCGAGTTGGTGCCGATCTGCAGCACGGCGAGACCGCGCTGGTTGGTGCCATCCGAGCGGAAGCGGAACAGGCCGTCGGTGCCGACGATGCCGTCGGGATTGGTCAGCGTCGCCTCAGTGAAGGCCTGGGTGCCGTATTTGGCGCTCAGCGCATTGACCAGGAACACCGAGTCATAGGCCAGCGTGGCGATGCGCGTCGGGTCGGCGCTGTAACGCGTGCGGTAGCGCCCGGCGAAATTGGTGAAGCCCGCCTTGTCGGGCGCGGCGAACCAGCCGCCCTGCAGCGCCTTGACCGCGTAGACCCGCGGATCGTCCCACACGCCGGTGCCGAGCATCTGGATCTTCTTGCTGTCCAGGCCGTTGGCGGCGAGCGCCTGGCCGACGGCCGGAAGGCCGTCGCCATTGTCAGGAATGAACAGCGCATCGGCCTGCCCGCCCAGCGCGACGATGCGCTTGACGGCGGCGTCGATCGACGCCTTGTCGGCACTGTAGCGCTCCAGCGCGGCGACGCGGACGCCACGCTTGGCTGCGGCCTCCTGGAACGCAGCGGCCGCCACGGTGCCGTATTCGGTGTTGGGGATCATCGCGGCGATCGAGCGCTTGCCGCGTGAGGCAGCGAACTCGATGATCCGGTCGACGTCCGACTCCGGCATGAAGCTGACGAGGTAGACACCGCGCGCCGCCACGGCGGCATTGGATGAAAAGGCGATCACCGGCTTGTTGGCGGCCCGCGCTACCTGTCCGACAGCCTGCACCGATGGGGCAAGCAGCGGCCCCAGAATGATCTCGGCGCCCTCTGCGAGGGCCTGCTGGACCGCTTCGCGGGCACCGTCGGCGGTGCCGCGGTCGTCCTTGATGATCAGCGCCACATTGGCGTTGGGGAACTCGGCCAGCGCCATCTCGGCGGCATTTTTCAGCGATGTACCGGCGATCCCGGCATTGCCGCCTGCGGTCAGCGGCAGGATGACGCCAACCCGGACCTTGCCGGGCTCGATGGCCGTTGCCGCGGGGGCCTGCGGCTGCGGGCGCTCGCCACCGCCAAGGCCTCCAGCGCCGGGCAGGTTGGCACCGCAGGCGGAGAGCAGCAGGGCAAGGCCCATCGCGGCGCTGCGCGACAGCATCGCAGCGAGCGGCGCACGGGGCGGGGCAGCATGCGTCACGGGTCGGCTCCTGTTCGTATCGGCCGCGCAGAGCGCGGTCACGGCCTCAAAGGCCCACGCGAAAGCACCCACATGATGGCAAAGGAAGGTAAACGCTACCTTCCGCTTAACGAAAAGCTGTTTTTTGCGCCGGTGCGGCGCCCGTGCCATGGTCCTGCCCGGAGACACCATGACGACGCACGACACGGACGGGACGCCGCGCGCTCCGGGATTTACCGCCTTCGGCATGCGCGCGGAGGCCACGCGGCTGGCGCCGGGCCTGCACGTGGTGGCCACACCCATCGGCAATCTGGGCGACGTGTCGTTTCGCGCGCTGGGCACGCTGGCGGCAGCGGCGGCAGTGCTGGCCGAGGACACCCGCGTCACCCGCACGCTGCTGGCGCATTACGGCATCACCACGCCGCTCGTCGCCTATCACGAGCACAATGCCGAGGAGATGCGGCCGCGGCTGCTGGCCCGGCTGAATGCCGGCGAGGCCCTCGCCCTGGTCTCCGACGCGGGCACGCCGCTCGTCTCCGACCCCGGCTACAAGCTGGTCGAGGCGGTTCATGCCGCCGGCATCGCCGTCACGACCGTGCCCGGCCCCTCGGCCGTGCTGGCGGCGCTGGTCGTCGCCGGGCTGCCGACGGACCGGTTTTTCTTCGAGGGCTTTCTGCCGCACCGCACCGCAGGGCGGATCGAACGGCTGGAGGTACTCAAGGCCGTGCCGGGCACGCTGGTGTTCTTCGAATCACCGCGCCGGGTGGCGGACATGCTGGCGGATGCGCACGGGGTACTGGGCGACCGCCCCGCAGCCGTGGCGCGCGAATTGACAAAATACTACGAGAACGTGCGGCGCGGCACGCTCGCCACGCTGGCGGCCGCCTACGCACAGGAGCCGGCGCCCAAAGGCGAGATCGTCGTGCTGGTCGGCCCGCCCGGCGCACCGGAGGTGCCGCAGGACGACAGCGCGCTGGATGCCCGGCTGGCGCACCATCTCGCCAGGCTCTCGGTCAAGGACGCGGCGGCTGTGGTGGCCGAGGAGACCGGCCTGCCACGCAAGCGCGTCTATGCGCGCGCCGTCGCGCTGAAGTCGGATTGACATGGCACCGCGCCGCACGCCGCCCCAGCGACGGGCGGCATTGCGGCACGGAATGCACGCTGAGGTTGCTGCAGCGGTTTCGCTCTCGTTTAAGTTCTACCGGGTCCTGGCCTGGCGCTATCGTGGTGGCGGCGGCGAGATCGACCTCGTGGTGCAGCGCGGCCGGACCATAGCCTTTGTCGAGGTCAAGGCGCGGGCCGACCTCGACGCCGCCGTGCTGGCGATCGGCACCGTCAAGCAGGAGCGCTTTGCCCGGGCAGTCCGACACTGGCTGGTCCGCAATCCGTGGGCCGCCGGCCTGACGCTGCGCTGCGACGCCGTGCTGGTCGCGCCCTGGCTCTGGCCGCGGCATGTGCCGGACGCTTTCCCGCTGCCGTTCTGAACCGCAGCGCGCGGCGTTGCCTCTGGCTCCGAACCGGGCAAAGGTGCGCCTCCGCGCCCGCCACGCTGCCCGGACAGGAGCCTGCCATGCCGTTGACCGTCGCTGTCCAGATGGACCCGATCGAACGCATCAACATCGCCGGTGACAGCACTTTCGGGCTGATGCTCGAGGCCCAGGCGCGCGGCCACACCCTGCTGTACTGCACGCCCGACCGGCTCTCGATGCGCGACGGCCGGGTCACCGCCGGCCTGCAGCCGGTGACGGTGCAGGACGTGAAGGGCGCGCATGCCACGCTCGGCGAGCCGGTGCGCCGCGACCTCGCCGAGGTCGACGTGGTGCTGCTGCGCCAGGACCCGCCGTTCGACCTCGCCTACATCACCAGCACGCACCTGCTCGAGCGCATCCACCCGCAGACCCTGGTGGTCAACGACCCGGCGCATGTGCGCAATGCGCCGGAAAAGATCTTCGTCACCGAATTTCCCGACCTGATGCCGGCGACGCTGATCACCCGCGACAAGGCCGAGATCGAGGCGTTCCGGGCTGAGCACGGCGAGATCGTGATGAAGCCACTCTACGGCAATGGTGGTGCAGCGGTGTTCAAGGTGGCGGTGAAGGACCCGAATTTCGGATCGCTGTTCGACCTGTTCTCCACCACGTTCCGCGAACCCTGGGTGGTGCAGCGCTTCCTGCCGGAGGTGGTGATGGGCGACAAGCGCATCATCCTGGTCGACGGCACACCGCTCGGCGCCGTCAACCGGGTGCCGGCGGAAAACGACATCCGCTCCAACATGGTGCGGGGCGGTGCCGCCGAGACGACCCAGCTCAGCGACCGCGAGCGCGAGATCTGCGCCCGCATCGGCCCGGCACTGAAGCGCATGGGCCTGCTGTTCGTCGGCATCGACGTCATCCACGGCCACCTCACCGAGATCAACGTCACCTCCCCCACCGGGCTGCGCGCCATCAAGCGGCTGGGCGGCCCCGACCTCGCGGCGTCGATCTGGGACTGCATCGAGGACAAGGTCGCGGCCCGCTGAGGCCCTGATCAGTACACGGCGGCGACCATGGCGCCGTAGAGCGGGATGCCGACCACCAGGTTGAACGGAAAAGTGATGGCGAGCGCGCAGGTCAGATAGAGGCCGGGGCTGGCCTCGGGCAGCGCCAGCCGCACCGCCGCCGGGGCGGCGATGTAGGACGCGCTGGCGGCCAGCGTCGCCAGGATCAGCGCGCCGCCGGCCGTCAGCCCGGTTGCGACCGCCACCGCGACCCCGAGCACGGCGTGCAGGACCGGCATGGCGACGGCGAATGCCACGAGCCGGAAACCGACCTTGCGGAACGCGCCGGCATGGGTGGCCGCCATGCGGCCGAGCTCGAGCAGGAACAGGCACAGGATGCCGGGAAAGAGGCCGGTGAAGAACGGCTTCACCGGGGCCAGCCGTTCCGGCCCCGCGAGCAGGCCGATCACCAGGCCACCGGCGAGCAGCAGCACGCTCTTCGAGGACAGGACCTCGGAGAGGACCGAACCCACCCCGGTGCCAACCCCGGTGGTCGCCGGCCCGCCGATCAGCGCGACCGCGCCGGCATTGACCTCGACCGCCCGCCGGGCCACCGACGCGACCCCGGCAAGCCCGATGGCCACGACGATGCCCGGCACCTCCATGACGGCCAGCAGGGCCGGAGCGTAGCCCTCATAGGCGACGCCGCGCTGGTCGAGGAGGCTGGTCACGGCCGCGAAGGTCACGGCCGAGACGGAGCCGTAATGGGCTGCGAGCGCCGCGGCGTCGGCGACCCCCAGCCCGGCCCAGCGCCGTAGCAGGACGTAGCACCATAGCGGGATGGCGGCGCCCAGCAGCAGCGCGCCCGCCATCGGGGCGGCGACCACGGCGAAGGGCTGTTCGCCGAGTTCGACACCGCCGCGCAGGCCGATGGCGAGCATAAGGTAGATCGACAAAGCGGCGAACACCGGCTCGGGCAGCTTGAGATCCGACCGCAGCAGCACGGCGAAGGCGCCAAGCGCAAAGCACAGGATCGGCGGCGAGAGCAGGTTGGCGGCGGCAAGGTCGAGGGTCATGGCGGCGCTCCGGTCGGGTTGCGCCTTCATGTCCGCTTTCCATCCTCCCGAGAACTAAATAGTTTTGGCCTCAGCCATTTGATAGAGCAATGATAGGCATGCTTCCCCGACTCGACCACGATCTTCTTCGCAGCTTTGTCGCCATGGCGGACGCCGGCAATCTGACGCGCGCCGGCGAGCGGCTGCGGCTGAGCCAGCCGACGATCAGCCTGCAGCTGAAGCGCCTCGAGGAGGCGCTGGGGTGCCGGCTGATCACCCGTTCGCCGCGCTTCTTCCGGCTGACGCGGGAGGGCGAGATCCTGCTCGGCTATGGCCGGCGCATTCTCGCACTGTCTGAGGAGGTGGTGGCGCAGCTCGCCGAGCCGACCGTCGCAGGACTGGTGCGGCTGGGGACGCCGGAGGATTTCGCCACCGCGCATCTCTCCGGCGTGCTGGCGGCGTTTGCCCGCGCCCATCCCAATGTGGCGCTGGCGGTGACGACGGACCTGACGCTGCACCTCCTCGCCCGGTTCGACGCCGGCGAGTTCGATCTCGTGCTGGTCAAGCGTGAGCCCCAAGGGCCGAGCCATGGCGTGAGGGTCTGGCGCGAGCCGCTGGTGTGGACCTGCGCGCGGGAGCACCTCGCCGATTTCGACACGGCAGAGGCGTTGCCCCTGGTGGTGTCGCCGGACCCATGTGTCTACCGCCGGCGCGCCCTGCAGGCGCTGGACGCCGCCGGGCGGCGCTGGCGGGTGGCCTACACGTCGACGTCGCTCGCCGGGGCCCAGGCGGCGGTGCGTGCCGGCCTGGGTCTGGCGGTGCTGCCCGCCGGCATGGTGCCGACCGATTTCGCCGTGCTCGACCGCAAGGCCGGGCTGCCGGCGCTCAGCGAGGCCGAGATCGCCCTGATGGTGGCGGCGCCGCAGGCCTCGCCGGCCCAACGGCTGGCACGGCATATCGTCCGCTCGCTGGAGCAGAAGGCCTGAGCGGCGGCCCTGGCCTCAGGCTGCCGCGACGGTGGTGGTGACGCTGAGCTGCGGCTTGGTGTTGATGGTCTGGAAGACGACGCAGTAGCGCTCGGTGAGGCGGATCAGCGTGTCGATCTTCTCCTGGGGCGCATCGGTGTCGAGGTCGAAGGCGAGGCGGATGGCGCGGAAGCCGACGGGGGCCTCGCGATCGACACCCAGCGTGCCGCGGAAGTCGAGGTCGCCCTCAGCCCGGACGACGCCCTTGCGCAGCGGAATCTCCAGCGCGACAGCGACGGCCTTGAGGGTGACACCGGCGCAGGCGACCAGCGCCTCCAGCAGCATGTCGCCCGAGCACAGCTCGGCACCCGAGCCACCGGAGGCGGGATGCAGGCCGGCAATCGCCAGCGCTCGGCCGGTCTCGACCTTGCAGGCGATATGGGCGTCGTCGAGCTCGCCCGTGGCGTGCAGCGTGATGACGGCCGCGCCGGGATCGCTGCGGTACTGGTCCTTGATCGGCGCCTGGAGGGCGCGCAGCGCGGTGGCATCCATGTGTGGCTCCTGTGTCACCACCACAGCTCGGCGCCACCGGCGTCGGCCTGGGGTTTGTCAGCGGGGGTTTTGAGCGATCGGTCGAGCGCATTCAAGATGCGGCGCTTGGCTTTCTCGAAACCGGGCGCCAGCCGGTCGCGCGGCCGGCCGGACCGCACCGTGACGGTCTCGAAGACGCGGCCCGGGCGCGGGCGCATCACCACGACGCGGTCAGCCAGCGCAACCGCCTCCTCGACATCGTGGGTGACGATGACGACTGTGGGCTGGCTGGCCTCCCACAGCGCCAGCAGATGCTCGTGCAGGCTGGCGCGGGTGAAGGCGTCCAGCGCCGAAAACGGTTCGTCGAGCAGCAGCACCTTGGGGCGGGCGACCAGCGCCCGGGCGATGGCCACGCGCTGCTGCTGGCCGCCCGACAGGTCCCGCGGCCAGCGTCCGGCCTGCTCGGCGAGGCCGACGCGGGCCAGCGCGTCCGCCACACGCTCGTCGCGCTCGGCGCGTGGCAGCTCCATCAGGCCGAAGCCGGCATTGCCCGCGACCGTGAGCCAGGGCAGCAGCCGCGGCTCCTGGAAGACGATGCCCACCGCCGGGTGCGGCCCGTCCAGCACCTCGCCGTCCACCGCGATGGCGCCGCTGCTGGCGCGGTCGAGACCGGCGACGAGGCGCAACAATGTCGTCTTGCCGCAGCCGGAGCCGCCGACGACGGCAAGGATCTCGCCGGCCTCCACCGACAGGCTGACCTCGTGCAGGGCCCGGGTGCCGTCCGCATAGGTCTTGGTCAAGCGTTCGACGACGAACATCAGAGCCGGCTCCGGGCCGTATCCTGCCAGCGCAGGACGGGGCGCGTCAGCGCCACCAGCACGCCATCGGCGAGCTTGCCGAGCAGCGCAAAGGCGATGATGGCCGCGAGAATGCGGTCGGGACGTCCCATCTGCTGGCCGTCGACCAGCAGGTAGCCGAGACCCTCGGAGGCGCCCATGAACTCGGCGGCGACGACGAACATGAATCCAAGGCCGAGCCCGGCGCGCAGCGACAGGATCCAGCTCGGCAGGACGGCCGGCAGCAGCACGCGGCGCAGCATCGCGAGCCGGCCGAGGCGAAAGACGCGGCCGACCTCAACCAGCTTGCGGTCGATGCCCTCGATGGCGCCTGCGACGCCGAGATAGACCGGGAAGAACACGCCCCCGGCGATCAGCGCCACCTTGGAGGCCTCGAAGATGCCGAGCCAGAGCAGGAACAGCGGCACCCATGCGATGGAGGGGACCGAGCGCAGCGCCTGCAGGGTCGGATCCATGATCCGGCGCATCACCTCGGACGTGCCCGACAGTGCCCCCATGGCGGTGCCAGCGAGCGCGCCCAGCGCAAAGCCTGCCAGCACGCGCGCCAGCGTGGCCTGGACATGCATCCAGAGCTCGCCGGTGACGGCCAGGCCCCACAGGGTTCCCAGAATGCGCGAAGGCGCCGGCATCAGCCGGCCCTGGATGAGGCCGGTACGGATTGCCATCTCCCACCCCAGCGCGATGGCCACCGGCAGGACAAGTCCGAGCCAGAGCCCCGACCATCCGGCGGGCCGGCGGCCCGCGGCGGCGGACGCAGGCTGGCCGGCCTCCTCAGCGAGGCCGGCCGGGACCGGAGCGGTGATGACCGGGGGAGCGTTCATGCGCGCGTCGTGGAGAGCGGAGCGGGACGCTCCGCTTACTGCGTCGCAGCCTTGGCGGGAAGGTATTTCGACTCCAGGAGGCCGCCCACGACCGTCTTCATGTCGAGGCCGGCATCGAGCACACCAGCCTGCTGCAAGGCGACGCCGGCGGCCACGATGGTTTCGGCCTGGGCCGCACCGATCGGGCCGTGGGTCAGCTCGGTGCGCTCGAGCTGGCGGGCAATCACCGTCTCGGGGAGCTTGCTGGCGGTGACGAGCGACGCCGTGAGCCCCTTGGTGTCGGCCACCGCCACGAGGCGGGCCTTCTCGTAGGTGCGGAGAACGCGGGCGATGATCTCGGGATTGGCGGCGGCGAACTCCTCGCGGACATTGAGCACGCCCCAGGTGTTGGCCTCCGGCTTGCGGTAGAACAGGCGGGCGCCACCCTCGATCTCGGCGGCTGCCATCAGCGGATCCAGGCCGGCCCAGGCCTCGACATCGCCGCGCTCGAGCGCCAGGCGGCCATCCTGATGCTGCAGCAGCACCAGCTTGACGTCCTTTTCGGTGAGCTTGGCCTCGGCCAGCGCCCGAACCAGGAAGATGTGCGGATCGGTGCCGCGGGTTACGGCGACGCGCTTGCCCTTCAGGTCGGCCACCGTCTTCACCGCATCCCCGCGGGTGACGAGCGCTGTCCACTCGGGACGCGAGTAGACGTAGATCGACTTGATCGGGTTGCCGTTGATCTTGCCGATCAGGGCGGCGGCACCGGCGGTCGAGCCGAAATCGAGCGAGCCGGCGTTGAGGAATTCGAGCGCCTTGTTGGAGCCGGCCGACTGGATCCAGCGGATGGTGATCCCGTCCTTGCGGAACTCCTCCTCGAGCAGGCCCTTGTCGCGCAGGACGAGGCTGACGGGATTGTAGGTCGCCCAGTCGATGCGGATTTCCTTGACCTGCGCGGCGGCGGGGGCGGCGACGAGGCCAAGCACGGCGGCGAGCGCGAGGATATGGCGGCGGGTGAAGTCGGTCATGGCATCCTCCAGTGTGGCAGGGGCGCAGTCGCGGGCCTGCCCGGAAACCGGATGCCCTCGGCGCATTAGCTGCATTTGGTGCCGGCAGATGCCGGCGCTGCGCCCAGCAAGCGTCTGGCTCAAATCGGCGCGTTCTGTTTATAGGGCGTTTTGTTCGTTATGTCAAACAGAACGGATCGCGGCGTTGTTCGCGTCAATTCCCGTACAAAAATGCTATTTGGTACGGGGCGCAAAGGCCGGCAGCGACCAGTCGAACCGGATCGCCAGTGCCCGCAGCGCAAAGGCGGCGCCGATGCCGAGGGCGCCGGCGACGGGTTGGGTGATCCCCGCCATCCCCGCGAGCACGAAGGTGCCGGCACCCAGCGCGGCAGCGGTGACATAGATCTCGCGGTGAAGGACCAGCGGCACGTCGCCCGCCAGGATGTCGCGGATGATGCCACCGAAGCTCGCCGTCAGCGTGCCCATCACCACCGCGACAACCGCCGGGGTCCCGGCCTCCAGCGCCCTGGCGGCGCCGTTGACGCTGAAGATCGCCAGTCCGAGGGCGTCGGCCCACAGCAACAGGCTGCGCGGCCGCATGCTGGCCATCAGCCCGGGGATGCGCGTGCCGGCCAGGAAGCTCAGCACGCCCACCGTGATGCAGACCAGCACGTCGCGCGGGTCGGACGTCCAGAAGGCCGGCTCGCCCAGCAGCACGTCGCGGACGCTGCCGCCGCCAATGCCCGTCACGGTCGCCAGCAGGACGAAACCGAATGGGTCCATGCCCTTGCGGGCCGCGACCAGCGCGCCGGTGAGCGCGAACACGCCGACGCCGATCGCCTCGACAATCACCGCCAGGCTGACATCCATGGCGGCGGTGCTCCCGGGCTCAGGCCTGCCGGTCGACCGTGGTTCCGTCGGCCGTCGACGCCGCGGCGCCCTTGGGGCCGCCCTTGGCGACGCCGACGAGGGCAGGCCGCAGCACCCGGTCGCCGATGACATAGCCGGCCTGCACCACCTCGCGCACGGTGCCGTTGGGGACGGACGGATCCGGCACTTCGAACATGGCCTGGTGGAGGTTGGGGTCGAAGCGCTCGCCCTTCGGCTCGATCTTGCGGATGCCGTGGCGCTCCAGGGTCTTCAGCAGGTCGCGCTCGGTCAGTTCGATGCCTTCGAGGATCGCCAGCATCGTGCCCTCGGCCGCCGCGCGGGCCTCGGCCGGGACGGTCTCGAGGGCGCGGCGCATGTTGTCGGCGACGGTCAGAACGTCGCGGGCAAAATTCGTGGTGGCGTAGGTACGGGCATCGGCGATCTCGCGCTCGGTGCGGCGGCGCAGGTTCTCCATCTCCGCCAGGGTGCGCAGCACCTTGTCCTTGAGGCCGGCATTGTCCTCGTTGAGGGCGGCTATCACATCGTGGACGTCGCGCTCGGGAGCGGCCTCGGGAGTCGCGTCGGTTTCGGAGGAATGGACGGTCTCGGGCTTGGGATCGGTCATGGCGCCTTGGGGTCTGCGGTAAACCACGGGAGTAGCCCGGATATCAGGCTGCGCCGGCCAAAAATCAAGGCCGCCGGTCTCAACGACCGGCCAGCGCCCGGGCCGGACGGGCGGCCATGTCGGCCGCCGGTCGCTCGCGACCCGCGAGCACCTCCAGCAATTGCCTGCGGATCGTCGCCTGCCGGGCGGCGTTGATGATCTTCGAGCCGGTAAGGTCGGTGACGTAGAACACATCGACCGCCTTCTCGCCGAAGGTGGCGATATGGGCGGACGCGATGTTGAGGTTGAGCTTGCCGAGCGCTGTGGTCAGTTCATAGAGCAGCCCGGGGCGGTCGAGCCCTGACACCTCGATCACGGTGTGTCGGGCCGAAAGGGCGTTGTCGATGACCACGTCGGGCGGCACCTGGAAGGTGCGGCTGGCGGCGGGGCGGTCGCGCCCGCGCGCCGCCACCGCCTCGGAGATGCGGATCTCGCCCTTCAGGGCGCGCTCGATGTGGCGGGCGACCCGATCGGCGCGGCGTAACTCGTCCTCGTCACGATCGAAGGCGCGCGACACGAAGATCGTGTCCAGCGCCATGCCGTCCGTGGTGGTGAAAATCTGCGCGTCGACGATGTTGGCCCCCGCGGCCGCGCAGGCGCCGGTGACGATCGCCAGCAGGCGCGGATGGTCGGTCGCCGCAACGGTCAGCTCGGTTACGCCGCGGAAGCTGTCGGTCGCCACCTCGGTGGCAGCCGAATGCATCTCGGCCTCGGCCGCCTTCAGGAACTGGGCGTGCTTGACCTTGCGGGGCAGGTCCACCTTCAGCCAGTAGGCGGGATAATGCCGTGCCACATAGGCGTCGAGATCGGCGTCGGCCCAGGCCGGCAGGGCCCGGCGCAGCTCATCCTGGGCCCGGCGCACGCGCTGGCCGCGCTCGATGGTCGAGTGACCGCCTGCGAGCACGATCTCCGTTTCCCAGTAAAGGGTCCGCAGCAGCTGGCCCTTCCAGCCGTTCCAGACGCCGGGCCCGACCGCCTTGATATCGCAAACGGTGAGCACCAGCAGCATTCTCAGCCGCTCCAGCGTCTGCACGGTGGCGGCGAAGGTCTCGATTGTCTTGGGATCGGACAGGTCACGGCTCTGCGCCACCGTCGACATCACCAGGTGGTGCTCGACCAGCCAGGCCACCGAATCGGTCTCCGCGTCGCCCAGGCCGAGGCGGGGACCCAGGCGGCGGGCGATGCGGGCGCCGGCGACGGAGTGGTCCTGTGGGCGCCCCTTGGCGATGTCGTGGATGAACAGCGCCAGGGCCAACACAGTCCGGTTGCGGATGGTCGGCAGCACCTCGTTGGCGACGGGGAGCTCCTCCTTGAGCCGGCCGTTCTCGACGTCGGCCAGGATCCCGATGGAGCGCAGGAGGTGCTCGTCCACCGTGTAGTGGTGGTACATGTTGAACTGCATCATCGCCACGACGCGGCCGAACTCGGGGATGAAGCGGCCCAGCACGCCGGCCTCGTTCATGCGGCGCAGGACCACCTCCGGCGCGTTGCGCGAGGTCAGGATCTCCACGAAGAGCCGGTTGGCCTCGGGGTCCTTGCGCAGGACCGGATCGATGAGCTTCAGCGAGCGCGTGATCAGGCGCGTCGCATCGGGGTGGATGGCGCGGTTGAGGCGGTCGGCGAACCAGTAGATGCGGATCAGGTTGACCGGGTCGCGCCGGAACACGTCGTCGCGCGCGCAGCTGAGCCGGTCGGCATCGACGACGAAATCCTGGTTGCCGGCGATCGAGCGCCCGCCTCGGCGGAAGCGGCCGACCAGACGGTCGAGCATGGCGCGCGGCTTGGTGTGACGGGCCTCCAGCGCGGCGCAGACGATGGCGGTGAGGTCGCCCACATCCTTGGCGACGAGGAAATAGCGCTTCATGAATCGCTCGACAGCCGACAGTCCGCCATGGCTGGCATAGCCGAGGCGTTCGGCGATCTGCCGCTGCAGGTCGAAGCTCAGGCGCTCCTCTGGTCGCCCGGTCGCATAGTGCAGCTGGCACCTCACCCGCCACAGGAACTCTTCGCAGCGGCGGAACAGCTCGAGCTCTTCCTTGTCGAACAGTCCCGCATCGACGAGATCGTCGACATCCTTGACGCGGTAGACGTATTTGGCGATCCAGAACAGCGTGTTGAGGTCGCGCAGGCCGCCCTTGCCATCCTTGACATTGGGCTCGACGAGATAGCGCGACGTGCCGGCCCGCGACACCCGGCGTTCGCGCTCGGCCAGCTTCTCGGCGACGAACTGGGCGGCCGTGCCCTGGACGACGTCCTTGTCGAACCGCTGTTCGAACTCGGCAAACAACGCCGCGTCGCCGAGGATCAGCCGCGCCTCGAGCAGCGCCGTACGGATGGTGAGGTCGCTGCGGCCCTCGCGAATGCACTCGTCGACCGAGCGTGTCGAGTGCCCGACCTTCAGCTTCAGGTCCCACAGCGCGTAGAGGATCGCCTCGACGACGCTCTCGCTCCACGGCGTCGACTTGTAGGGCAGCAGGAACAGCAGATCGACATCGGAGCCGGGCGCCAGCGTGCCGCGGCCGTAGCCACCCACCGCCACCACTGCGAGCCGCTCGGAGGAGGACGGATTGACCGCCGGATAGAGCACCCGCACGGCGATGTCGTGCAGGGCGGAAACCACCGCATCCATGAGGTCAGACAGCTGCTCGACGCATGCGAGCCCGTTGCGCTCCGCATCGAGCAGTACCCGCGCCTTGGCGTGGCCGTCGTCGAGGGCCTGGCGCAGCACAGCCACCACAGCCGCGCGGCGGTCCGAGGCATCCGTCCCGGCGTCCCGGACCGCCGCATCAACCGCCGCGGCCAGGGCGGCCCGGTCGAACACCGGGGACGGAACGGCAGGGTGGGAGCGGGGGTGGGTCATCACGACGATCCGGACAGCACCCCCGAGCAGTGGCCGGTTCGTGCCGTTCCGTCAATGAGATAGGTCGCGGCGGAGCCCCCGATCGGCTCAGCCGGCGAGAACCTGTTTCGACAGGACGGTGCTGTCAGCGTTGAGCCGGTAGACCAGCGGCACCCCGGTGTCGAGTTCCATGGACGGGATGGTCTGCGGCGTCAGACGGTCCAGCACCATCACCAGCGCGCGCAACGAGTTGCCGTGGGCTGCGACGACAACCCGCTCGCCGCGCAGGACGCGCGGCAGAATGGTCTGGCAGTAATAGGGAAGCACACGCGCCACCGTATCGCGAAGGCTCTCGCCGCCCGGCGGCGAGACGTCATAGGAGCGGCGCCAGACATGGACCTGCTCGGCGCCCCAGCGGGCGCGGGCATCGTCCTTGTTGAGGCCGGAGAGGTCGCCATAGTCGCGCTCGTTGAGCGCCTGGTCGCGCAGCGTTTCCAGGCCAGGCTGCCCGAGCTCCTCCAGCAGCAGCCGGCAGGTCTCCTGGGCGCGGGTGAGATCGGACGTGAAGGCGATGTCGAACGACACGCCCAGCGCCTTGAGGCGGCGGCCGGCGTCCCGGGCCTCGCCCGTCCCCTTCTCGGTCAGGCCAGGGTCCTTCCAGCCGGTGAACAGGTTCTTCAGGTTCCAGTCACTCTGGCCGTGGCGGACGAGGACGAGCAGGCGTTCCATTTCGCGAACTCCGTTTGTCTTGCTCTTGCTTCAGGCGTCGCCCAGGCCGAGGACGTCGTCCATACCGTAGAGGCCGGGCTTGCGGCCCTGCGCCCACAGGGCCGCCTTGACGGCCCCCTTGGCGAACAGCACGCGGTCCTCGGCCACATGGGTGAGCACGATGCGCTCGGACGGGCCGGCGAAGACGACGCTGTGATCGCCCGTCACCGTCCCGCCGCGCAGGGAGGCAAAACCGATGGCGCCGGGCTTGCGCGCCCCGGTGATGCCGTCACGGCCGCGCTCGGAATGGGTGTCGAGCGCGATCCCGCGGCCGGCAGCGGCGGCCTCGCCCAGCAGCAGCGCCGTCCCGGACGGGGCGTCGACCTTCTGGCGGTGATGCATCTCGACGATCTCGATGTCGAAATCCTCGCCCAGCGCCGCAGCGACCCGGCGGACGACCGCGGCCAGCAGGTTGACGCCCAGGCTCATATTGCCGGAGCGGACGATGACCGCGTGCCGGGCGGCGGCCTCGAGCGCGTGCAGGTGCGCGGGCTCCATGCCGGTGGTGCCGACCACATGGACGATGCGCGCCTGCGCGGCGAGGGCGGCAAAGCCGACAGTGGCCGCCGGGGTGGTGAAGTCGAGCACGCCGTCCGCCTTGGCGAACAGCGGCAGGGGATCGTCCGTGATCTTGATCCCCGACGCGCCGACACCGGCGAGCAGCCCGGCATCCTGCCCGAGCGCAATCGAGCCCTCATGCTCGACGGCGCCGCACAGCGTGGCGCCGTGGGTATCGTGGATCGTGCGCACCAGCATGCGGCCCATGCGGCCGGCGGCGCCGACGACGATCAGTCGCATCTCGCTCATGTGCTGTTCCCTCTGGCGCCGCGGGTATAGCGCGGTCGTGCAGGCGACGAAAGCGCACGGAAGCGATCCTACAGACGACGCACGACGAGGCCGGCCGGGCCGGACCGATCCGCGAGCGTGCCGGTGAGGCGGTCGGCGTCGGCCGCGAGATAGCCGCGCCGGAACAGGAAGGGCGTGGCGGCCGCGTCGACCAGCGGGACCACCACGGCGGCGTAGTAGGCCCAGCGCGCGAATTCCTCGACGCTCGTCAGCAGCGCCGAGCCGGCGCCGCGGCGGCGGTGTTCGGGGAGAACGCCCAGCGCCTCCACGAGGCACAGTCCCTCGGCCTCGCCGACTGCGGCAAGGCCGGCCGGCGTGCCGGACGCGTCATCGACCACGAAGACACGGCTGGCAGCAGCCAGAAGGTCGAGAATTGCCGCATCGACCGGGCAGCCTGCCCGTGCGGCGACGACCGAGAGGCTGGCGCCGTCACCGTCGCGGGCGAAGCGGAGGGCATAGCCGTCCGCCAGTTCGCGCTTCACGCGGGCTGCGGCCCGTCATAGCCCTCGACCACGACGACGTCGCCCTCCGACGCGCCCGTGCGCAGCGCAATGGCGGCGGCGTATTCGGGCGATTCGTAGCAGGCGAGCGCCGTGGCGTAGCTGTCGAACTCGATCACCACGTTGCGGGCACGGCCGGTGCCCTCCTTCACCGTCGCGGTGCCGCCGCGGACGAGGAACCGGGCCTTGTATTTGGCAAACGGCACCGCGTTGGCGATCCGGTACTGCTCGTAGGCCTGCGGATCGGTCACGTCGATCCGTGCGATAATGTAACCCTTTGGCATGTCGTGTCCCCCCCGGCGGCTGTATTGAGGCCTTTTTGCTGCGGCGTTCCTGCTGCGCGCCGGACGATCCCTGATCGACTACGGCCGGTCAACCGGCGGCGGCGATCTCGTCGACGATGGCAGCGGCGGCGGCACGCGGATCGGCGGCCCGGGTGATCGGCCGGCCGACGACGAGGTGGTCGGCCCCGGCGGCGATGGCCTGTGCGGGTGTGGCGACGCGCTTCTGGTCGCCGACATCCGTGCCTGCCGGGCGGATGCCGGGGATCACCAACACCATCCCGGGTCCCAGGGTGGCACGCATCGGGGCCACCTCGGCGGGTGACATCACGAGGCCGTCGATGCCGGCATCGCGGGCCTGGCCGGCGCGGCGACGGACGAGGTCCGCAACGCCCATCCGATAGCCGGCGGCGGCGAGGTCGTCATCATTGCAGGAGGTGAGGACGGTGACGGCCAGCAGCCGCAGCGCCATGTCGCCGCGGCCCTCGACGGCAGCCGCCATGGTCTGGGGGAAACCGTGCACCGTCAGGAACGTCGCCCCCAGCCTGGCGACCTGGGCGGTCGCGTGCGCCACCGTGTTGGGGATGTCGTGCAGCTTCAGGTCGAGAAAGACCTGCCTGCCCTCCCCTACCAGCCGCTCGACCAGCCCGAGCCCGCCGCCATACACGAGTTCGAGCCCGATCTTGTAGAAGGTCGCGGCATCGCCGATGCGGTCCACCATGGCGCGGGCCGCGGCAACGTCGGGCAGGTCCAGCGCCACGATCAGGCGGTCGCGAGGCGTCGGGGCGATCATGCTGGCTCTCCGAGTCCGGCGTCCTCAAGCAGGCGCCAGGGGTGGAGCACGCGCCGGGTTGCCCTGTCAAAGGCGAAGACGCAGCCGCCGCCAGGGCGCTGGTCATGCCGGCGGTCGATGGCGAGACCCGCCAGGGCGCAGAACAGCAGCGTGCCGACCCCGCCATGGCCGGCCAGCGCCAGCGGTCCGACCGGGGCGCCGGCGAGCGCCCGCTCGGCCGCCGCCAGGATCCGCGCCTGTGCATCGATTGCCCGCTCCCAGCCGCGCACGCTTTCCAGCGGCCGGGCGAAAAACGCATCGGCCACCGCGTCGAACTCGGGCGGCGGCAGGAAGCCGGTGGCCGAGCGGTCATTCTCATGCATGAGCGGATCGACCTGCAGGGCGGCGCCGGAGGCCTCGGCCAGCACTTCGGCGGTTTCGATGGCCTTGCGTTCGGCAGAACTGAAGACCTCCGCCAGGCCGGTGGCCCAGGGCGCCTTCGCGGCCGCGTCGATGCGCGATCGGCCCAGCGGCGACAGGCCCCAGTCCGGCACGGGGACGGCGGGGTCGATCGCGACCTGCGGATGGGTGACGTAGAAGATGGTCGCCACGTCAGGGCCGCGGCGGCGGTGGCTGGTCCCAGCGACCGCGCAGCGCCTCGTCGGCCGCCACATGGGTATCAGGCCCATCCATGTGGTCGGCGATGCGCCGGATCAGGTCGAGGGTGGGACGAATGCGGCGGTCGGCGCGCACCTTGTCGGTGCGCTCGCGCCATTCCTCCCGCACCTTCCCGGTCGTCTCGCGCCACTCGTCGCGCACCTTGCCGGTCGTTTCGCGCCACTCGTCGCGCAGCCGGACCAGCAGGTCGGGTTCGCGCCGGCGCAGCGGCAGGACAGCAGCCCGGACGTGGCGATACACCCACACTCGGGCAGGCGGGATGTTCAGCCACACGGGAGGCCGTACCTCGGCGTGGATGCCCTTCAGGCTGCGCGGCACTGGCGACCCGAGCCCGTATGTGAACTGGACAAAGGGCGCCCCTTGCGCCATCAGCCCGAAGGCCTGCTCTATCAGGCGAATACGGTCCCGCTCGGGACGGGTCAGCAGCGGCAGGCTCGACACCACGGCGGCCGCCGGTGTCAGCAGGATTTCGCGCAAGGTCCGGGCGAGGCCATAGGCGTCGCCATTGACGATTCTGGCCCGCGGGAAGCGCGCGCCAAGGAGGGCGCAGAAGTCCGCGTCGAACTCGACGAGGACCAGCCGCTCCTCGGCAATGCCACGTTCGATCAGCGCTTCAGTCACCGGCCCGGTACCGGGGCCGAGTTCGATCACCGGGCCGGCCGACAGGGGATCGACGGCCGCGGCCATGGCCCGCGCCAAGGCCGGGCCGGACGGCGCAATGGCCCCGGCCGTGAGCGGATGGTCGAGCCAGCTGCGCAGAAACCTGGCTTCGTCCTGAAGCTTGCGGCTGAGCCGCGTGCCACGGTCGCGGCGCGGGCGCCCGAGCGGTGCGGGTCGATGGGGCAAGTCGCGTGTCCTCGCGTCATTTTGCTGCCGAGCCTAGGCAGCAGTGGCCGCAGGGTCAATCACGCCCGGCCTGCGAGGTTCCGCGCTCGAGCGAGATCCGACCTCATTGCATCAGGCCGACCGCTCTCGCTCTCTGTTTCAGCGTCATCTTTGTCCGCCAACCGGTGTCCACTTGGCGGGATGCTGCTAGCGAAGCTCGATCTCGAGAAAGACGAACTCGAAGTCGTTCGGATTGGCGACGTCGTGCTCGACACCGGCGGTCCGCTCGTAGGGAACGCCTGCCGTCATGCCGGCCCGACGCTCGCCCTGGTCGTCGACGATCAGCAGGTCGCCGGTGGTCAGCGGCACGACCACGTAGTCCATGCCATGGCGGTGCCAGCCGGTGTGGGCGCCCGGCGGAAAGCGCCATTCGGTGGTGCGCTGGCGCGGGCCGTCGATCAGCACGGTCGAACGTGCCGGGACATAGGCGGCAAAGCGGCTACGGGGATTGGACACGCCGCCCTACTCCCCGCCACCGAAGAAATCGCGGACCTTGGCGAAGAAGCTGGCGCTCTCGGGCTGCGTCTCCTTCGAGCTTTCGCGCTCGAATTCGCGCAGCAGCTCGCGCTGCCGGGTGCTGAGCTTCTGCGGCGTCTCGACGATCACCTGGATGTAGAGGTCACCGTGGTCGCGGGCGCGCAGGACCGGCATGCCGCGGCCCTTGATGCGGATCTGCTTGCCGGTCTGGGTGCCCTCCGGCACCTTGACGGTGCAGTCCTCGCCATCGAGCACCGGCACCGAGACCTCGCCGCCCAGCGCCGCCGCCACCATTGACACCGGGACGCGGCAGAACAGATCCGCCCCGTCGCGCTGGAGGAAGGGATGCGGCTTCAGCGACAGGAAGATGTAGAGATCGCCGGAGGGTCCGCCGCGCAAGCCGGCCTCGCCCTCGCCGGCAAGGCGAATGCGGGTGCCGTCCTCGACGCCCGCCGGGATGTTGACCGACAGCGTCCGCTCGCGGGTGATCCGGCCAGCGCCGTTGCAGCTGCGGCAGGGGTCGTCAATCGTCTCGCCGCGGCCCTGGCAGCTGGGGCAGGTGCGCTCGACCGAGAAGAAGCCCTGTGTGGCCCGCACCCGGCCCTGCCCCGCGCAGGTGGTGCAGCGGCGCGGCTGCGAACCGGGCTTGGCACCGGTGCCCGAGCAGGCGTCGCAGGCCAGCGAGGTCGGCACCTTCAAGGTCGCGGTCTTGCCCGCATAGGCTTCCTCGAGGGTGATCTCGAGGTTATAGCGCAGGTCCGAACCGCGCTCGCGGCCGCCGGCCTGCTGGCGCTGCCGGCCGGTGAAATCGCCAAACAGGTCCTCGAAGATGTCGGCCATCGACGAGGCGAAATCATTGCCGAAGCCGGGGCCGCCACCGCCGTTCTCGAAGGCGGCGTGGCCGAACCGGTCATAGGCCGCCCGCTTCTGCGGATCGGACAGGACCTGGTAGGCCTCGTTGAGCTCCTTGAAGGTGGCCTCAGCTGTCTTGTCGCCCGGATTGCGATCCGGGTGATGCTTCATGGCAAGCTTGCGGAAGGCGGCCTTGAGTTCGGCCTCCGACGCGGTCTTCTCCACGCCCAGCAGGGCGTAATAGTCGGACTTGGCCATGGCTATCCGGCACGATCGGCTGAGAGATGGTCAAACGGAACAGCCGTCTACACCGCCACAGAATCACCCATGCTGCAAACGCGGGTGAGGGGCGGCGCAGCCGGATGCACAGCGGACGGCACGCCGTGAGCCGGCGTGCCGTCCGTCGCGAGGCCGCAATCAGGCCCGCTTCTTCTTGTCGTCGTCGCCAACCTCGCGGAAATCGGCGTCGATGACGTCGTCCTTCTTGTCGGCACCCGGCGCCGCAGCGGCCTCGCCCGCAGCCTGCGAGGCCTCGTACATGGCCTGGCCGAGCTTCATCGAGAGCTGCATCAGGTCGTTGGTCCGGGCCTTGATGACCTCGAGGTCCTCGCCGGCAAGCGCGGTCTTCAGGCCGGTAACCGCCGACTCGACCGCCGACTTGTCGGCTGCAGCCGCCTTGTCGCCGAGATCGATTAGCGTCTTCTCCGTCGAGTGGATCAGCCCCTCGGCGTGGTTGCGGCTCTCGACCAGCTCACGGCGCTTCTTGTCCTCCGCGGCGTGCGCCTCGGCGTCCTTCACCATCTTGTCGATGTCGGCCTCGCTCAGGCCGCCGGAAGCCTGGATGCGGATCTGCTGCTCCTTGGCGGTCGCCTTGTCCTTGGCCGACACATTGACGATGCCGTTGGCATCGATGTCGAAAGTGACCTCGACCTGGGGCACCCCGCGCGGCGCCGGCGGCAGGCCGACGAGATCGAACTGGCCGAGCAGCTTGTTGTCGGACGCCATCTCGCGCTCGCCCTGGAACACGCGGATCGTCACCGCGGTCTGGTTGTCCTCGGCGGTGGAGAACACCTGGCCCTTCTTGGTCGGGATCGTGGTGTTGCGGTCGATCAGGCGAGTGAACACGCCACCCAGCGTCTCGATGCCGAGCGACAGCGGCGTCACGTCGAGCAGCAACACGTCCTTGACGTCACCCTGCAGCACGCCGGCCTGGACGGCGGCACCGATGGCGACGACCTCATCCGGGTTGACGCCCTTGTGGGGCTCCTTGCCGAAGAACTGCTTCACCGCGTCCTGGACCTTGGGCATGCGCGACTGGCCGCCGACGAGGATAACCTCGTCGATCTCGGCCGCCGTCAGGCCTGCATCCTTGAGCGCCTTGCGGCAGGGCTCGATCGTCTTCTGGACGAGATCGTCGACCAGCGCCTCGAACTTTGCCCGTGTCAGCTTCAGCGTCAGGTGCTTTGGACCGGACGCGTCGGCGGTGATGTAGGGGAGGTTGATCTCGGTCTGGGCGGCCGAAGACAGCTCGATCTTGGCCTTCTCTGCCGCCTCCTTGAGACGCTGGAGGGCGAGCTTGTCCTTCTTCAGGTCGATGCCGTTTTCCTTGCGGAACTCCTCGGCCAGGTACTCGACGAGGCGCATGTCGAAGTCCTCGCCACCCAGGAAGGTGTCGCCATTGGTCGACTTCACCTCGAAGACGCCATCGCCGATCTCGAGGATCGACACGTCGAAGGTGCCGCCGCCGAGGTCATAGACCGCAACCGTGCCGGTCTTCTTCTTGTCCAGCCCGTAGGCCAGCGCCGCCGCGGTCGGCTCGTTGATGATGCGCAGCACCTCGAGGCCGGCAATCTTGCCGGCGTCCTTGGTGGCCTGGCGCTGGGCGTCGTTGAAATAGGCCGGGACGGTGATGACCGCCTGGGTCACTGTCTGGCCGAGGAACGCCTCGGCCGTTTCCTTCATCTTCTGCAGGATGAAGGCTGAGATCTGCGAGGGCGAATAGGTCTTGCCATCGGCCTCGACCCAGGCATCGCCATTGCTCGCGCGCGAAATATTGTAGGGCACGAGGCCCTTATCCTTCTGCGTCATCGGATCGTCATAGGTGCGGCCGATGAGGCGCTTGATGGCGAAGAAGGTACGCTCCGGGTTCGTCACCGCCTGGCGCTTGGCCGGCTGGCCGACGAGGCGCTCGCCCTCATCCGTAAAAGCAACGATGGAGGGCGTGGTGCGCGCGCCTTCCGCATTCTCGATGACCTTCGGCGTCGTGCCTTCCATGATGGCGACGCAGGAGTTGGTGGTTCCGAGGTCGATTCCGATAACTTTTGCCATGGTGTGCAGTCCCCTTTCGCGGCGAGACCGCCGGGCCCCGAAGGCGCGCCGGCTGAAGACCGTCGCACCGGCGTCGCATGACACCGCCACTCCGGACAGATCCCCTGAGATTTGCGGGAAATCCCGCTGTCGGCGGGTATATAAGGAGCACCCCGGCAGCCCGCAAGGCACCAGCGTCGCGCCCCTGCGTGCTTGCGGTTGCGCCCGCCCGCATGGCGCGGTAGCCAGAGACGGTCTGGCGAAGGGCGATGCGCGATGATCCGGTTCCTGATGCGGGCCTTCGGCTACATGCTTCTGGCAGGAGCCTTCGTGACCGTGGTGATCGACGGAACCCGGACCGTCGCGGCCGGAAACCTGATCCTCACCTCTGTGCGGCAGACGCTCGACCGGCTCGCTCCATCCGTCATGGCCCTTGCGCAGCCGGCTGTCGAAGGGGTCCACGCGGCCCTTTGGGACCCGGTGGCGATCACCGCCATGAAGGCGCCCCTGGCGCTGGCGCTGGTGCTTGTTTCCCTGCTTTTCCTGGGGCTCGGCGGCGAGCGCAGGCCTGTGGTGGGCTACGAGCCGCGCCGCTGACGCCCTCGCCGAAACGCCTTCCCGACCCCATATGACGGGTTCAACCTCAGGAGTTGCCCCATGTTCTCGTTCAGGAAGCGACTGTCCGTTCCCGCCGCCACCGAGGCCCTGCCTGGCCGCGCCGCGCCCATCGCAACCGCCGAGCGCCATCACGTATCGGGCCAGGCGCTGAAGGGCCCCCATCCCGCCGGCCATCAGACGGCGGTGTTCGGACTGGGCTGCTTCTGGGGCGCCGAGCGGCGCTTCTGGCAGGTGCCGGGCGTGCATGTGACGGCTGTCGGCTATGCGGGCGGCACAACGCCAAATCCGACCTATGAGGAGGCCTGCTCGGGGATGACAGGCCACACCGAGGCGGTCCTGGTCGTGTTCGATCCCTCGGTGGTGAGCTACAGCGACCTGCTCCGCGTGTTCTTCGAGAGCCACAACCCGACGCAGGGTATGCGGCAGGGCAACGACGTCGGCACCCAGTACCGATCGGCGATCTACGCCACCTCCGAGAGCCAGCTCGACGCCGCGCGGGCCGCTGCCGGAGACTATGGCCGCGCACTGCAGACCGCCGGTTTCGGACCGGTGACGACGGAGATCGCGCCCGCCGGACCCTTCTACTTTGCCGAGGCCTATCACCAGCAGTATCTGGCCAAGAACCCGGGTGGCTATTGCGGCCTTGGCGGGACAGGCGTGAGCTGTCCGGTGGGCCTCACACAGGGTGCTTGATGCAGCCAATTGACGGACGACCTGCCGGCGATCCCCTGCCGGAGGTCCGGGAGGGGAAGGCGATGATCGAACGGGCGCTCGAACGCTTCCTGTTCGCCAGCCGCTGGCTGCTGGCGCCGTTCTATGTGGCGCTGGTGATCGGGCTGGTGGTCCTGATGGTCAAGACCATGCAGGAGCTGTGGCACTATGTGTGGTTGGTGGGCCACGCCACCGAGGCCGAGGTGATCCTCGGGGTTCTGTCGCTGATCGACCTGACCTTCACGGGCTCGCTGATCGTGATCGTGGTGTTCTCAGGCTATGAGAATTTCGTCTCGAAGATCGACGAGGCCACCCACAAGGACTGGCCCGAATGGATGGGGAAGATCGACTTCACCGGGCTGAAGCTGAAGCTGCTGTCGTCGATCGTCGCCATCTCGGCCATCCAGCTGCTGAAAGCGTTCATGAACATCAAGAACATCTCCGACCGGGACCTGATGTGGTACGTGATCGTCCACATGGTGTTCGTGGTATCGGGTGTGATCCTGGCCTATACGGACAAGATCGCCGCCAACACCAAGCCGCATTGACGGGGCTTGCGGGCGGATCGTCCAGCAGGTGCTCCGTCAACGTGCCTGCAGGACGATGCGGCAGCCAGACGGCAGGGCGGAGAGCCGCATCGGCGGCGGCGGCTTGCCGCCCTTCTTGGGCGTGCGTGCCTCGGCGGTGAACCACCAGTCCAGCTCCTTGCCGCAGCCGTCGCCGGGCGACGTGCGCGCCTGAGCGGCGCATTCCGTGTCCCCGGCCGGACAGGCGAGCCGGATATGCATGTGGTAGTTGTGGCCATACATGGGCCGGACCTGCCGCAACCAGCCGCGGTCGGCGCCCGCCTCGCGGCACAGCGCCTTCTTGATCGCAGGGTTGACGAAGATCCGCTCGACGCCTGGTTGCGAGGCCGCGGCACGGATCAGCGCCAGATGCTGCGCCGTCCAGACCGCCGGATTGACGTCGTTCCAGTCGTCGGCGACCAGGTTGGTGGCGGAGATGGTCTCGCGCTCCTCGGTCGTCAGTGTCCGCCGCGGCATCGGGGTCAGCCAGACATCGGCATCGAGGCCGACCTGGTGGGAGGCGTGGCCGGTCAGCATCGGGCCGCCACGCGGCTGGGCAATGTCGCCGACCAGCAGACCGGGCCAGCCGTTGATGGCGGGCACCTTGCGGGCAAAATCGGACAGGAACGAGACCAGCTGCGGGTGGCCCCAGGCGCGGTTGCGGGACGGTCGCATCACCTGCCAGGCCGGCCCGTCGGCGGGCAGCGCCACGCCGCCGGCGAGGCAGCCCCGCGCATAGGAGCCGAAGACCCGCGCCTCGAGCGGCGCGGGGGTGCGGGCGGCACCGAACGCCTCCTTGGCGACCGGATCCTCCGCCGCGCCGGCCGGCAGCGCCATGAGGCCGGACAGGACCGCCGCGCCCGCCCGGGTCAGGAGGCGGAACGGACCTTGTATGCGCGAATCGGACCTGTGCCGGGAAGCGCTTCGAGCCATGCCGGAACATCGCCGTTCAGCAGCCGGACGGCAAGACCATCCTGGGCGGCCTCGCGATACAGTCGAAGGCCAGGCGAGGAGGTGCAATAGGCGACATAGTTCACGCCACGTTGCCGGGCCAGGGCTTCTGCCTGCGCTGGCGGCGCACGCATGATCGCGTCAGCCGTCAGGATGCCGCTCTCATACCGGTGATAGGGCGCGCTCAGGACCGTATGGCGGGTCGCCAGCAGCACGAACGGGCCGAGATCGATCAACCCTGCGACAAGACCGGCTGGAGCGCCCGCAAAGGCAGCATAGTTGGCCAGCGTCATGCAGGGTTCGCGTTCGGAGACGGTCACACTGGCCGCCGGCTTCTCGGCCGCCTGCTTGTCGGCGACCTCTTCCTGCTTCTCCAGCAGCATGTGGAGCGTCACGGCCATTGTCGAGCCGCTGGTCAGCAGCATGCCGGCCAGAACGACGACCAGTTTCGATCCGCCCTTTGCCGCGTTGGACACGGCAATCCGGGCGATTGCCGCAGCGATTGCCGGAACAGCGAGCATGTTGGCATAGACGATGACGCGGATCTGGGTGCAGCCAAGGGCGAAGGCCAGCAGGAAGGACACGAGAAAGACCCAGGCGGGCGCCGACCGGCGCGTGGCGGGGTCCGCCATCAGCACCCCCCAGGCCACCAGTCCGGCAATCGGCACGGCGGTATAGCTCAGGGCCAGCGCGATCTCATTGCGGCCCATGGCGAAGACCGACTGGGTCTCGTGGATGTGGTCCTGCCAGATCGGCCAGAGGCGCGGATCGAAATGGTTGGGACCGCGCAGGCAGGCGGGCTCGGCCAGCACGAAGAGGCCGAGGGCGGCGGCTCCTGCGATGGCAAGCGCTACTGCGCGGCGTCCTGCCGATTCATCGACCCAACGGGACAGGGTGGCAAGCGCCACACCTCCGCCGCCGACGACGGTCAGGGCAAGAAAGTTTGCGGACAGCATGTCGCAGGCACCGACCAGCCAACGGCTCGGCTCGATCAGCAGGCCCGCGCACACCAGGGAAACACCCGCCAGCGCGGAGCCGAACGCGCGCAGCGCACCGATCCGGTCCTGCCCGGCAACCCAGATCACGGCGTATCCCAGACCGACGAGGGCGATGTAGGGCACGGCCTCGATGCCGACGCCAAGCGCCACCGCCGCCGCCACGCCGGCCCAGGCCGCGCCGGCGCGATCCGCCCGGAACAGTCCCACCATCATGCAGAGCGTCAGCAGCATCTGCAGGCCGTGATGATCGATGCGGCCCGGCCGGAACTGCCAGATCATGGCGAGGCACGTCGCCGTGAGGAACACGGCCGCGAGGCCCGCATAGCGGTTGCCGAGGCGGCAGGCGATGGATTGCGATGCGAACATCAGCGGCAGAACCAGCAGGGTCGGCCACAGGGTGAGCGCAAGTTTCTCCGCGAGGCCAAACGGCACCACGGTGCCGAACAGCAGCATGAGGACCGCGACAGGAAGGTCGACAAGCCGGGTCCAGTGCATCACCACCGGCGTTGGTGGATCGAGCCTGTAGTGGCGCAGGTCGTACCAGCCCTGACCGGCGAGCAGATCGCGGATCTGCGACAGCCGCATCGCGTCGTCGGTGTCGCCGAACACGCTGCCGATATCGGCTAGCCCGTTCGTCTTGAGCATGATGAAGATCAGCCAGACGAAGACAACGCCGAGCGTACTTTGCTGAAGCGCGCGCTCGAGCGGCCGCTCGGCAGTGGGGCGGAGGGTCGTGTCTGACATGGCGTCCCGGATGGGTTGGCTTTTCCCCTAACCCACTAGCAGGCGGGCGTTAATTTGCGGTTCGCGCCAGCAGCCACGGATCCGTTCCAACAGCGGGCGCCGACAGTCGACCGCCCAGAATGGCAAGTCGGCCGACGGCAGGACCCGCGTGGGCCAGATGCGACGGCCTGAACGGTCCGATGCTCAAGAGATCCATTTCAGCAGGCGGATGACACCCATGTCAGCCGACTTGCGATGCGCGGAGGCATCCGAGCGCCCTTCGATTTCGGCCCGGTTTCTGGCGTAGTAATCGTAGGCACGAAAAAGCATCTGCTGGTTCGTCAGGGCCGGGCGCCAGCCGAGCGACTGCTTAATCGCCGACGTGTCGAACACGAAATCAGCCGCGATCATGCGGTAGTGATACGGGCCTAGGGGCGAAATCTTCAGGTGATGGGCAATCTGCATGCCCAGGATGGTCAGGCCTTTGGGCAGGCTGGCAATCCGCGCACCCGTTCCGGCGCGATCAATCACATAGGCGTAGGATTCACGCATCGTGCTCACGTCATCCGAGCCTATGCCATAGATGCCCGCTTGGCCTCTCTCGCCGGCGAGCAACATGGCGGCGATCAGATCCGAAGCGGCGATGAACTGATAGCGGTTGCCGCCGTCTCCGACCACCCAAACCCGGCGACCTTCGGCGATGAATTCGAAGAGGATGCTGAGAAGCCCCAGCCGGCCCTCATCCATGATGGTGGGGCAGCGGATCACGGTGGTGGCAAAGTCGCCTGCATGGGCCAGCAGGATCTTCTCGCCTTCCCACTTGCTGTGACCATAGATCTCGATGGGTGCGGGCGCGTCATCCTCCCGCACCGGCCGATCAAAACCGCGGCCCCACAGGCAGTTGCTGGAGGTGTAGACGACGCTGCGGATGCCTGCCGCCGCAATGGCAGCGGCCAGGGTGCGTGTGCCCTCGACATTGCTCGACCACAGCTCGCGTTCGTTGAGCGAACCATGCGCCAGTAGTGCGGCGCAGTGATACACGGTCGCGGGCCTGCAGGCAGAAAATGCTGCATCCAGCATCGCCCGGTCCCGGATGTCGCCGACGATCGCGGTCAGGCGGGGGTGGGACATGCTGTTGGGCAGAAGATCGATGCTCGTGACCTCGTAACCCTCGTTGAGCAGCCTGCCGACAAGAAGCGACCCAAGGAAGCCCGAACCGCCCGTCACGCAAACGCTGCTCATCATGTCCACTCCACTCAGTGATCAGCGAGCCATAGACCGCCGCGCTTAAGATCAGGTTGCTTGCGTTGCACCGACCCGCCAGAAGCGCAGCGCAGCGGCTCCACCGGCCGGCAAGATCCCGCGTTTACCGTTCCTTATGCGGGGCCGGGCTATGAGGAAGCTCGGGTCCGGGCACTGCCTGAGACAGACCCTGTCATCAACCTGGCGGATCCATGCACCCGGACTATCAGCCGCAGCACGACGCCACGCTCGGGCCCGGGCACAAGGTTCTGTCGGTCCGCAGCGGTGCGGCCAACACGGTGCTCGGCAGATTGACGGAACTGTCCGGCAGGTTCAGCCGGTTCCTCGGTGTCGGCGCCATCGGCTTCATCATCGACAGTTCCACCTTCGCGATCCTCGACCTCGCCGGCCTTGTCCCTGCCGTCTCGCGCGCCCTATCGATCGGGCTGGCGACCCTTTTGGTGTGGCTGCTCAACCGCCGTTTCACCTTCGCGCGCAGCGGGCGCCGCAGCGCTGTCGAAGGCAGCCTCTACGCCGCCGTTGCGTTCACGGCCCAGGGCCTGAGCTACACGGTTTTCCTTGTGCTGATCTACGCCGTTCCGGAGATTCCCCGCGCCGTCAGCTTCGTGTTCGGCTGCGGGCTCGGTGCGGTCGTGGGCTTCACCGGCCACCATCTCCTGACGTTTGCGCCGGCCCTGCGGCCAGCCAACGTCGCTGTTTCGCAGGATTGATCCCATGAGCGCGGTTGCAGACGTCTTCGTCATCGGTGCCGGGCCGGCCGGCCTGACCGCGTCGTATCTCCTCACCAAGGAGGGGCTCGACGTCGTCGTGGTGGAGCGCGATCCCGAGCGGGTCGGCGGCATCAGCCGGACGGTCGACTACAAGGGCTTCCTGTTCGATATCGGCGGCCATCGCTTCTTCTCGAAGTCGAAGGAGGTGGTCGACCTGTGGAAGGAGCTCCTGCCCGACGATTTCATCCAGCGGCCGCGGATCTCGCGGATCTATTACAAGGGCAAGCTCTACTCCTACCCGCTGAAGGCCTTCGAGGCGCTGACCAATCTCGGCATCTTCGAAAGCGCGTTGTGCATGGCGTCCTATGGCTGGGCCAAGCTGCGTCCGGTCGAAAACCCCAAGACCTTCCACCAGTGGGTGCGCAACCAGTTCGGCGAGCGGCTGTTCTCGATCTTTTTCAAGACCTACACCGAGAAGGTGTGGGGCATGTCGTGCGATGAGATCTCGGCCGACTGGGCGGCACAGCGCATCAAGGGCCTGTCGCTGGGCGGCGCGGTGATGAATGCGCTGATGCGGCCGTTCCGCGGCCTGCGCCAGCAGACGTCAGGCGAAGTCGTCAAGACGCTGATCGAGTCCTTCGAGTATCCGCGCAAGGGCCCGGGGATGATGTGGGACGCGGCGGCGCGCAAGACGCGCGAGCAGGGCGGCCAGGTGCTCCTCGACCGCAGCCTCGTCGGCATGCAGTGGGATGGCGAGGCGGCCGTCTGGACGTTGACGGTGCAGTGCGGCGACGGAAAGACCGAGACCTACAAGGCCCGCCACGTGATCTCATCCGCGCCGGTCCGCGAGCTTGCCGGCGCCATCAAGCCGGCGCCGATCTCGACTTTCTCGGCCCGTTCGCTGAAGTATCGCGACTTCCTGACGGTGGCGCTGATCACCACCCGGCAGGACCTGTTCCCCGACAACTGGATCTACATCCACGATCCGTCCGTGAAGGTCGGCCGCGTCCAGAACTTCCGCTCGTGGTCGCCCGAAATGGTGCCGGACCCGAAGCTCGCCTGCCTGGGGCTCGAATATTTCTGCTTCGAAGGCGACGGCGTCTGGTCGGCGCCCGACGAGGAACTGGTGGCGCTCGCCAAGCGCGAAATCGCCAAGATCGGGCTGGTCGCGGAGGACGAGGTGGTGGACGCCTGCGTCGTGCGGCAGGCCAAGGCCTATCCGGTCTATGACGACGAGTACAAGCACCACGTCTCGATGGTGCGGGCCGACCTCGAGCATGCCTACCCGACGCTGCATCTCGTCGGCCGAAACGGCATGCACAAGTACAACAACCAGGACCACGCCATGATGACGGCCATGCTGACGGTGAAGAACATCCTCGCCGGCGAGCGCGTCTACGACATCTGGGCGGTCAACGAGGACGCCGAGTACCACGAGGCCGGCGGAAGCGGCGTCAAGGAGGCCCTGGCCTCCGAGCGACTCGTGCCGCGCAAGGTCGCCTGAGCGCAACATCAACACTGGCTGCGCCGTCAAAAGGCGCAGCACGCACTGCGGGTGCTCAGCTGTCCATCTTGAGGGCGGCGATGAAGGCTTCCTGCGGGATTTCCACGCGGCCGAACTGGCGCATGCGCTTCTTGCCCTCCTTCTGCTTGTCGAGGAGCTTACGCTTGCGGCTGACGTCGCCGCCATAGCACTTGGCCGTCACGTCCTTGCGCAGGGCCGAGATGGTCTCGCGGGCGATGATCTTGCCGCCGATGGCGGCCTGGATCGGGATCTGGAACAGGTGCTGGGGGATCAGCTCCTTCAGCTTCTCGCACATGGCGCGGCCGCGCATTTCGGCGCGGGCCCGGTGCACGAGCATCGACAGCGCATCGACCGGCTCGGCATTGACCAAAAGCGACATCTTCACCAGGTCGCCGGGCTTGTAGTCGGTGAGCGTGTAGTCGAACGACGCATAGCCCTTCGAGATCGACTTGAGGCGGTCGTAGAAGTCGAACACCACCTCGTTGAGCGGGAGGTCGTACACCACCATGGCGCGCTTGCCGACATAGTTGAGGTCGGATTGGCTCCCGCGGCGGTCCTGGCAGAGCTTGAGAATGCCGCCCAGATATTCGTCAGGCGTTAGGATCGTGGCGCGGATCCAGGGCTCCTGGATCTCCTCGATCTTCATCACGTCGGGCATGTCGGCGGGGTTGTGCAACTCGATGTCCGTGCCGTCGCGCAGACCGATCCGGTAGACCACCGACGGAGCGGTGGCGATCAGGTCGAGGTTGAACTCGCGCTCGAGCCGTTCCTGGATGATCTCCAGGTGCAGCAGGCCGAGGAAGCCACAGCGGAACCCGAAGCCAAGCGCGGCCGAGCTTTCCATCTCGTAGCTGAAGCTGGCGTCGTTGAGCCGCAGGCGGCCCATGGCGGCGCGCAGATCCTCGAACTGGGCGGCGTCGACCGGGAACAGCCCGCAGAACACCACCGGCTGGGCCGGCTTGAAGCCCGGCAGCGCCGCGGCAGTCGGCTTGCGCGTGTCCGTGATGGTGTCGCCGACGCGGGTGTCGGCCACTTGCTTGATCTGCGCGGTGATGAACCCGACCTCGCCCGGGCCCAACTCGATGACCTCGGTCATCTTAGGCTTGAACACGCCGATGCGGTCGACCTCGTAGCGGGCATGGGTGCCCATCATGGTGATGTCGGAGCCCTTGCGCAGCTTGCCGTCGAGGATCCGCACCAGCACGACGACGCCCAGATAGGCATCGTACCAGCTATCGACGAGCAGAGCCTTGAGGGGCGCCGTCTCGTCGCCCTGCGGCGGCGGCAGGCGGGTGACGATGGCTTCGAGCACCGCCTCGATGTTGAGGCCGGTCTTGGCCGAGATCGGCACGGCCTGGGACGCGTCGAGACCGATCACCTCCTCGATCTGGGCCTTGATGCGCTCCGGCTCGGCCGCCGGCAGGTCGATCTTGTTGAGGACCGGCACGATCTCGTGGTTGGCGTCGAGCGCATGGTAGACATTGGCCAGCGTCTGGGCCTCGACGCCCTGCGACGCGTCGACGACGAGCAGCGAGCCCTCGCACGCGGCCAGCGACCGCGACACCTCGTAGGCGAAGTCGACGTGGCCGGGCGTGTCCATCAGGTTGAGGATGTAGGTTTTCCCATCCTTGGCCGTGTAGTCGAGCCGGACCGTCTGCGCCTTGATGGTGATGCCGCGCTCGCGCTCGATGTCCATGCTGTCGAGCACCTGGTCCACCATCTCGCGCTGGGTCAGCCCGCCGGTGAACTGAATCAACCGGTCGGCAAGCGTCGACTTGCCGTGATCGATGTGCGCGACGATG
>JBEIIL010000037.1:0-32061 GCA_040380755.1 Methylobacteriaceae bacterium | reverse complement strand
GATATGGCTGGTGCCGTTCTCGATCCCGTCCGACGGAGCGAACAGGAAACCCTTGCGCTGCGGCGGCTCGCCCGGCTTCGCCCGCCCCATGCTGCGCTCGCCCAGCAGGGTGGCGCGCTCGCGCAGATAGCCCGGGTCGATGAGCCCAGCCACTGGCACGCGAACGAAGGCCGGGTCGGCCAGATAGAGGGCACGATCGGCGAAGGCCAGCCGCCCGGCCTCCGAGAGCCAGTGCACCGCCTCCGGTCCGGGCGCAAGGCGCGGCATTGGGCGCGTCTCCAGAATCCCGAGGATCTGCTGCACGGCGACGGCGCCCGAGCTTGGCGGACCCATCCCGCACAGCGTGAAGGCGCGGTAGCGGCCGCAGACCGGCTCACGCTCGACGACGCGGTAGCCGGCGAGGTCGGCCAGCGTCATGTCGCCGGGATTGCCCGCATGGCCGGTGACGGCGGCGACGATGCCCTCGGCGACGGGGCCCGCATAGAAGGCGGTCGCACCGCCGGCGGCCAGTGCCCGGAAGGTCTGCGCCAGCGCCGGGTTGCGCAATCGTGCGCCGACAGTGAGCGGCCGGCCGTCGGCATCGTAGAACACGCCGCGCGCCCGCGGATCGTTCGGCAGCGCCTTCTCCTGCGCCAGCAGCCCGGCGAGCCGGGGCGACACGGGGAAGCCGTCCTCCGCCAGCGTGATGGCGGGGCCAAAGAGCGTCGCCCATGGCAGGCGGCCCCAGCGCGCATGGGCGTCCGCCAGCAGCTTCGCCGTGCCCGGGACGCCGACCGAGCGTCCGCCGACCACCGCCTCCATGAACGCCAGGGGCGTGCCGTCGGCCTTGAGGAACCGCTCCGGCCGCGCCGCGGCCGGCGCCGTCTCGCGCCCGTCCAGGGTGACCACCCGGCGCGACGCCTGGTCCCAGTGCACCATGAAGGCGCCGCCGCCGATGCCCGAGCTCTGCGGCTCGACCACGTTGAGCACGAGCTGCACCGCAATGGCGGCGTCGACGGCGCTGCCGCCGATCCGCAGCATCTCGCGCCCGGCCGCCGCGGCGAGCGGATTGGCCGCCGCCACCATGTAGCGCGTCGCCTCGCCGCGGGTCTTCGCGGCGCGGCCGGTGGCACCCTCTGGCGCCGGCGCGAGCGCCGTCGGCGGCGCCGTCTGGGCGATCGCCGGCGCTGCGGATACGACAGCAAGGGCGGTGGCAAGCAGGCGAAGCAGATGCGACATGCAGGGGTCCCCGGCTCAGGTTCACCGCTGCCAAATCAGGCGGCGGCGATCACCTCGATTTCGAGCTTCCAATCCTGCTCGAAGATGCCGGCAAACACCACCGTGAGGGCAGGGGCATGGCTGCCGGGCAGCTCGCGGCGAATGGCGCCGTTGAAGCGTCGGTGGCGGCGATGGCGATCCTGCGCCTCTCAGGCGGCCTTCTGCAGCGCCTCGTCGGCCGTCAGCGCCGTCTCGGGCGTGCCCGACACGATCAGCTGCAGCACCTCGTGCTCGTTGGTCGCCCGGACATAGCGGTCGCCGACATTCTCGCCGCGCCTCAGCACCATCACCCGGTCGCCGACCTCGAAGAGGTCGGTCCGCCGGTGCGAGATGATGATCTGGGCGACGCCCTGCTTCTTCAGCTCGGCCATCGTCTCCAGCAGCCGCTCGGTGGCCATCACCGACAGGTTGGCGGTGGGTTCGTCGAAGATCACGACGCGGGGATTGAACGAGATGGCGCGGGCGATGGCGACCGACTGCTGCCGCCCGCCCGACAGGCTCTCGACCTTCTGGAACACCGAGTTGACGTCCACCTTGAGGCGCTTCAGCACCGCCTGCGCCTCCTCGTACATGCGCGGCCGGTCGATGAAGACGCCGAACCGCCGCGGCCAGCGGCCGAGGAAGATGTTCTGGCCGATGTCCATGTTTCCGCACAGCGCGAAGTCCTGGTAGATCATCTCGATGCCGGCATCGCGGCTTTCCTGCGGACTGCCGAAGCGCGTCGGCTTGCCGTCGACGAACACGTCGCCGCCGTCGCGCTGGTAGGCGCCGGTCATCACCTTCATCAGCGTCGACTTGCCGGCCGAGTTGTCGCCGACGAGGCCGAGGATCTCGCCGGGCGCCAGCCGGAAATTGACGTCGCGCAGCGCGTGCACGGCGCCGAAATGCTTCTGGATGCCGCGCATCTCGATGATCGGGGTGCTCACGGGCTGGCTCCCTGGCTGCGGCGCCCGAACAGGCGGCCGAGGATGTTTTCCTGGCGGATCCAGATGTCGCCGATGACGGCGCCGATCAGGATCAGGCCGATGAAGACGTTCATCCAGTGCTGCGGCATGACGAAGGAGGCGCCGCTGGGCAGGATGATCTGCAGTGACAGCAGCGACCGGATCAGCGTGATGGCGGCGGCGCCCGCGAGCGCGCCGAGGATCGTGCCGTAGCCGCCGAAGATCGAGCCACCGCCGATGATCACCGCCGCAATGCCGTCGAGCTCGCGCAACTGACCGGCCGACGGATTGAACGAGCGGAAATAGGCCACATAGATGACGCCGGCGAGCGCTGCGCAGAAGGCCGAGAACACCAGCGCGCCCATGCGCACCGCACTGGTGTCGATGCCGGCATAGCGGGCCGCCCGCTCATTGCCGCCGACGGCGTAGACCATCTGGCCCCACACGGTCTTGCTGAGCACGATCCCGGCCGCCAGCGCCAGCACGCCGAGGAACAGCGTCTGCACGCTCACCGCCATGGCGAAGGCCTGCAGCCAGCCGCCGGTCGGCGCCATGCCGAAGGCGGCCAGGACCTCCTGCAGGTTGCGTCCGATCAGGTTGAAACTTTCGGGAAAACCGGAGAGCTGCCGTCCGGCCACCAACCAGGCGCCGATGCCGCGCGCTACGTAGAAGGTGCCGAGCGTCGCAACGAAGGCCGGCAGCCCGAACCGCACCGTCAGCGCACCGTTGATCACGCCGCACAGCGTGCCAGCCGCGAGCGCAGCCAGGATCGCGACGCCGGGGCTCGCGGCCATCTCCTTCATCATGAAGGCGGCGACGGCGCCCGACAGCGCCAGCACGGAGCCGACCGACAGGTCGACATCGCCATTGGCGATCACATAGGTGAGGCCGAGGCTGATGATGGCGATCTCGGTGAAGGCCAGCAGCAGCGTGAAGGAGTTGTCGAGCGAGCCCCAGAAATCCGGCCGCAGCGCCAGCCCGGCCACCCACAGGGCGACGGCCAGCATGATGGCGGCCGCATCGCGCCGCGCCAGGAAGGCGCGCAGCCCGGTGGCGCCGACGCCGCGCGCCTCCGAGCCACCGCCGCGCGTCTGCACGCCGACGATGGCCGCCTCGCCACGGTCGGGTGCGGGCGGGGCCGGCCGGCCGGTGAGCCGCGCCCAGATCCGGGCCGCGCCGCCACCCTTGATGGCCCAGGGCTCGATCAGCACCGCCCCCAGCAGGATCAGGCCGAGAAAGGCCGGCACGGCACCCGGCGGCAGCTGCGCCATGCCCTGCACCTCCATCTTGATGCCGGCGACCTCGACGATGCGAATCGTCGGCACCCCCTCGCGCAGCACCTTGTCGATCAGCACCACCAGCGCAGCGCCCATGCAGGCGCCGATCACCCGGCCGCGGCCGCCGGCAATGGATGCTCCGCCGACGATCACCGCCGCAATGACGATCAGCTCGGCGCCCTGGCCGTACTGGGATGTGATGCCCTTGTCCTGGGCGACGTTCATCAGCCCCGCCAGCGTCGCTGCCAGCGCCGAGAACAGATAGGCGCGCATCCGCACCCACTTGGCCGGAATGCCCGCATAGGAGGCCGCCTGCTCGTTGCCGCCGACCGCATAGGTCTGGTAGCCGGTGCGCGTCTTGGCGAGCAGGACGGCGCCCAGCACCGCCACTACCAGGAACACCAGGATCTGGTTGTTGAAGCCCAGTGCGTTGGTCTCGCCGATGCCGAAGAACAGCGGGTCGCCCGCCGCCTTGCGGTCAAAGCCGATGGTCTTGCCGCCGGTGAGGCCCAGCACCAGCCCCCGGCCGATGAACAGCATGGTGAGCGTGGCAATGAAGGCCGGCACCTTCAGCCGGGTCACGAGCACGCCGTTGACGAGGCCGATGGCCACGCCCGCCACCACGGCGGCAAGGATCGCCCACCCCACAGGCAGGTCGAAATGCGTCGGCGCGTAAGCAATCGAGAAGACGGTGGCGACGAGCCCCAGGATCGAGCCGACCGACAGGTCGAGCTCCTTGTTGACGATCACGAAGGTCATGCCGACCGCCATCACGCCGAAGCGCGCGGTGTCGCGCAGCACGGCGGAGAAGGCGTCGGTGGTGCCGAAGAAGGCGGGGTTGATCCAGACGCCGACCAGGTAGAGCACCACCATGAAGACCAGCAGCCCGACCTCCCAGCCGCCCACCATCTGGAGCGGCAGCCGGGTTGCGGCGGACGGGGGCGAGGCGCTGGCGAGGCTTGTCATCGGATCCTTTGCAGGGGGGCGCATTGGCCGCTCAGCTTGGCCTCAGGCCGGCTTGGAACGCGGGTCTGGGCCGACACCGACCTTCAGGCCTGTCTCGATCTTTGCGAGCCGCCGGCCTGCACGGCAGGCGGGCAAGGACAGGCCGGCGTCTCCGCCGGCCGGTCGACGGCGATCAGTTCTCGAAGCGCTTGCCGATCTTGTCGACGCCGTCCTTGGTGACGAGCTGCGCGCGGGTGTCGAGATTGGCCGCAGCGACGCCACGGTCAATCTGCAGATAGAGCTGCGCCACCGGCCAGAAGCCCTGCAGGAAGGGCTGCTGCCCGAGCGAGCCGGTGAGCGCGCCGGTGCGGATCTGCTCCTGCTGCTTCGGCCCGAGGTCGAACCCGTAGGCGCAGACCTGGTTGTTCTTCTTCAGCTGGCTGATGGCGTCGCCGAGCGCCGGCGTGACGAAGCCGTTCGCCGCGAAGGCGCCGACCACGTCCTTGCGGCTCTCGATCAGCGTCACGATCGAGTTGACGATGGCGTCCTTGTCGACGTCGATGCCGATGTTCTGCGGGCCGGCATCGACCTTGAAGTCCTTCAGCCGGCCGGCGGCGTTGAGCGCCTTCACGGTCGCCTGGAAGGCAGCTGTGATGCGGTTGTTGACCTCGACATTGCCCAGCGTCGTGGTGTTCGGGAAGATGATCGACCCGCCCTTGACGTTGTTGCGGACCAGGCACTGCACGAGGGCCTCGCCGCCGATCGCGGCCGCAGAGGCGTCCTGGCCGGTGTGCGAGATGCCGGAGCGGCCGGCCAGGTTCGGGTCGAACGAGTTCGTCGTGGCGACCGGGATGCCCTTGGCCTGCAGCTTCTTGACGATGTCGTCATAGGCGCCCGACTGCGGCGTCGTCATGATCACGCCGTCGATGGTCGGGTCCTGGATGATCTGGTTGAGGATCGCGATCTCGCGCGGGATGTCGTCGACCGGAGCCTCGGATCCCAGCATGATGAGGTTGATGCCAAACGCCTTGGCGGCCACCTGGGCACCCACATAGGTGGGGTCGAAGAACCCGTTGCCGGCGGTGTGCGTCACGATCGCGAAGGTCAGGCGACCGTCCTTCGAGTTGAAGTCCTTCGTGCCGGCCGCTTCCTTCGAGGCATCCTCGAACGAATAGCCGCCGACAGCCTTGTTGAGCACGCCTGTCTGGGCATGCGCGGCGAGGCTGAACATGGAAATGCCGGCGGCCAGTGCCGCCAGGCGCAGAAGCCGTGTCATGGACGTCCCTCCCGGACCCGATCGATTGATGTTGCGCCATCGCGGATCTGCCCGCGCCGACGATGCCGAACCCTAACGCCGCTCCGCAGGAAATCAATCGGGAGCGCGAAGCGAACGTCATTTTTTTTCAGATTTGGAACGTACATCGCTGTTAATAAAACAAATTATGTTTGAGGGGCGCCCATCAAAATGGTTGCGAGGGGATTGTCCGAGGCCCACCGGAACTGTAAACCACCGCTGCGGGTTCACGCGGCAGGGCCTGCAGGGTCGGGCTGACGCCCGGCGCCGCGCCAACATGCCGGCAGGAGGACACGAAGATGATTCAGGGCGCTGTCTACCCGGATCTTGCAGGCAAGTTCGTCGTCGTCACCGGCGGCGGCAGCGGCATCGGCGAGGCTATTGTCCGGGCCTTCGCCCGGCAGGGGTCGCGGGTCGGGTTCCTCGATATCAATGCCGGGGCGTCGGAGCGGCTCGTGGCAGATCTGGCGGCGCAGGGCATGGCCGTGCGTTTCGAGCGCTGCGACCTCACGGACGTCCCCGACCTGCGCGGGGCCATCGCGCGGCTGCGGGCGGATCTCGGCCCGGTGGCTGTGCTGGTCAACAACGCCGCGCATGACGAGCGCCACCGCACCGAGGATGTGACGCCGGAATACTGGGATGGACGCATCGCCGTGAACCTGCGTCACCAGTTCTTCTGCGCCCAGGCGGTGCTCGACGACATGAAGGCCGCCGGCGAAGGCGCCATCATCAATTTCGGCTCGGTGTCCTGGATGATCGGGCAGGGCGGGATGGCCGCCTACACGGCCGCCAAGTCAGCCGTGCTCGGCCTCACCCGGTCGCTGGCGCGCGATTTCGGCGCCTACAACATCCGGGTCAACGCCATCGCGCCGGGCTGGATCATGACGCAGCGGCAGATCGACCTCTGGCTGACGCCAGAGGGCGAGAAGGAGCTGCTCGAGCGTCAGTGCCTGAAGCGCAAGCTGGTGCCTGACGACATTGCGCGGTTCACGGTGTTTCTGGCCTCGGCCGAGGCCGGGGCCTGCACCAACCAGCACTATGTCGTGGACGGCGGCTGGACCTGATACACTCCGGTCGCAACCGGAGGGTTCGATGCCGCCAGCGCTGATCGCCGTTGACTGGGGAACGACCCGGCTGCGGGCCTGGCTTATCGCCGCAGACGGCGCCGTGCTGGACCGGACGGCGTCGGACGACGGCATTCTGGCGGTGCCGGCCGGCGGATTTCCCGCCACACTGCTGGGCCGGGTCGGCCCCTGGCTGGAGCGCCACGCACACCTGCCTGTCGCCATGGCGGGCATGGTGGGCTCGCGCAACGGCTGGGTCGAGGTTCCCTATGTGGACTGTCCGGCAGGGATCCCCCGCCTGGCGGCTGCCCTCACCCGGATGCCGCTGGGCGATGGCATCGACGCGCTGATCGTCCCCGGCCTGATCACGCGGGACGCCGACGGCACGCCCGATGTCATGCGCGGCGAGGAGACCAAGATTGCCGGCGCCGGCCTCGACGACGGCGTCGTGGTGATGCCCGGCACCCACGGCAAATGGGCGCGCCTTGCCGCGGGTGTCGTCGAGCGCTTTTCGACCTTCATGACCGGCGAGCTCTATGCCGCGGTGACCGGACACACGATCCTCGGCCGGTTGGCGGAGGAGCCGGACGACCCGGCCGGCTTCGCCCGCGGCCTTGCTGCCGTTCTCCGGCCGGGCGGCCTGACCCACCAGCTGTTCGCGGCGCGCACGCTGGTGCTGGCCGGCGACATGCCCGGCACGCAGGTGCGCCCCTATCTGTCGGGCCTACTGGTCGGGACGGAACTCCACCATGGCCAGGCCCTGGCGGCCGGCGGCGACCTCGTGCTGGTTGCCGACGGCGCCTTCGCCGAGAGTTACGGTTCCGCATTTGCCGCGCTTGGCGTTCCTGTCCGCTGTTGTGATCCGGAAGCCGTGTTCCTGCACGGGCTCGCCCGCATCGTCGCCGCCGCCTGAGGAGGCCGCCCTGTCTGCCGTGCCCGCCGTTGCCGCCTTCGATGCCGCCTTCGCCCGCTGCCCGCTGATCGCCATCCTGCGCGGCATCCGCCAGGACGAGGCCGTCGCCGTCGGTGAGGCGGTGGTCGCGGCGGGCTTCACGGTTCTCGAGGTGCCGCTCAACTCACCCGAGCCGCTGGTCTCGATCCGCCTGCTGGCGACGGCGCTGGCCGGTCGGGCCGTCGTCGGTGCCGGCACGGTCTACAAGACCGCAGAGGTCGATGCGGTGGCGGAGGCCGGCGGCACGCTGATCGTCTCGCCGACGGTGTCGCCTGCCGTCATCGCCTGCACCGTCGCGCTCGGCCTCGTCTCGGCTCCTGGCGTGATGACGCCGACCGAAGCGGTAACAGCTCTCGACGCGGGCGCGACCGTCCTGAAGCTGTTCCCCGGCGAGATCATCGGCCCGGCCGGGGTGCGCGCCATGGCGGCCGTGCTGCCCGGTCAACCGCGCCTCATTGTCGTCGGCGGCATCTCGCCCGACACCATGGCGGCCTATGCGCGGACGCCGGCCGCCGGCTTCGGCATCGGCTCCGCCCTGTACAGCCCCGGTCTATCCGCCGCCGAGGTTGGGGGCCGGGCTGCCGGTTTCGTCTCAGCCTGGCGGGCGTTACGGCCGTGATCATCGTTTTCGGATCGATCAACATCGATCTCGTCACGCGGGTGGAGGCCATCCCGCGGCCGGGCGAAACCGTGCTGGGCCCCTCCTACACGGTCATCCCGGGTGGCAAGGGCGCCAACCAGACGCTCGCCGCCCGCCGCGCCGGTGCCGAGGTCCGGCTGGTCGGGGCGGTGGGTGACGACGGGTTCGCGGACGCCGCACTCTCGCTCCTGTTGCAGGAGGGGGTCGACTGCAGCCTCGTGCGCCGTGTCGATGCCCCCACCGGCGCGGCCTTCATCGCCGTCGATGCCGCGGGCGAGAACGCGATCGTGGTGGCGTCCGGCGCCAATGCGCTGGCGTCCGCCACCGTGCTGGACGCCCTGTCGGCCGCTCCCGGCGACGTGCTGCTGCTGCAGCGCGAGGTCCCTGACGCCGAGGCGCTTGTCGCCGCGCGCTGGATGCACGCCGCCGGCGGCCGGGTGGTGCTGAACGCCGCGCCAGCCGGGGCGGTGCCGGCCGACCTGCTGGCCTGTCTCGACACGCTGATCGTCAACGAGCACGAGGCGGCGGTGGTCGGCGGAGCGCTGGGCCTCGCTGGCTCCGTCGACGAGATTGCCGCGGCGATCGATGCCCGTCACCGCGTCACCACCATCGTTACCCTGGGCGCCGAGGGCGTTCTCGGCTGGACCGGAGGCGTGCGCCGCACCATGCCGGCGCTGCCTGTCCGGGTTGTCGACACCACGGCCGCCGGCGATGCGTTCTGCGGCGCCTATGCGGCGGCTCTCGCTGCGGGGTTGCATTTCTCGACGGCGATCGCGCGTGCCACCGCGGCCGGGAGCCTCGCCTGCACGGTGGCGGGGGCCCAGCCGAGCCTGCCGTCAGCTGCCGCCATCGATGCGGCACTCGCCGGCTGGATCGCCTGATCCGACGGTTTCAATCAGCGCTGGTCACCGCCTCGAAACCCCTTGCGGGTTAGACTGTCGTCTCAACCGGAGTTGGGTCGTGCAGAAGCTCCTGATGTTTGCCGCAGTGATCGTTCTTGGCGGCTATGGCGTCTCGCAATATGTCGCGCGGGTTCAGCCGCCCGCGCCGTCCGTCACCGTTGCCACGACGCAGCCCGCGCCGTCCGGCATGATGCCGGCCGGCCGCACGACCGTGACGTTGCCCGAGGACGGGCGCGGCCACTTCATCGCCGAGCCGCAGATCAACGGTACGCGCGTGCAGACCCTGGTGGACACCGGCGCGTCGATCGTCGCGCTGTCCTTCGAGGACGCCGCCCGTGCCGGTGTCTACCCGGCCGCCAATGCCTTCCGCATCCCGGTGTCGACGGCCAACGGCTCCGTCAACGCCGCACCGGTGAAGCTGCGCGAAGTGCGCATCGACCGCATCATCCTGCGCGATGTCGATGCCGTCGTCCTGCCCCAGGGCCGGCTCAGCGGCAGCCTGCTGGGCATGTCCTTCCTGCGCCGCCTGGCCTCGTTCGAGGTCGCGAAAGGCCGCCTCGTTCTCACCCAGTAGGGCGCTGCGCTTCGGCCGCAGTGTCGGGCCAGCGTGCCGGAACCCGTTGCAACCGCCTGCCGTTCAGGTATGCGTTGCCGCGCCCGCCCTCATGCCTGCGAGCCGTCCCCATGCTGCCCAAGCCCGTCCCCGCCCTGAAGGTCAACACTTACGCGTATGAGACGCAGCCCATGGTCAAGCCGACCGGGTTCCGCGAATACGACGCGCGCTGGCTGTTCGAGAAGGAAATCAACCTGATGGGCATCCAGGCCCTCGGCCTGGGGCTCGGCACGCTGATCCGCGAGATGGGCGTCAAGCCGGAGATCGTCGTCGGCCACGACTTCCGCGGCTATTCGGCCTCCATCAAGATGGCGCTCGTCACCGGCCTGATGGCGTCGGGCTGCAAGGTCCACGACATCGGCCTGGCGCTGTCTCCCATGGCCTATTTCGCCCAGTTCGCGCTGGACGTGCCCTGCGTCGCCATGGTCACGGCCTCGCACAACGACAATGGCTGGACCGGCGTCAAGATGGGGTCGCAGCGCCCGGTCACCTTCGGTCCGGTCGAGATGGGCCGCCTGCGCGACATCGTGCTGGCCGGTGCCTCCACCACCGCCGAGGGCGGCTCCTACACCTATGTGGAGAATTTCGCCGAGCGCTACGTCGCCGACCTGACGACCCGCGCGCCGATCCGCCGCAAGCTCAAGGTCATCGCCGCCTGCGGCAACGGCACCGCCGGCGCGTTTGCGCCCGGCATCCTGGCGAAACTCGGGGTCGAGGTGATCCCCATGGATGCCGAGCTCGACCACAGCTTCCCGCGCTACAACCCCAACCCCGAGGACATGGAGATGCTCCACGCGATGGCGCATGCGGTGCGCGAGCATGGCGCCGACGTCGCGCTGGGGTTCGATGGCGACGGCGACCGCTGCGGCGTGGTCGACAATGAGGGCAACGAGATCTTTGCCGACAAGATCGGCGTGATGCTGGCGCGCGACCTGTCGGCCCTGCATCCCGGCGCGACCTTCGTGGTCGACGTGAAGTCGACGGGGCTTTTCGCCACCGATCCGGTGCTGATCGCCAACGGCGTCAAGGCCGACTACTGGAAGACCGGCCATTCCTATATCAAGCGCCGCGTCGCCGATCTCAACGCACTGGCCGGCTTCGAGAAGTCCGGGCACTTCTTCTTCAACGCGCCGGTCGGACGCGGCTATGACGACGGCCTTGTCACCGCGATTGCGGTGCTCGACATGCTCGACCGCAACCCCACCAAGACCATGGCCGACCTGTACCGCGAGCTGCCCAAGACCTACGGCACGCCGACAATGGCGCCGCACTGCGCCGACGAGGTCAAATACCAGGTGGTCGAGAAGGTCGTGGCCCGGATCCAGGCGCTGGCAGCCGCGGGGGGCGAGATCGCCGGTCAGCCGATCCGCGATGTCATCACCGTGAACGGCGTCCGGGTGACGGCGCAGGACGGAACCTGGGGCCTTGTCCGGGCTTCGTCGAACAAGCCGGAGCTGGTGGTCGTGGTCGAGAGCCCTGTGTCGGAGGCGCGAACGCGCGAAATGTTCGCGGCGGTTGACGCGATCATGCGCGAGAACCCCGAGGTCGGAACCTACAACCAGACCTTCTGAGCGTCAGGTCGGCCCTGGCGCGAAAGCGCGGACGCCGCGGAAGGGCCGCGGCGTCAAGCGCTCAGGAATTGGTGCAGGGACCAGACGCGGTCTTCGGCTGGCCGGAGTTGATGGCATCCGAGTTGGTGACGTAGCTCGACACCCGCGGACGCATGAAGATCCGCTCCTTCAGCTGCAACTGCCCGGTGACGACGTAGCCGATCACCGGCTTGTAGGGATACTGCACCTCGGCAAGCACGACCGATGAGCCGATATCAGACCGCAGCGTCGTCGGCACCGTGGTGACGTCCAGCTTATCGCCGATCGCGAAAGCAGGGGACCATGTTCCCTTCACATAGGTCCAGCAGACGGTGGCGTCGTTGACGGGGCCGCTGCTGGGCGCCGAAATCGCGACGCTGGTCACCCGCATCAGCGCCACGTTGGCCTTGAGGGGTGACAGCACGACCGACCCCGCAGCGCTCACCGTGTCCATTGTCGATGTGCTGACGGCCGACTTCTGCGTCGTCAGGTCGCCGAGCGTGCGCGCCAGCAGCACCACCTTGCGGTCGGCGCTGAGGCCCTGGCTGACCTCGACCGAGCCGAGATACATGGTCAGCATCACCGGAAGCAGCAGGGCGAACTCGACCGCAGCGACGCCGCGTTCGTCGGCAAGGCGCGTCTTTGCGCGTGTCAGGAGGCTGGACATCCTCGAGATCATCATGAGTAGGGCTCGTTCTGGAACGCCGCCGACGCCATGATCAGCAGCTTGTTGCCCGACAGGTTGACGAAGGACTGCCCCACCAGCGGCACGATGATCGGGTAGGCGATCATCGCCCGGACGACGACGATCGAGCCCTGCGTGCCCAGGTTGAACGTGTTGAGCTGATCCGGGTCTATGACGCCACCCACCACCGGCGGGTTGGCAATGGTTGCGGCGGCCCAGCCGCCCGAGGGCGTCTGTACGTCCAGCAGCAACAGGCTGTTGCAGTTGAACAGCGCGGTCACGCGCTTGCAGATCTCCGCCTTGAACTGGTCCTTGGTCATGGCCGCATTCTGGGCCTGGCCGGTCATGATCAGCCGCGACGCGTCGGTGACGGCCGTCTGCAGAATCTGTCCCGTGATGTGGACCATGGAGGTCTGGAAGATTGCGAAGATCAGCGACAGGAAGGGGACCGACAGCATCGCAAATTCCACCGCCACCGATCCATCGGTGCGACGGCGAAACAGCCGCAGCGCACTCAGGCTGCGCGCAGGCCGGCGGCGTGCCGGTACGGGTTCGAGTTCAGACTCCATCATCACGTCTCCTCGTCCGCGTCGGTTGGACGGGCGGACAAACCCACGATGACATGTGGCCGGTTGAGAATAGCTTGATGGGCGCGCGAATCGGAGCGCGATGTCAATTCAGGCTTAACGGAGCCTGTTCCGGAACGTTGTGAGACAGGGGGGTGGGTGTGCCGTGTCCCGGCGCCCTGGATGGCTTCAGCGGCCGGTCTGCGCGATGTTTTTCGCGCGGGTACAGATCGCGCGCGGAGTGCGCGCCGAGTGCGCGCGAACTGTACCCGCGGGCATGTCGCGCCTGTGCTTACGGCTTGGCCAATCCGTTGCGGGCCGTTGACTGGCTGCCGACGCCTTCGAAATGACGCGGGATGTCGCCAAGCGCCAGCGTGGGCTGGCACCGCGGCTGGCAGGAATAGGACTCGCGTTCCATGCCGCGCTGGACCACGACGATCCCCTCGGTGGCAGCCTCGACCCGGATCAGCGATTCGCCGATCACGGCGCCGGTGCTGTCCTGGGCGATCAGGTTGGTGGTTCCATAGCTCTTGCCGGTGACCACCATCGATCCGTTCTTCTGCACGGACACGTCCGCGATCATCGGGTTGCCGATGATGATCGTCGTCGCTTTCGGCGGCAGCTTGAGGACCTGGGCGTGGTCAGTCTGCACGACGATACTGTCCATCGCGCGGGCGGCAAGCGGCATTGCGGTGACTGCGACGCCGAGCATGGCGGCCGCCACATGCCCCATTGCCGGCCTCTTGAAGCAACGCGCCATCGAAGGCTCCCGTCTGGTCGTGAACGAATGTCGGTTACGATGGCTGCGATTGGTGAATTTTCGGCTAACGCGGCTTCGCCACCAAGTGCGCGTCGCGGCCAACACTCTCGGCGCATGACAATGATCCGCCTCCTGCAACCCCTGGAACGGATCGCGACGTCGATAGCGAGATGTTAAGTCAAACGCACTGGATCAATATTTGCATGAAATGTGAATAATACTTGTATTAATAGATAATATAGGCAATCGCGATAGATTATTAACCGTGACCCGTAGTCATTCCGTATCGAACCTTTTTGTCGAGCAGATTAACCTCATCTCAAGAGGTGCAACCTATGGTCGAAATCGGTTCTGGCCGGTTCAAGAAGAAATCGGCGGACGGGTGTAACCGCAATCACAGGAGCTATCCCATGAAGACCCTTTTCTCGCGTTTCGTGAAGGACGAGTCCGGCGCCACCGCGATCGAGTACGGCCTCATCGCCGCCATCGTCGCCATCGGCCTGATCGCTTCTCTGCAGGGCCTGAAGAACAACCTGTCGAGCACCTTCTCGAAGGTTGGTTCGAACCTGAACTCGGCTAACTGATCTGGTCCGGTCGCGGTCATCGCGATCGGATCGAGAGCGGCCCCGGGAAACCGGGGCCGTTTTTCGTTGTGCGGTCGCGACAGCGTAACCCAAGCGCAAGATGTCGCCTGCTAGGATTGGAACAGGTGGGCCGCGCCCTCAGATGCGCGCCTGATGATGGATCGACGACCGTGACCCAGATCTTCATGCTGTCCCTGTTCCCGGCCCTGATGGCCTATGCGGCCTCCAGCGATTTGCTGTCGATGCGGATCTCGAACCGGGTGTCACTGATTCTCGTCGCAGGGTTCATCATTGCGGCCCTGGCGCTGCGCATGCCGCTCGATGCCCTGGCCATGCATGTGGCGGCAGGCGCACTCGTGCTCGTCCTGTGCTTCGGCATGTTTGCAGCAGGCTGGATCGGCGGCGGTGACGCCAAGCTGGCCGCGGCCACAGCCCTGTGGATGGGTTGGAGCGCCTTGCCCGACTACGGCATTGCCGCGTCCCTGTTCGGCGGCGCCCTGACACTCGCCATCCTGCAGATGCGCACCAATCCGCTGCCGTACTTTGCGCAGCAATGGCCCTGGTTGCTGCATCTCCACCACGAAAAGACCGGCATTCCCTACGGCATCGCGCTGGCGGCCGCAGGCCTTGCGGTCTATCCGGAATCAACGCTCTGGCAGCTTGCCGCCGCGATGTGATCAGCGCCCGCGGCCGCTTTCGCTCCGCGTCGCCGCGCTTATCAACGAAGATTTAACCATACCGTCCCCAATACTGGCGTCTGTAGAAGGCAGTGGTGCATCGCACCGCTCGGACCCGGACAGGCGACCATGAATCCCGCTCGTCTTGCAATTCTCGGCGTCGCTGTAGTGGCAGGTGGCATCGCGGCCTATCTGGCCGCGGGCTCCGGCGATGCGCCGGCCCCCGCGCCGGTCGCCGTTGTGCCGCAAATGAAGACCGTCGAGATCCTTGTCGCCGGCACTGAAATTCCGCTGGGCGGCCAGGTGACACCGCGCGAATTGCGCTGGCAGCAGTGGCCGGCCGAGGCCGCCAACCAGCTGATGATCAGCAAGGCCGACCAGCCGAATGCCTTGCAGGAGCTCAGCGGCGCCATCGCCCGCGTGCCGATGCTGGCAGGCGAGCCGGTGCGGCGCGAGAAGCTGATCAAGACCGACGGTGCTGGCGTGATGTCGGCCCTGCTTCCGGCAGGGCACCGCGCACTGGCCATCACCATCGACAATCGTGGCGCCAACACCGCCGGCAACTTCATCCTGCCCAACGATCGTGTCGATATCATCCGCGTCTTCCGCGATGACCAGGCCTCCAAGGCCACCGGCTCCGATGTGGTGACGAGCGAGACCCTCCTGCGCAACGTCCGGGTGCTGGCCATCGGCCAGAACATCCAGGAACGCAATGGCGAGAAGGTGGTCGTGGGCGAAACCGCGACGCTCGAACTCGATCCCCGGCAGGTTGAACTGATCGCCGTCGCCCAGCGGGCGGGCCAGCTGTCGCTGTCGCTGCGCAGCCTGCACGACGCAACAAAGACCGACGACGCGGTGGTCAAGCTCGAAGACATTTCGCTGACGATCGTGCGCTACGGCGTATCGCAGCGGTGAAGAAGGAACGGCGAAGCATGACCCGGATCCCTGATCCCCTGAGGCGCGTCGCGGCCCGCTCGCGTGCACCACTCGTGGCACTGTTCGCGGCGCTGGCGCTGGTTTCACCTGCCGCAATGGCGCAGGGGCCGTCTCCATCGAATCTCGACATCGCGGTCAGCGAGGGAGGTTCGCGCCGCATCGAGCTGGGCATCGGCAAGTCCGTGATCATCGATCTGCCGCGCGACGCCAAGGAGGTGTTCGTGGCCAACCCCAAGGTCGCCAACGCCATCGTCCGCTCGACCCGGAAGATCTTCATCATCGGCGCCGCCGACGGTCAGACCAACGTGGTCGTCATGGATGGCGAAGGCCGTCAGATCGCGAACCTCGACGTCAATATCGGCCGCGACCTGAACACGCTCCGCCGGACCCTCAAGGCAGCGATTCCGACCAGCGAGATCAACATCGTGCCGGTCGGCGACACGATCGTGCTGACCGGGTCCGTCGCCTCGGCGGGCGACGCCCTCCAGGCGGTCGACATCTCCAAGGGGTTCGTCGGTGCCAGCCCGATCGCCGGGTCGGCCGTCGCCGGGACGGTGGTCAATTCACTGACCATCCGCGGCCGCGACCAGGTGATGCTCAAGGTCACCATCGCCGAGGTCCAGCGGACGATCCTGAAGCAGCTCGGCATCGACATGAGCGGCTCCTGGCAAATCGGCAATCTTGCCGGCACCGCGGTGATCAACAACCCGCTGACCCTGCAGTCCCAGGCGATCACCAACACGCTGTTCAAGGGTGCGCTCAACGGCGCCAGCGGCCCCAACTTCACGCTTCAGGCCGCCGAGCGCGTCGGCGCCATGCGCACGCTGGCCGAGCCAACGCTGACGGCGATTTCCGGCGAGACGGCGAAGTTCAACGCCGGCGGCCGCGTCCCCGTCCCCTCGGGGCAGAGCTGCGCGCCGGGCTTCGGCTGCGCGACGAGCATCTCCTACGAGAAGATCGGCGTGGCGCTGAACTTCACCCCGATCGTCCTGTCCGAGGGGCGGATCAGCCTGCATGTCTCGACCGAGGTCGTCGACATCGATCGCGACAACACGCTGCGCTACGGCGACGGCCTGTCGGCCAACGCGCCGGCCTTCAAGACCCGCAACCTCGACACCACCGTCGAGCTGCCGTCCGGCGCCTCGCTGGTGTCGGCCGGCCTGATCCAGTCCCGCTCGGCCCAGGTCATCAACGGTCTGCCCGGCCTGATGAACGTCCCGGTGCTGGGCGCCCTGTTCCGCTCGCGCGACTACCAGCGCCAGGAGTCGGAGCTGCTGATCGTCGTCACTCCCTATATCGCCAAGCCGACTTCTCCCCAGAAGGTGGCGCTCCCGACCGACGGCTTCTCAGACGCGAGCGACCCGCAGGCGATCCTGCTTGGCCGGTTCAATCGCCTCTATGGCAGCAACGGTGCACCCGCCTCGGTCTACAAGGGCCGCGCCGGCTTCGTGATCGACTGAGGACCGCCGGATGAACACGATGGACACGACCCTCGACAGTGCGACGCATGCCGCCGAACTGCGCCCGGTTGCCTCGCGCCGCCTCTCTCGCCCGCTTGCCATGATCCTGATCGCGGCGGCCTTGCCACTGGCAGCCTGCAAGCGTGACGCCGTGATCACCGGCACGATCTATCCCGACGATTACCGCCAGCGGCATCCGATTGCGCTCACCAATGAGCCGGAGACGCTGGACGTCTTCGTCGGCCGCAACATGGCCGGCCTCGATGCAAGGCAGTTGAAGGACGTCAGGACTCTGGCACAGGACTTCCGCCAGGCAGGCCGCGGACCCATCACGATGTATGTGCCAAGCAGCACGTCCACGCCCGCGGCGTCGCATCGCGGCGCGCAGGCTGTCCGCTCCGCGCTCGCTTCCGCGGGCGTCGGCGGAGCCTATGTGCGGACCGCCACCTACCAGGGCTCCGGCGACTCGCTCGCCTCGCCGGTTCGGCTCAGCTACGTGAAGCTCCAGGCCAAGGTCCAGTCCCAGTGCGGCGATTGGAGCCACGATACCGGTGGCGTCGCCGCGACGACCGACAGCTGGCAGAACAAGAATGAGCGCAACTTCGGCTGCGCCTACCAGAACATGATCGCCCAGCAGATTGACGACCCCATCGACCTGCAGAGGCCCCGCACCGAGGATCGTTCCGACGTGCAGCGTCGCATGAAGGTCTTCGAGAGCATCCGCAGCGGCGCCGATCCAAGCATCGGCTGGAAGTCCGAGGGTGCCACCGTGAAGACGGGCAGCTGATCATGAACCAGATGACAAGCCCCGGCGGTGAACCGAGCGCTGCCAGCCACATCTCCCCGGTGCCGCGCATCGCCATCCAGGCGTTCTGCGAAACCGCCGATGTCGCTCGCGTCGTCGAGACGGCGACGGGTGACCGCCGCATGGACAAGGCCCACGTCAAGGTCCAGATGGGCGGCGCGCCGGCGGCGGCGGAGGTCTACCGCACCGCACCGACCCCCAACGTCATCGTACTGGAGTTCACGGCCGGTGACAGCAACGCCCTGCTGGGCGCCCTCGACGAACTCGCCGAATCCTGCGATCCCGGCACCAAGGTCGTGGTCATCGGCCACGTCAACGATGTGCTGCTCTACCGTGAATTGCTGCGCCGCGGTGTCAGCGAATACATGATCGCACCGATCGATCCGCTCGGATTCATCCGGTCCATCTCGGAACTGTATTCGGCCCCCGGCGCAGAGCCGGTCGGCCGCACCATCGCGGTCGTCGGCACCAAGGGTGGCGTCGGCGCCTCGACGATCGCCCACAATCTCGGCTGGGCCATCGCGCGCGGGCTCTCGACCGCGACGGTCATCGCCGATCTCGATCTTCCGTTCGGGACGGCCGGGCTAAACTTCAACCAGGACCCGCCACAGGGCATCGCCGAGGCGGTATTCTCGCCCGAGCGGCTCGATTCGAACTTCATGGACAGGCTGCTGTCCAAGTGCTCCGACCAGCTCAGCATCCTGGCAGCCCCCGCCACGCTCGACCGGCTCTACGACTTCTCCGAGACCAGCTTCGACTCCGTGGTCGACATCCTGCGGGCGGCGACGCCGTGCATCATTCTCGACGTCCCGCATATGTGGACGGGCTGGAGCCGCAGGGTCCTTGTCGGGTCCGACGATATCGCCCTCGTTGCGTCGCCCGACCTGGCCAATCTGCGCAACGCCAAGGTGATGATGGACGTGCTGCGCCAGGCCCGCCCCAACGACCGGCGGCCGAAGCTGATCATCAACATGGCAGGGATGCCGAAGCGGCCCGAGATCGCCCCTGCGGAGTTCGCCAAGGCGCTGGATTGCGAGTCCACGGCCATCATCCCGTTTGATCCGCAGCTGTTCGGTACGGCAGCGAACAACGGCCAGATGATCGCCGAGGTCCAGCCCAACGGAAAGATCGCCGAAAGCTTCCTGGATCTTGCCCGGGTGTTGATCGGCCGTGTCGAAGCAAAGAAGAGCAGCCGGTCGCTGCTGGCGCCGCTCCTGACGCGTCTGTCCCGAAAGGGCTGACGTTAGGGCGATCGCAACACCACGGCGACCATAAAGGACGAGCATGTTCGGCAGACGCTCACAGATCGGGACCACGGCTCCCGCCCCGGCAACCCGGCCGGCGGCTGCTCCGCTCCGTCCGGCCGAGGCCGCGGCGCCCGTGGCAAGCGTGGCTCAGGCCGAGCCCGCCCGGCCAGCTCCGTCCGATCGCGTCAAGTCGGACGACTACTATCAGACCAAGAGCACGATCTTCGGTGCCCTGATCGAGGCGATTGATCTCTCGCAGCTCTCCAAGCTCGATGCCGATGCGGCGCGCGAGGAGATCCGCGACATCGTCAACGAGATCATCGCGCTCAAGAACCTCGTGATGTCGATCGCCGAGCAGGAGGAACTGCTCGATGACATCTGCAACGACGTGCTGGGCTATGGCCCGCTTGAGCCGCTTCTGGCGCGCGACGACATCGCCGACATCATGGTCAACGGTCCCGAGCGGACCTACATCGAAGTGTCCGGCAAGATCCAGCTGACCAACACGCGCTTCCGCGACAGCGCCCAGCTGATGAACATCTGCCAGCGCATCGTCAGCCAGGTCGGCCGGCGCGTCGACGAGAGCTCCCCGATCTGTGACGCGCGTCTGCCGGACGGCTCCCGCGTCAACGTGATCGCTCCGCCGCTCGCCATCGATGGCGCCGCACTGACCATTCGAAAGTTCAAGAAGGACAAGCTCACCCTTGAGCAGCTGACGAAGTTCGGCTCGATCTCGCCGGAAGGCGCCGATGTCCTGAAGATTGCCGGCCGCGTGCGCTGCAATGTCGTCGTGTCGGGCGGCACGGGCTCGGGCAAGACCACCTTGCTCAACTGCCTCACGCGCTACATCGACGATGACGAGCGCATCATCACCTGCGAGGACGCGGCCGAGCTGCAGCTGCAGCAGCCGCACGTCGTTCGTCTCGAGACACGCCCGCCGAACCTCGAGGGGTCCGGCGCGGTGACCATGCGCGACCTGGTCAAGAACTGCCTGCGTATGCGCCCCGAGCGGATCATCGTCGGCGAGGTGCGCGGCCCCGAGGCCTTCGACCTGCTGCAGGCAATGAACACCGGCCATGACGGCTCGATGGGCACGCTCCACGCGAACTCGCCGCGCGAGGCCCTGTCGCGTATCGAATCCATGATCACGATGGGCGGCTTCTCGCTGCCGTCGCGCACCATCCGCGAGATGATCTGCTCGTCCGTCGACATCATCGTCCAGGCGGCGCGTTTGCGCGACGGCTCGCGCCGCATCACGCACATCACCGAGGTGATGGGCATGGAAGGCGATACGGTCATCACGCAAGACATCGTTGTCTACAAGATCATCGGCGAAGACGCGAACGGCAAACTGATCGGACGCCATCAGTCGACCGGCATCGGCCGGCCGCGCATGTGGGAGCGAGCCCGTTACTACAACGAGGAGAAGCGGCTTGCGGCGGCCCTCGACGGCATGGAGACGGTCGAAGATGCCAAGGCCGTCTGATCCCCGCACCGGGGGCCTCGCATCATGGATATAAGCCAGCTTGCCGTCGGCCTTCTGGCGGCGGTGTCGGTCGGCGCCGCCGCCTATGCGCTGATCTATCCCTATCTGTCAGGGGATGCCCGCGCCGAGCAGCGGCAGAAGGCGCTCGTGGGCACAACCACCCGCACGTCCCGCGCCGCCTCCTCTGTGAACCAGCAGGCTGTCAGGCGCGAGAAGATCACCACCAATCTCAAGGAGATCGAGGCGCGGCAGCGTGAGGCGACAAAGCTGACGCTGGACCGCCGGATCCTGCAGGCCGGTCTCACCTGGGACAAGCGCCGCTTCTACACCATCAGCCTGATCATGGGCTGCGCGCTCGGTGCGTTCGTCTTCTACATGTCCAATGAGCCGATGGCTGGAATCGCCGGCGTCTTCGTCGGCGGGCTGGGCCTGCCGCGCTGGATGCTGGGCTTCCTGCGCAAGCGCCGCATCAAGAAATTCGTCGACGAACTCCCCAACGCCATGGACGTCATCGTGCGCGGCATCCGCTCCGGCCTGCCGCTGGGCGACTGCATGCGCATGATCGCCAATGATGCGGCCGATCCCGTCAAGACCGAGTTCCGGATGATCGTCGAGGCCCAGACGATGGGCCTGCCGGTGGGCGAGGCGGTCAGCAAGCTCTTCGAGCGCGTGCCGGTGCCGGAGGCCAACTTCTTCGGCATCGTTATCAGCATCCAGCAGAAGTCCGGCGGTAATCTCTCCGAAGTGCTCAGCAATCTTTCCAAGGTCATTCGTGATCGCAAAAAGATGAAGGGCAAGATAAGCGCAATGAGTATGGAAGCCAAGGCTTCTGCGGCAATCATCGGCTCACTGCCGATCATTGTCGGTCTGCTCGTTTACGCCTCCAGCCCGGATTATATTTCGCTGCTTTGGACGACCATGCATGGGCGGATGTGGATGGGCATTGGAGCGTTCATGATGATGCTTGGCGTCCTTGTGATGCGCAAGATGATCAACTTCGACATCTGAGGGCGGGTCATGCTTGCGGCACTGATGGCGAAGTTCAGCGACCCGAAATTCCTGATGATGGCGCTGTCCGCCATCGCCGCGGCCGCGACCGTACTGACGATCGCGATGCCGATGTTCGAGACCGACCAGCTCTCCAAGCGCATGAAGGCGGTCGCGGCCGAGCGCGACCAGATCCGCGCGAGGGAGCGCGAGCGGATGAACCGCAGTGACGCCAAGCCGTCGCTTCGCCACCAGCCCAAGGCCTACATGAAACAGGTCGTGGACCAGTTCCAACTCGGAAAATGGCTGGGTACGGATTCGGCAAAGGCCAAGCTGCTCATGGCAGGCTATCGCGGCCCGCAGGCCGAGATCGCGTTCCTGTTCTTCCGCCTGGTGATGCCGATCGTCCTGATCCTGGCGTCGGTGGTCTACGCATTCGGCATGATGGATCAGGACCAGCCCAGCCTCTACAAGATCGGCATTCCGCTGGTTGCTGCGTTCGCCGGCATCAAGGCGCCCGAGATCTTCCTCTCCAACACGATCTCCAAGCGCCAGGCCTCGATGCGGCTGGCCTTCCCCGACTCGCTCGACCTGCTGCTGATCTGCGTCGAATCCGGCATGTCGCTCGAGCAAGCGTTCCGCAAGGTCGCCGCGGAGATCGGCGGCCAGTCGATCCCCATGGCGGAGGAGTTCTCGCTGACCACCGCCGAGCTGTCCTATTTGTCGGACCGCAGGATGGCATTCGATAACCTGACGTCCCGCACGGGCCTTGACATCGTCAAGAGCCTCTGTACGGCCCTGATCCAGGCCGAGCGCTACGGCACGCCGCTCGGGCAGGCCTTGCGCGTTCTGGCCCAGGAAGGCCGCGACGACCGGATGAATGCCGCCGAGAAGAAGGCGGCCGGGCTGCCGCCGAAGCTCACCGTGCCGATGATTCTGTTCTTTCTGCCGGTGCTGCTGATCGTCATCCTCATCCCGGCTGTCATCAACGTCTACGGCTGGAACTGAGCTGCTTGCTCGCCGACCCGACGCGGGACCTGGCCGAATCGCGCGCAGGGGGCACAATCAGCAACCGTCAGGCGTCGCCCCGCAGGAATCACTGGGGGCTTGGCGGGTGCAGGGCGGACGGCGGTGGCGGCGGCGCAGGACTGCGGCCGCTGATCGCGCGGCGGGGTCCTGTCCGGACGACAGGGGAAGGTCGGCTACTGGACCTGCGCGGAGCCCGTCGGCTTGACCGGCAGCGTCGGCGGGGTTCGACCAACCGTGGTGACGCCGGGCTTGGCCTTGGCGTCGAGGGTCCGGATGTTGTTCCAGCTGTTGGGCTGGGCCACCATCTGCTTCATCGCCATGACGCTCTGCGCGGCATCGATGGGAGCCATGTCCTGGCGGGCGATGCCTTCGGCCTCGCCAAACTTTCCTTGCAGGCCGAGCACGAGCGCCAGGTTCTGGCGCACCCGGGTGTCGGCGCGTGGATGGGCGGCCGCCTGGCGCAGGGTCGTCTCGGCCTCCGGCAGCCGCTTGGCCAGCGCGTAGCTGAGGCCGAGATTGGCCATGACGCCAGGGTCATCCGGCTGAAGACGCAGGGCGGCCCGGTAGAGCTGCTGGGCTTCCTGGTGGTTGCCCATCTGGTCGGCGATCGCGCCCTGGGCGGACAGGATGCGCCAGTCAGGCCGCTCGGGGGTGTGCGCCTTCGCCAGCACGTCCTGCGCCTGCTGCAACTGACCAACCTCGATCAATGCCTTGCCGTAAGCGGCGAGAATGTCGGTATCCTTCGGCGCCTTCAGGGCCGCGACCTGCAACACGGCAACGGCCTGCTGGCGCTGCCCGATCATGCGAAGCGCACGCGCATAGTTGATCGACGCGGTCTTGTCGCCGGGCTTGGCGTCGTAGCGCCGGCCCCATTCCTCCGACAGCGTCCGCCAGCCCTGCTCGGTGCGGGGCTGCGAGACCGAACCGGTGATGTCGGCACCGCCTTTGTTGCAGCCAGCTGTCGCAAGCGCCATGACGGCGGCGCAGGCCAGAAGCGCGGCGCGCAAGCGGGGGGACGTGTTGGCAACCATGGCGAACTCCGGGTAGGGAGCAATCCCTTGTGACAGCAATAAAGCGTTAACGTTGACGACCGGTTAATGCGCGAGGCGATGCCATGTCGAGCTTCCGAGGTCCTGTTGGCCTATCCGGTTCAAGTCGATCATCGGGGGAGAGTGTCGTGACCGTCCTGTTCTCAGTGGCAGAAACCTCTCCCGGCCCTGTCATCCCCGTCGCTTTCGTCATGGCCGACACTTGGCAGGAGACTGCAGGCCGGTTGTCGCCGCTCGCTGCCGCCTTCGCGTCGGCTCAGGGCTACAGGGCAGAACCCGGGCGGCTCCTGCCTGTTCCGGCGCCCGACGGAACCGTGGCAGGCATTCTGTTTGGTGACGATGCCGGGACCACGCGGCCCGACCCGTTCCTGGCGGGCAAGCTCGCGACCTCCCTGCCGCCAGGGGACTACCGGCTGGAGGGCCTTGCCCCCGATCGGGCCGCCGCAGCCGTATTGGCCTTCGCGCTAGGCTCCTACCGGTTCACCCGCTATCGCACGGGCAGCGCTGCGGACGTGCTGCGGCCGCGGCTGCAGATTCCGGATGGGGTCGACGGGACCGACATCCAGCGGATCGCCGATGCCGTCGCTTTCGGCCGCGACCTCGTCAACACGCCGGCCAGCGACCTCGGCCCTCAGGAGCTTGCCGATGCGGCACGCTCCCTGGCCGCCCGCTACGGCGCTGGCTTCGCTGAGATCGTGGGTGACGACCTTCTGGCCGCAGGTTTCCCGATGGTTCATGCTGTCGGTCGGGCCTCGTCCCGGCCACCGCGGCTTGCCGACATCACCTGGGGCGATCCCGCGCATCCGCGCGTCACCCTTGCGGGCAAGGGGGTCTGCTTCGACACCGGCGGGCTGAACATCAAGCCCGATGCCAGCATGCTGCTGATGAAGAAGGACATGGGCGGCGCGGCAGCCGCCCTGGCCGCGGCCCGGATGATCATGGACGCGGGACTTCCCGTGCGGCTTCGTGTCCTCGTTCCCGCGGTTGAGAACGCAATCTCGGGGTCGGCCTTCCGCCCCGGCGATGTCCTGCAAAGCCGTAAGGGTCTCACGGTCGAGATCGGCAACACGGATGCGGAAGGGCGCCTGATCCTTGCCGACGCCCTTGCGTTGGCGGCCGAGGAGCGCCCCGACCTGCTGGTCGATTTTGCTACGCTCACGGGCGCCGCCCGCGTGGCGCTGGGGCCGGACCTGCCACCCTTCTATACCGACGACGAGCCTCTGGCGGCAGCGGTGGCATCCGCCGGAACGGCGGCGAACGATCCCGTCTGGCGCATGCCGCTGTGGTCCCCCTACGACACGATGCTCGACAGCAAGGTCGCGGATCTCAACCACATATCCAGTGGCGCCTTCGCCGGTTCGGTGACGGCTGCCCTGTTCCTGCGTCGCTTCGTGGCACCGGTCAGTGCCTGGGTGCATTTCGACATTTTCGGCTGGACGCCAACGGAGAAGCCGGGTCGCCCCGCCGGTGGCGAAGTCCAGGCCGCTCGCCTCGTCTACCGGCTGGTCGCCGACCGGGTCTCGGCAGGCGCTTAACCCTCGCGTGCGGCCGCTGTTGCACGGCCGCCCGGACCGGGAAAGAATACGGATCCGAAACGATCGGATCGCGCATGACCACCGAGCTGCGGCCGCTGCAGGCGCTGACCCTCTGGCGCGAGGTGACGCTCGATCTCGTCCGCGATGGCGAGCCGGACCTCTCGGCCCGCCAGATGGCCATCCTGCTGACGATCTATCTCGAGCCGCCACCACACACGGTCCGCGGCCTGGCCAAGCGCCTTGGCGTCACCAAGCCGGCGATTACGCGGGCGCTGGACACCATGGGCAAGATGGCGCTGGTGTCGCGCCGCCGCGACGAGGTGGACAGGCGCAACGTCATCGTGCAACGAACCGTGAAGGGAGCGCTCTCTGTCGAGCGCCTTGGCGACCTTGTCGTCGCCCGCAGCAAGGACCTGCCGCGATGACCGCTGATCGCCGCCTCGTCGCCGCCCGCCCTGATCTCGCCGCCGCGCATCTTGCCGGCCAGGTCGAGGCCGAGCGCTTCGTGGAGGGCCGCGTGATGCGCGTCGCTGATCCGCTGGCCCCCATGCGCCGCCGCCCGGCCTCCGACGCGCCGCTCGAGACGGAACTGCTCCAGGGCGAGGTTTTCACCGTCTACGAGGCGACCGACGAGGGCTGGTCGTGGGGACAGGCGGCGGTCGACTTCTATGTCGGGTGGGTCCCGTCCGACAGCCTTTCCGCGGCATGGCCGGAGCCGACCCACGCCGTCTCTGCGTTGCGAACCTTCGTCTATCCGGGTCCGAACATGAAGCTGCCCCCGCGCACATCGCTGTCGCTGGGGTGCGGCGTGGTGGTGGTCGGGATCGAAGGACAGTTCGCGATGCTGGCCGCCGGGGGCGGAAGCGTTTTCGCCGATCATCTTGCACCGCTTGGCTCGACCGTGGCTGACCCGGTTGCCGTCGCCGAGCGGTTCCTGGAGGTGCCCTATCTGTGGGGCGGCCGCAGCAGCCTCGGGATCGACTGTTCGGGCCTCGTTCAGCTGTCGCTGGCCACGGCCGGGATTGCCGCACCGCGCGACAGCGATCTGCAGGAGGCCGGGCTCGGCCAGCCTGTTCCCCCAGATGAAGCGCTCCGCCGCGGCGACCTTGTGTTCTGGAAAGGCCATGTCGGCGTCATCGCCGGGCCCGACACGCTGATCCACGCCAGCGGCCACCACATGCGGGTCGTGCGCGAGCCGTTCACTGCGGCCTGCGACCGCATTCGTGCGGCCGGCGGTGGCGAGGTCAGGCCGCGCCGCCTCGGGTGATCGCCCCGATCAGCAGTTCGGCGGTCGCGGGATTGAGCGCCATTGGCAGATCATAGACCGCGGCCAGGCGCATCAGCGCCTTCACGTCCACGTCGTGGGGGTGGGGCGACAGCGGGGCGACGAAAAACACCAGCGCGTCGATCCCGCCTTCGGCGATCAGCGCGCCGATCTGCTGGTCGCCGCCCAGCGGACCGCTCTTGACGCGTGTCACGCTCAGTTCCGGGCAGCGCTCGAGAACCCTCAGCCCTGTCGTGCCGGTCGCCCAGAGGGCGCAACGCGCCAACGCCTCCCGGTGACGTTCGACCCACGCCACCATGGCGACCTTTCTCTGGTCATGCGCGACCAGGGCAATGCGCGGCGGCATGCGCTCTCTCCGGCGTGGCCGCCGTCAGTTGCCCCAGCGCTGCTGCCAGCTCCGCTCTCCGAACATACACGAGATCCGCGGCGCTTCCGCCTGCGCCGGGATCACCCGGGCCGGCAGCTCCGCCGGCGGTGACAGCGCGATCTCGAGCAGGATCTTGGTGCGGATCGCGTCGACGAACTGGTTGCGGTCCCGGATCGGGATCACGAATGCTCCAGGGCCGCCGATCACGCAGTCCGTGAAATAGACGTCAAGCTGCTCGACCTCCGGGTAGCCAGAGGTCGGGCGGTTCAGCATCAGCGGCAGCCCGTTGATGGTGATGCCCTTGCGCACCGCATCGTCACGCGCTTGGGTCACCAGGCGACCCTGGTTGTTGGATCCGTCGCCGGACACGTCGATGACCTGCTTGAGCCCATGCATGTTGTTGCGCTCGAAGAGCTTGACGGAAAAGTCGATCGCGCCGGAGATCGAGGTCCGGTAGTACCGACGGATCGGTCGTCTCTCGAGCTGCGCTGTGAACGCCGCTGCACTCTCGGGACCATCGATCACCATCCAGTCGGCGACGACCTCCTGGCTAGCTGCCCCGGCCCACTCCATGTAGGTCACGGCGATCTTGCCGTTCACGCCCTTGCGGATCGCCGCCATGATTTCGGGCGATCGCAGCGCCTCGATATAGCCGTTGCGCTGCAGGGCCTGTTCTTCGGGGTCCATCGAGTAGGAAATGTCGACGGCGAGCACCAGCTCGACATCGACCTCGACCTCGCCGTCGCGGGCCGCCGCAGGTCCGGCGGCGGCGAGCGCCATGAGTGTCCATGCCAGAACGGCCGGCAGGCTCTTGCGCCAGAAAGTCCCCGGTCGGTGCCGCACAGTCCAGGCAGAGGAATCGGCAATGCGTCGGAGCATGGGTCAATCTCCCGTTTCGCAACGAAAGTGTGACATCGGCTGCTGTGCTCGCCAATGGACAAAGTTGCACGGGCGCCGGCGCTTCACGTCTTTGTGGTGACATGTCATCTTGAGACAGGAAGGCGAGGCCGCGCCGGGGCCGCCAATCATGCAGAAGGAGAGCGACATGCGCAGTTGGATCTTGGGGTTTGCAGTCGCGGTGGTCAGTTGCGGTCAGGCGCTGGCGCAGCCCAAGCCGGCCATCGTCTACGACATGGGCGGAAAATTCGACAAGTCTTTCAACGAGGCAGCCTTCAACGGCGCCGAGGTCTTCAGGAAGCAGACCGGGATCGAGTTCCGCGACTTCGAGATCCAGAACGACGCGCAGCGCGAACAGGCCCTGCGTAGATTTGCCCGTGACGGGCTCAGCCCGGTCGTCGCAGTCGGCTTCAGCCAGGCGAGCGCGCTCGAGAAGGTTGCCAAGGAGTTTCCTGGAACCAAGTTCACGCTGATCGACATGGTCGTCGACCTGCCGAACGTGCAGTCGGTGGTGTTCAAGGAGCATGAGGGCTCCTTCCTCGTCGGGCTGCTTGCCGCCAAGGCCTCGAAGACCGGCAAGGTCGGCTTCGTCGGCGGCATGGACATCCCGCTCATCCGCAAGTTCGCCTGTGGCTATGTCCAGGGTGTCAAATACGCCAATCCCGCTGCCGAGGTGTTCCAGAACATGACCGGCACGACCGGCGCGGCCTGGAACGATCCGGTCAAGGGCGGCGAACTCGCCAAGGCGCAGATCGACCGCGGTGCGGACGTGATCTACCACGCCGCCGGCGGCACCGGCATCGGCGTGCTGCGCGCAGCGGCCGACGCCGGCAAGCTCGGCATCGGCGTCGACTCCAACCAGAACGGCCTTCACCCCGGCAAGGTCCTCACGTCGATGCTGAAGCGCGTCGACGTGGCCGTCACCAAGTCGTTCACGGATGCGCGCGACGGCAGCTGGAAGCCGGGCGTGACCGTGCTCGGGCTGAAAGAGCAGGGCGTGGCCTGGGCACTCGACGATACCAACAAGGCGCTGATCACCGCCGACATGCAGGCTGCTGCCGACAAGGCGTCCGCCGATATCATGTCGGGGGCGGTCAAGGTGCACGACTACATGGCCGACCAGAAGTGCCCGTGAGGCACTGCGGTCGCGGGCGGCACGGCGTGCGAAAGCGGGTCCGGTGACGGCGCCGGCCATCGCGCTCGCCGGAATCGACAAGCGCTTCGGCGAGGTTCAGGCCAACAGGTCCGTGAACCTCGACGTGGCTGCCGGCACCATCCACGGCATTGTCGGCGAGAACGGCGCCGGCAAGTCGACCCTGATGTCGATCCTGTACGGGTTTTACGAGGCTGATGCGGGCGAGATCCGGGTCGATGGCCGGCTCGTCCGCATCGCCTCCCCGCGTGACGCCATCGCGGCGGGGATCGGCATGGTCCACCAGCATTTCATGCTGGTCGACACCCTGAGCGTCGTCGACAACGTCATGCTGGGCGCCGAGGGTGGCTGGCTGCTGGGGCCGGGAGCCGCGGCGGTGCGCGCAAAACTGGCTGCCCTGGCGCGCGATTACGGCCTCGCGATCGATCCCGATGCGCTGGTCGGCTCGCTCCCGGTTGGGCTCCAGCAGCGGGTCGAGCTGCTCAAGGCGCTGGTGCGCGGCGCGCGCGTCCTCATTCTCGACGAGCCGACGGCCGTGCTCACCCCGGACGAGGCCGATGCGCTTTTCCGCCTGCTGAGGACGCTGGCGGCCGAAGGCAAGACCGTGGTGTTGATCACCCACAAGCTGCGCGAGATCATGGCCGTCACCGACCGCGTCTCGGTGATGCGCCGCGGCGAGATGGTGGCGACGGTGGACACCGCCACCACCAATCCGGCGGCGCTGGCCGAGCTGATGGTCGGCCGCCGGGTGCTGCTGCGCGTCGACAAGCAGGCGGTGGCGCCAGGCCCTGTCCGGCTCGAGGCCCGTGACCTTGTCGTCCGCGATGCCCGCGGCACCGTCCGGGTCGACGGCGTGTCGCTGACGGTTCGCGGCGGCGAGATCGTCGGCATCGCCGGGATTGCCGGCAACGGCCAGAGCGAGCTGCTCGACACCCTGGCGGGCATCACGCCGCTGGCGGGTGGCAGCATCCTGCTCGACGGCGAGGCGCTCGGCCCTGCCGACCGCGACCCTCGCTTGCTGCGCGGGCGCGGTCTGCTGCACGTGCCGGAGGACCGGCTGCGCAGCGGCCTGGTGTCGCCCTTTGAGGCCTGCGAGAGCGCGATGCTGGGGTTTGCCTCCGAGGCCCGCGACGGCGCCGGCCTGCTGCTCGATCCCGACGCCATCGAGGGCGCCATGTCCCGCGCCATGGACGATTACGATATCCGCCCGCGGGATCCGCGGCTGAAGACCGCCAAGTTCTCCGGCGGCAACCAGCAGAAGATCGTGCTGTCGCGCGAGATCGAGCGCGGCCCCCGGGTGCTGCTGGTCGGCCAGCCGACGCGCGGGGTCGATATCGGCGCCATCGAGTTCATCCACCGCCGGATCGTCGCGCTGCGCGACGCCGGGGTGGCGATCCTTCTGGTGTCCGTCGAACTCGAGGAGATCACGGCCCTGGCTGACCGTATCCTGGTGATGTGCGGTGGGCGCATCACCGGCGAGCGCCTGCCCGGCGCGACGGACGAGCGCGATCTCGGCCTGCTGATGGCGGGCGTGTCGGAGCTGGCCGCATGAGCGCGCCGATCGAGATGCCCCGCTGGGCCGACCTTGCCCTTGTCCCGGCTGTCGCCGTGGCGGCGGCCTTCGCCGTCGCGGGCCTCGTGGTCCTGGCGATCGGCGAAAACCCGCTGGTCGCCACCGGCCTGCTGCTGCGCGGCGCGCTGGGCAGCGGCGAGGGGCTCGGCTTCACGCTCTACTACACGACAAACTTCATTTTCACCGGGCTTGCCGTCGCCGTCGCGTTCCATGCCGGCCTGTTCAACATCGGCGGCGAGGGCCAGGCGACGCTGGGCGGCCTCGGCGCGACCCTGCTCTGCCTGCAGTTCGAGATGCTGCCGGCGATCCTCCTCGTGCCCTTCGGCATTCTGGCCGCGGCGGCTTTCGGGGCGCTGTGGGCCGTCCTGCCGGCCTGGCTGCAGGCCCGGCGCGGCAGCCACATCGTCATCACCACGATCATGTTCAACATGCTGGCCTCGGCGCTCATCGCCTATCTGCTGGTCGAGCATCTGGCGCGCCCGGGCTCGATGGCGCCGGAGTCGCGCAGCTTCGTATCCGCCGCCCATGTGCCGTTCATGCACGACGTGCTGGCCGCCCTTGGCCTGCCGGCGCCGAAGTCACCACTCAACCTGTCTTTTGTGCTTGCGCTGGCCTGCGCGCTGGGCGTTTGGGTGCTGATCTGGCGGACGCGGCTTGGCTACGCGATCCGCACCGTGGGCGCCAACCCGGCGGCTGCGCGCTATGGCGGCATCGACATTCCCCGCATCACCATCATCGCCATGCTGGTGTCGGGCGCGCTCGCCGGTCTCGTCGCCGTCAACGAGATCATGGGCGTGCAACACCGGTTGCTGCTCGAGTTCACGGCCGGCTCCGGCTTCATCGGCATCGCCGTGGCGCTGATGGGGCGTGGCCACCCGGTCGGGATCGTACTGGCGGCGCTGCTGTTCGGCGTGCTGTTCCAGGGTGGCACCGAACTCGCCTTCGACCGTCCGGCGATCAGTCGCGACATGATCGTCACCATCTCGGGCCTCGTGATCCTGTTTGCCGGCGCGCTCGACGGCCTGTTCCGCCGCCCGCTGGCGGCGCTGCTGCGCCGGAGAGACTGAGATGGAGGCGCTCTCAGTCGCGGTTGCAGTGTTCGACTCCGGCGTCCGGCTGTCCGTGCCGTTGCTGTTTGCCTGCCTCGCAGGCCTCTGGTCCGAGCGCGCCGGCGTCGTCGACATCGGGCTGGAGGGCAAGATGCTGGTGGCGGCCTTCGCCGCCGCCGCCGCGGCCCACGCCTCCGGCAGCGCCTGGGTCGGCGTTCTCGCCGCGGTGTTTGCCTCCGTCGCGCTGGCGCTCGTGCATGGCTTTGCCTGCATCAGCCAGCGCGGCAACCAGATCGTGTCCGGGGTCGCCGTGAACATGCTCGCGGCAGGCCTGACGGCGCTGGTCGGCAACGCCTGGTATCAACAGGGTGGCCGCACGCCGCCGCTGGAGGGCGCGATGCGCTTCCAGCCGCTGGTCTGGCCGGGGGCTGACGCGCTGCGCGACGTGCCGGTG
>JBEIIL010000036.1:0-32442 GCA_040380755.1 Methylobacteriaceae bacterium | reverse complement strand
GGCGGGCCGGCGTGGTCGCCCTGCTGGTGCTGGCACAGGCGGCCGTCGGCGTGGCGACGCTGCTCTGGCAGGTGCCGCTTGGCCTCGGCCTTGCCCATCAGGGCCTGGCGATGGTGGTTCTGGCCATGGCCGTGGTGCACTGGCGCCTGTTGGCCGGCGTGCCCGCTCAGCGGTAGACGATCACCGGGATCCGCGAGTGGGTAAGGACCTTCGTGGTCTCGCTGCCGAGGATCAGGGCGGCGACACCGTTGCGGCCATGCGACGTCATGGCAATCAGATCACAGCCGGCCTCGCGGGCCGCGTCGATGATGGCCTGCTAGGGCTGGTCGCTCTCGCGCTGCTGTATCGCGGGCTCAACCCCGGTGATGCGGGCAATCCGGGCGGCCTCCTCCAGGATCACGTCAGCCTGGGCAGCAACGGGTGTCCGCTCAGCCGGCCACGCCATTGCCGCTTCGCTCAACGGTGATGGCGGCGGCTCCGTTACCGTCATGATGGTCAGATCGGCGCGCAGCGACACAGCCAGCAGCGCGCCCTCGCGCACGGCCCTGTTGGAGAGGGCGGTGCCGTCGGTCGGGACGAGAATATGCTTGTACATGGGGCCCCGGCTGGCTGGACCGCTCCGGGCCATCCGGAGCAATCCTGCCATGCTGCCGTGACGCGCGCGGGTGCGCCTTGACCCCTGTAAACCTCAGCTGGCGGCGAGCGCCTCGTCGAGATCGCCGATGAGGTCTTGCACGTCTTCCAGCCCGATCGACAGGCGGACCACCTCAGGGCCTGCGCCGGCCTGCGACTGTTGCTCGGCCGTAAGCTGGCGGTGCGTGGTCGAGGCCGGGTGGATCACCAGCGAGCGGGTGTCGCCGATATTGGCCAGATGCGAGAACAGCTTGAGGTTGGAGACGAGCGACACGCCGGCCTCGTAGCCGCCCTTGAGGCCGAAGGTGAACACCGCGCCGGCACCCTTCGGGCTGTAGCGCTTGGCGAGATCGTAGTAGCGATCACCCTCGAGGCCCGGATAGCTGACCCACGACACGTTCGGGTGGGCGGCCAGATGCCGTGCCACCACCAGCGCGTTGTCGGAATGGCGCTGCATGCGCAGCGGCAGGGTCTCGATGCCGGTGAGGATCATGAAGGCATTGAAGGGCGACAGGGCCGGACCGAGATCGCGCAGGCCGAGCACCCGGCAGGCGATGGCGAAGCCGAAATTGCCGAAGGTCTCTGCCAGCACCATGCCGCCATATTCGGGGCGCGGCTGGGTCAGCATCGGGTAACGGCCGGACTTGACCCAGTCGAACCGTCCGCCGTCGACGATCACGCCGCCGATGGAATTTCCGTGGCCGCCGAGGAACTTGGTGGCCGAATGGACGATGATGTCGGCGCCATGCTCGAACGGACGGATCAGATAGGGGGTCGCCATGGTGTTGTCGACGATCAGCGGCACGCCGGCCCGATGGGCAATCGCCGCGATGGCCTCGATGTCGGTGACGACACCGCCCGGATTGGCAATGGACTCGATGAAGATCGCCTTGGTCTTGTCGGTGACGGCCGCCTCGAACTCGGCGAGGTTGTCCGGATCGGCCCACTTCACCCGCCAGTCGAAGTTCTTGTAGGCGTGGTTGAACTGGTTGATCGAGCCGCCATAGAGCTTGCGCGAGGCGATGAACTCGTCGCCCGGCTGCATGAGCGTGTGGAAGACCAGAAATTCCGCGGCGTGGCCCGAGGCCACCGCCAGGGCGGCGGTGCCGCCCTCGAGCGCGGCGACGCGCTCCTCCAGCACCGCGCAGGTCGGGTTGCCGATGCGGGTGTAGATGTTACCGAAGGCCTGCAGCCCGAACAGCGAGGCGGCATGATCCACATCGTCGAACACGAAAGACGTGGTCTGGTAGATCGGCGTCGCGCGCGCTCCTGTCGAGGGATCGGGCTGCGCGCCCGCATGAATGGCAAGGGTGGAAAAGCCCGGGGCCCTGGTGTCGGTCATGGCGTTCTCCTCGTCGGGATATGACTCATTCGTGACGGTAAAGCGGAAGTGCGTTCTTTTTATCGAACGACCTGGTGAGCGTCAACGCTCCTCCCTGTCGCCAGGCTTTGGCTGCTGGCTGTCGACGAACAGGGCCAGGCCGGCGACGACGATGACGGCGGAGCCGACAAACACCGCGGCCTGAGGCACGTCGCCAAACACCAGCCAGCCGAGCAGCACCGCCCAGGCGATCTGCGTGTACTGGTAGGGCACCACGATGGCCGCGGGGGCCAGCATCAGCGAGCGATTGACGCAGATATGGCCGAGCGTGGCGACGACGCCGAGCAGGCCGAGCAAAGCGAGATCCGTCCAGGACGGCGGCACCCAGTGGAACAGCGACGCCACGGCACCGAACGCCAGGGCGGCCACTGTCTGCCAGGTGACCAGCACGGTGCCGCTGGTGCCACGCAAATGGCGGGTGACGATCATCATCAGGGCGAAGAACAGGCCGCCTGCGACCGCCACCAGCGAGGGCAGGCTCAGCGTCTCGGCCGAGGGCCGCATGGCGATGACGACGCCGGCGAAGCCCAGCAGGATCGCCCCCCAGCTGCGCCAACTCACCCGCTCGCCGAGCAGCGGCCCCGACAGCGCTGCGACCCAGATCGGTCCGGCGAGGTCGAAGGTGACGACGTCGGCCAGCGGCAGATAGGCGACGCACCAGTAGAAGGCCGCGACCTCCAGCGTCGACAGCAGCACGCGCACCGCCTGCAGGCCAGGCCGTGGCGGATGGAGCAGCGCTTCCGCGCCCTCGCGGCGGATCGACGGCCCCAACATGGCCAGCGCGGCGAGGCTTCGCACCAGCAGGATCTGGCCGACCCCATAGGTGGCGACCAGCCATTTGCCCAATACGTCGTTGGCGACGAACAGGAAGATGCCGAGCAGCATCAGGGCGATGCCGAGCGCGAGGCCGGCCTGGCGGGGGGCGGGGGCATTCATGATGGGCAAGACATCATAGTGGGGGGCGTGGCGGCATTGGCGTGGCAGGGAGGGCTTCGCAGGGAGAGTTTGGCGGACAGAGCTTAGGGGCAGGGCGTAAGGGCAGGGCGTAAGGGCAGGGCTTGGCCAGCAAGGCAGGGTGCAGTCCCGCCCAGGGTCGCAGGAATAGAGCGGCGCCGGCCCGGGCGATAGCCCTGCGGCGGCGCTTCGCCGCGCTGCCGCCCGCAGGCTTGTGGCGCCCCCGCTTCACCTCTATAAGCGCGCTCGCGATTGCGGCCTTCGTCTATCGGTTAGGACGCCAGCCTTTCACGCTGGAGAGACGGGTTCGACTCCCGTAGGCCGCGCCAGTCCCCCTAAAATACCGACCAGCCCGTCAGCTGCGCCAGCCGCTCCAGCGCGAGCGAGCCGACGAGCGAGTTACCGGCGGCGTTGAGGCCGGGGGACCAGACGGCGACGGCCGCACGGCGGGGGGCGATGGCAAGAATCCCTCCGCCGACGCCGCTCTTGCCGGGCAGGCCGACCTTGAAGGCGAAATCGCCTGAGGCGTCGTAATGGCCACAGGTCATCATCACCGCATTGATGCGGCGGACCGTCGACACGCTGGCGACGCGGTCACCGCTCCACGGATCGATGCCACTGTTGGCCAGATAAAGGCCGGTCCGGGCCAGCTGCAGGCAGGACATGCGGATCGAGCACTGCTCGAAATAGGCCGTAAGAACGTCGCCCACGGGGCTTTGAAGATTGCCGAAGGCGCGGATGAAATTGGCCAGGCTGGCGTTGCGGAAGCCGGTTTCGGCCTCGGAGCGGGCGACTTCGGGGTCGACGCCGATGGTTTCGTCGCCGGCGCGCGTGCGCAGGAAGGCGATGAGGTCGGCGACGGCGGCCTCCGGCGGCCGGCCGGCCATCAGCGCGTCGGTGGTGACCAGCGCGCCCGCATTGATCAGCGGGTTGCGGGGCACGCCCAACTCGCGCTCCAGCTGGACGATCGAGTTGAAGGGCGAGCCCGACGGTTCGCGGCCGACACGCTCCCAAAGCTGGCTGCCGATGGCGTCCAGCACCAGCGTGAGGGTGAAGACCTTGGAGATGCTCTGGATCGAGAACGGAGTGTCGAAATCGCCGGCATCGGCGCGTTCGCCGTCGCAGGTCATGACCGACAGTCCGAAATGCTGCGGATCGATGCGGGCCAGAGCGGGGATGTAATCTGCCACGCGGCCCGAGCCACGGTGCGTCGCCATCTCGTCGTAGACCTGTGCGACGACGTCGGCGAGACCACCTGGACCCTTCACGCGCATTCCCCTGGCTGATGCATTGGCAGTTGCTTGCGGTGACGGCAAACTAGCATGGTGCAGCATCGTGGGCATCGCCATGCCCGTTCCCCGAGCCGGATCCCCGCCATGACCTATTGCCTCGGCATCATGCTTCCCTGCGGGCTCGTGCTTGCCTCCGACTCGCGCTCCAGCGCCAGCGTCGACCAGATCATGGTGGTGAAAAAGACGGCCCTGTTCCAGCGCCCGGGCGAGCGGGTGATCGCCATCCTGTCGGCCGGCAACCTCGCCACCACCCAGGCGGTGATCACCACGCTGCGGCAGGCTGCCGGGAACTCGCAGGGGGAGGAGGGGGGCGACGGGCTCAGCCAGGATGTTCTCGCGGCGCGCACGATGTTCGACGTGGCGCAGATCGTCGGCGATGTGCTGCGGATCGTGGTGGGGCGCAACAAGACCTATGTGCAGCCCTATGGCGATCCGGATGCGACCTTCCTGGTGGGCGGGCAGATCGCCGGCGAGACGCACCGGCTGTTCCAGATCTATTCGGCCGGCAACTTCATCGAGGCGGCCGGGCGGACCCAGTTCTTCCAGCTGGGCGAGACCAAATATGGCAAGCCGATCCTCGACCGGGCGCTGGCGCGCACCAGCGACCTCGACGAGGCCGCCAAGCTGTCGCTGCTGTCCTTCGACGCCACCATCCGCAGCAATCTGTCGGTGGCGCCGCCCATCGACATGCTGATCTACGAGGCCGACAGCCTGTCGGCGGCCAAGCTGATCACATTCGACGCCGAGAACGCCTACTGGAAGACGCTGCGCGACGGCTACGCCACCGGGCTGGCGCAGGTGGTGGATTCGCTGCCGGCTCCGACCTTCTGAGCCGGGACGGCGGGCATCAGGGCTGGTCGAAGCCGAGCAGCCGGGCCGGGGTGTCGTGGAACACCGCCCGGCGGACCTGCGGGTCGGGCATCACGCGCCGGGCCAGTTCCAGCATCGGCCCGTAGTCGACGCGGGCGGTGGCGCGCAGAGAGGGCCAGTCGGAGGCCCACAGGCAGGCCTCAGGCGAGAAGGAGTCGAGCAGCGCGTGGGCATAGTCCCAGGCGTCCTCGTGCGGCCAGGGCAGCCGCGAGAACTTCTGGTAGCCGGACAGCTTGACAGCGGCGCGGCCCTCGCGGCCCAGCGCCAGCAGGTCCTGGGAACCGGGCTGGCCGAGCCCGTTCTTGCGGATCGGGCGACCGCAATGGTCGACGAACAGACGGGGTGCATGCCGATCGATCAACGGCATCAGGGCCACAAGCTGGTCGCCCTCGACCTGCAGGTTGAGGAACAGGTCGAGCTCCGTCATCTTCGCCAGCAGGTCACTCACCTGCAGATAGTCGTCGGTTCCGTGCACGGTGGCGTTGAAGGCGATGCCGACGACCCCGGCCTTGCGCAGCGCGTCGAGCCGGTCGAAAGGCGTGTCGAGCGGCACCACCGCGACACCCTTGAGGCGGCCACCACCGCGGGCGAGGGCATCGAGCAGGCAGCGATTGTCGATGCCGTAGCCGGAATTGGGGCCGACCAGCAGCGCATGGGTGACGCCGTAGGTCTCCATCACGGGCCAGAACTGGTCGAGTGGCGCGATCTCCTGTCCGGAAGGGCGGTAGGGCGTGTCGGGCGCAAAGGGGACGCGCGCCGGGTCGACAATGTGGCAGTGGCTGTCGATCTTCGGTTCGCTGAACACCGCCATGGTTGTCTCCGTGCGGACACGACGCCTCTGGGCGCCGCGCGCCAGCCGATTGTGCCGCTTACTTGCTGAGCTTGGGCAGGGTCTGGACGATCTTCTGCTTGCCCTCGGAGACCTCGGCCAGGAAGCTGATCCGGTCGATGTCGCCCTTGTCGTCCCAGGTCGTCTCCATGAGGATGCCAGGCTCCTGGCCGGGTGTGATGGTCAGCCCGTGCAGGGTCTTGGCGAACAGCTTGGAGTCGAATTTGCCGATCTTTTCGGTCACGTGCTTGATCGTGTAGATGGCGGTGTAGCCCTTGATGCCGTTGTGGTCGGCGATGTCGTTGAAGCGCTTGCGGAATTTATCAGAGAAGGCCTTCACGGCCTCGATCGGCGCATCGGTTGACAGGCCGACATGGCCGCACACCCCATTCGCCGCAGGGCCGGCCAGCTCGGTCACCTTCTGGCTGAGCAGGGTTTCTCGCCGATCAGCGGATTGGTGAGGCCCTGGCGGCGGGCCTCGAGCAGGAAGCGGGCGCTCTCTTCCTCGTTGGTGTAGACGAACACGGCGTCCGCCGGCACTGACTTCAGCTTGGCCACGTCGGCGGCGAAGTCGACCTGCCACTGCTCGGTGGAGATGTCGCCCACGACCTTGATGTTGCGTGCGTTCATCTCGCGAATGAAGGCGTCGCGGCCACCCTTGCCGAAATCGTTGTTGACCCACAGCACGGCGACCTGCCTCGCCTTCAACTGGTCGCAATCCAGCATGAGCGGTGTGGCGCCACAGTAGTGCTGGGACTGCTGCACGAAACTGAGTTGTTCGGGGCGATTGACCAACCTGTTGCGCCAATCCGCGCCCGCGACGGGCGTCAGATCGCCATAAAGATCGTGTGAACCGGGCCAAAGGCTGAAACCGTCGCATCGACGCGGCCGTTTGCAGCAGGTCATTGTCCGCGTTCCGATGCCGTCTCCCCCGAGGTCCGATGCCGCACGACCCGATCCCCTCCCGCCGCCGGCTGCTGCTCGGCCTTGGCGCCTTGCCGGCGCTGGCCTCCTGTTCGGCCGTGGGTGCCTTCAACGCCGTCGTTCCGGTGGACGACGGCGCCGACCGTGTCGCTGAGGGCATCGGCTATGGGGCGCACCCGCGCCAAAGGCTGGACATCTACAGCCCCTCAGGCGCCGTGGCTGGCCGCCGCCCGGCGCCGGTCGTGGTCTTCGTCTATGGCGGCTCGTGGACCGGTGGCAGCCGCTCCGAGTACGCGTTTGTCGGGCGTGCGCTCGCGAGCCGTGGCATCGTCACAGCGGTGGTGGACTACCGGCTGGTGCCCGAGGTGCGGTTTCCGGCCTTCGTTGACGATGTGGCGGCGGCGACGGCGTGGACGACAACCCACATCGCTCGCTATGGCGGCGATCCGCGCCGGATCGTGGTGATGGGGCATTCCGCTGGGGCCTACAACGCCGCCATGGTGGCGCTGGTGCCGTCCTATCTGCGCGCTGCAGGGTTTCGCGGCCCGCCTCTGGCCGGCTTCGTCGGTCTGGCCGGTCCGTACGATTTTCTGCCGTACGACGTGTCGGCGACGATCAATGCCTTCGGCGCGTGGCCGCGACCGGCCGAGACCCAACCGGTGCTTGTCGCGAACGCGGGTGCGCCGCGGACCTTTGTCGCGTCCGGAGAGGCCGACACGACCGTCTATCCGCGCAACACCGTGAGGCTGGCGGCGCGGCTGCGGGCGGTTCGGGCGCCGGTTGTCGAGCGGATCTATCCGGATGTCGGTCATGCCGGCATTCTGCTGGCGGTGTCGCAGCCGTTCCGGGGAAAGGCGCCGGTGCTGGACGAGATTGTGGCCTTCGTTCACAAGGCCTGATGTTCACGTCGCGCCGGGGCTGCCGGCCGGAGTGGCACCGTCCCTGTGTTCCGTCAGTTGCGACCAGCCCTTGCTGATCTGCTCGCCGGCGGACCGCACGCTCATGGTGGCAACGTCCCAGTTGACCATCTTCGGTTGGCCTTCGGGAACCGACGCGTCACACATAAAAGCAACGGCAATGGTCAGCAGGACGCCGGTGACGATACCAAGCAAAGTCTCATGCGGGTTCTCCTCGTGCCCGCCCACCTTCAACGGCACCCGTCGTGGACGGTTCCGCTGTCCCTGTTGCAAAGCACGGTCATGCTAGGTTTTGCGCCGGGGAAGGACACGTCATGACCCAGGACGCTCTCGACACGACGGATTTCTTTGCGTCGCTGGCGCCTCTGAGCCTGCCCGGTCAGGCTTTTGCAGGTGCCGGATACCGGCCGGCGCCGGACGACTGGTACCTCGCCGTCACGGACGTCAGCGACTCCACGGCTGCCGTCGCGCGCGGGGCCCATCGCACCGTCAATTTCGTCGCTGCAGGCACCATTGCGGCGCTGAAGAACCTGTGTGCTCCGGTGCCGGTGCCGGTGCTGTTTGGTGGCGACGGCGCTGCCGTTCTGGTGCCGTCCCGCTATGCAGAGGCGGCGCGACGTGAACTGGCGCGGCTGCGCGGCATGGCTGCGCGCGAACACGGGCTCGATCTGCGGGCCGGCCTCGTCCCCGTCGGACTGCTGCGCCGGCACGGAGCAGACCTGCGGGTCGCCCGCTTCGAGCCCTCCCCGGGCAATCATTTCGGCCTGTTCGAGGGTGGCGGGGTGAGCCTGTACGAGTCCAGCCTCAAGGGCAGGGGCAATCCCGATCTCGCCACCGCCGGCGTGATCCCGGCGGAGCTCGACGACGGGGTGCTGCCCGATCTCACCGGCCTTTCGTGCCGCTGGAATGAGCTGCGCTCGGTCAACGGCCGCATGGCCACCATCATCGTCCAGACCGAGGGCGATCCGGCGGCGCTCTACGCCGACCTTGCCGCGGTTGCCGGACGGTCGGGCGATGTCCGGCCGGTGAAGCCGGAGACCCTCGTCCCGGCCTGGCCGCCCAAGGGCCTTTGGCTCGAGGCGCGGGCGCAAAAGGACCGGCCGCCGTTCATCGAGGCGGTGTTCCTGCTGGCGCGGACGCTGTTCTCGTTCATCATCCTGCGGCGAGAGAAGCCGTTCGGCTGGTTTGATCCCGTCCGCTACCGGGAGGAAACCGCCTCGAACACGGATTTCGGGCGCTATGACTCGACCCTGACACTGGTGTTCGACTGCTCGTCGGCGGCACTGGAGGCGCTGTCGCAGGATCTCGCGAGGCGGGCGGAGGCCGGTGAGCTGCGCTACGGGCTCCACGTGTCCGAGACCGCGCTGATGACCTGTATTGTCACCTCCGTGCAGGAGGGGCTGCACGTCCATTTCGTCGATGGCGGCGACGGCGGATACACACGGGCCGCACAGGCCCTGAAGGCGACCCTGAACTGACCGGCCGATCGGGCCTGTTGCGGCCGGCCCGCGAAACGGCGACCATGACACCGGGCGGAACGGAACGGGCGAGATGAGCTTTTTCGGCGATCTCATGCAGACGATCGCGGACCGGGGGCGGGCGATCATTGCCAGCCGCCCGGGGTCCAGTGCGCGCGATTTGCCGGCCCTGTGCCGGGATCTTCTGTCGAGCCGGGGCGAGGCATCGGGCGTGGCGCTGGCACAGGAGATCCTCGACCGCTGCGATGCGCTGCCGCCGCCGATGCGCCGACGCTTCCTGGTCGACCTGGTGACGGGCTTCGGCGCCGAGCCGCAACGGCTGGAGCGGGCGATTGCCGCCTACCAGAAGCACCCCGACCACACCACGCTGCTGGACCTGCACAAGGCAGCCGAGCCCGCCCGGCAGGAGGTGATCCGCCGGCTGAACCTGTCGCCTGGCGGAACCCTGCGGCTGGTGCGCCTGCGCGAAGAGCTGTTCCGGCACCAGGTCGACGCGCCCGAGCTGGCGGCTTTGGATGCTGACTTCCAGCACCTGTTCTCGTCGTGGTTCAACCGGGGCTTCCTGGTGCTGCGGCCGATCGACTGGTCGACACCCGCAAACATCCTCGAAAAGATCATCCGCTACGAGGCGGTGCACGCGATCGAGAGCTGGGACGATCTGCGTCGCCGACTGGAGCCGCCGGACCGGCGCTGCTTCGCCTTCTTCCATCCGCAGATCGTCGATGAGCCGCTGATCTTCGTCGAGGTGGCGCTGACGCGCGAGATTCCAGGCTCGATCACCAGCCTGCTGGCGCCCGACCGCCCGATCGTCGAGCCAGCGCAGGCCACGACTGCTGTTTTCTATTCGATCTCCAACTGCCAGGAGGGGCTGCGCGGCATCTCGTTCGGCAATTTCCTCATCAAGCAGGTGGTGGAAGAGCTGGCGCGGACAGCGCCGGCGCTCAAAACGTTCGTCACCCTGTCGCCGGCGCCGGGCTTCGCCGTCTGGCTGGCAGGCGAGCGGCGCGCACAGGCTGCACCGGGCGAGGCCGGCACCGGCGAGGCCGGCCGCCGCCCGGCGGTGACGGCCGACGATGCAAGAGTGCTGGCGGCACTGGACACGCCCGGGTGGCACCTCAACGCAGGCGTAGCGGAGGCCTTGCGGAAAGTGCTGGCGCCCCTGGCGGCTCACTACTATCTGCGGGCCCGCACGCCGGGTGGCCGGCCTGTCGACCCCGTCGCACGCTTCCATCTCGGCAATGGCGCGCGACTGGAGCGCATCAACTGGCTGGGGGACGTGTCGACCAAGGGGCTGGCCCAGGGCCAGGGCCTGATGGTCAACTATCTGTACGATCTCGACCATATCGAACGGAACCACGAGGCCTTCGCCAACAAGGGCCAGGTGGCGGCGTCGAGCAGCGTGCGCGCGCTGCTGCGCGCCGAACCTACGTCCCGCGAGCGCCAGCCCGCGACCAGCTGATCCAGGAGTTCCCGCCATGTCCGACAACCTGTTCGCGCTTGTGCGCGCCCGCATCGCGGACCCGGCGAAGACCTTCATCGAGACGCAGGACGGACGCGTCACCACCTATGCGGACCTTCTGGCGACGTCGGCCCGCATCGCCCACGCGCTGGTGGCCCAGGGCGTGACGCCCGGCGACCGCGTCGCCGTCCAAATCGACAAGAGCCCCGAGGCGATCCTGCTCTATCTCGCCTGCCTGCGCGCCGGGGCCGTGTTCCTGCCGCTCAACACCGGCTACACGCTGGCCGAGCTGGACTACTTCATCGGCGATGCCGAGCCCCGGCTGGTGATCTGCAGCCCGGCCTCGGAAGCCGGCATCCGGTCGCTCGCTGCACCCCGCGGAGCGGCGGTCGACACGCTGGGGACCGCTGGCGACGGCTCGCTGATGGCGCGTGCCGCCGGACAGCCGGCCGAATTCGAGGATGTGGCGCGCGGCCGCGACGACCTCGCGGCGATCCTCTACACGTCGGGAACCACGGGGCGGTCCAAGGGCGCGATGCTCAGCCACTGGAACCTGGCCTCGAACGCGCTGACCCTGGCGGAGACCTGGCGTTTCACCGACCGCGACGTGCTGCTGCACGCGCTGCCGATATTCCACACGCATGGATTGTTTGTCGCCACGAACATAATCCTTATGACGTTCGGCTCGATGCTGTTCCTGCCGAAGCTCGATGCCGACGCGATGATGCGGCTGATGCCGCGGGCCACGACGATGATGGGCGTGCCGACCTTCTACGTCCGGTTGTTGCAGGATCCGCGCCTGACCCGCGAGGCGACCGCGCATATGCGGCTGTTCGTCTCGGGCTCGGCGCCGCTTCTCGCCGACACGCATCGCCAGTGGCGCGAGCGGACAGGGCACGCGATCCTCGAGCGCTACGGCATGACCGAGACCAACATGAACACCTCCAACCCCTTTGAGGGCGAGAGGGTGGCCGGGACGGTCGGATTGCCGCTGCCCGGCGTCGACCTGCGGATCGCCGATCCCGACTCCGGGGCGGCCCTGCCGCAAGGCGAGATCGGCATGATCGAGGTGCGCGGCCCGAACGTCTTTGCAGGCTACTGGCGCATGCCGGAGAAGACTGCCGCGGAGTTCCGTGCCGACGGCTTCTTCATCACCGGCGACCTCGGTCTCATCGATGCCGGCGGCTATGTGCACATTGTCGGGCGCGGCAAGGATCTCGTGATCACGGGCGGCTACAACGTTTATCCCAAGGAGATCGAGACCGAGATCGATGCCATCCCGGGGGTCATCGAAAGCGCCGTCATCGGCCTCCCGCATGTCGATTTCGGCGAGGGCGTCACCGCTGTCGTGTCCGTGCCTGCCGGATCGGTGCTCACCGAGGCCGGCGTGCTGGCAACGCTGGAGGGGCGGCTGGCGCGCTTCAAGCAGCCCAAGCGTGTGATCTTCGTCGCTGATCTGCCGCGCAACACGATGGGCAAGGTGCAGAAGGCCGTGCTGCGCGAGACCTACAAAGACCTGTACGCGACCAGATAATCCCTGCCGGCGCCGGGCCGGGCTTGCGGGACAGCTCTGCACTTCCCACCTCTCTGGCGCGGCAAGGGCCGCGTCGGAGGATCGCATGAACATCGGCAAGACCGCGCTGCTGCTGGCCGCCATGACGGCGCTGTTCATGGCTGTCGGCTACGCCATTGGCGGACAGGCGGGCATGCTGCTGGCGCTGGTGGCGGCGGCCGGCATGAATTTGTTCAGCTGGTGGGGCTCGGACCAGATGGTCCTGCGCATGTACAATGCGCAGGAGGTCGACGCGACGAGCGCGCCGGAGCTGTGGCAGATGACGGCCCAGATGGCGCAGCGGGCCGGCATCCCGATGCCGCGGCTTTACGTCATCCACGAGGACCAGCCGAACGCCTTCGCCACCGGACGCGACCCGCAGAATGCCGCTGTCGCGGTCAACACAGGGCTTATGGCGATGCTGTCGCGCGAGGAGGTGGCCGCGGTCATCGCCCATGAGCTGGCGCATATCCGCAACCGTGACACGCTGATCATGACCGTGACGGCAACCATCGCCGGCGCGATCTCGATGCTGGCGAATTTCGGGATGTGGTTCCAGCCGTCCTCGAACGACCGCCAGGGCGGCTCGCCCTTCGGCTGGCTTGGCACCATCCTGATGGTGATCCTCGCACCGATGGCCGCCATGGTGGTGCAGATGACGATCTCGCGGACGCGCGAATACGCCGCCGACCGTCTGGGCGCCGAGATCTGCGGCAATCCGATGTGGCTGGCCACCGGCCTGCAGAAGATCGCCGGCATGGCGCAGAGCCTTCCCAACATGGAGGCCGAGCGGCATCCTGCGACGGCTCACATGTTCATCGTCAATCCGCTGACGGGGCAGGGGATGGACAATCTGTTTTCGACCCACCCCAATCCCGAGAACCGGATCGCGGCACTCGTCGAACTGGCACGAACAATGGGGGTGGGCAACACGGTCGCGTCGCCTGCCGGATCGCGGCGGGGTCCCTGGGGCTGAAGCTCAGGGCGCGCTGACCCCGGCCCGCTCGAGCAGCAGCGCCAGCACGACCAGGACGCCGGCCGCCGCCGCCCCCCAGGCCCAATTGCGCCAAGGTTGGCCGCGGCCGACCAGGATCAGCACGAGAACGAGAAAAACGACGGCGCCGACGGTTTCCATGCAGCCTCCCGAAGCGGTGGGGTTGCGGCAGTCTAGAGCATCATCCCTCCAAGTTGACACCGGTTGGCGGACAGAGATGATGCTAAATCACAGAACTAGAGCAGGCGACCTGATGCAATCAGGTCGGATTCCGCTCTAGCGCAATCCTGCCGCCTGCAGCAGGTCAGTGCCAGCGCGGGGTGGCCTCGGCCGAGGCACGGTCGATGCGTGCCGAATAGGATTCGCGTGCCAGCGCGTCATTTTCACGACGGAACCTGGTCGGAGCGTCGATCCGGCAGGCGGCCTCGGCGGCCTCATGGCGGAGCTGGCCTGCGTAGCGGGCCGCATAGGCATCGAGCAGCATGTACCCGGCCTCGACGAGCGCACGAGCGGTCTGTCTGTCCGTGGAGCATCTCCTTTCCAAGGCAATGCCCCGCAGCGACGTCGGTTCCGCGCCTCAGGCGGGAGCGACCTCGCCGGCAAGCCGCTCGAAGGCCGCCCAGAAGCGGACCCGGTAGGGATCGCGCTCCAGCAGGACCTCGTGGCGGCAGCCCGGCAGCACCACCATGCGGCCGGCCGGGATCGTCTCGATCAGCCGGCGCGTGGCTAGCGTGTCGGTGACCTTGTCGGCCGCTCCGGCGACCGCGACCACCGGGACAGAGATCCGCTCCCCGCCGCCCTGCGCATTGATCCGGCCCATGGCCGCAAAGGCGGCACGGACCCAGGAGACGGTCGGGTTGCCGAGACTGAGATCAGGCGCCGCGGTGTTGAGCGCGCGCAGCCGTCCGTAGCGGTACAAATCGGAGGTCAGCACATTGTCGTCAAAGTCCGGCTCGGAACGCGACCTCTCGAGCGGTCCGCCGGGAATCCGCCAGCGTCCCAGGCCGACCCGGGTCATCGCCGAGGCAAGCGAGGCCGCCATCGGCGGCGCCAGGCCGGGCGACAGCCCCACCATCGGTGACGTCAGCACGGCGCCAGCGAAGCGGTGGGGGTTGGCGATCAAGGCCTCCAGCAGGATGCAGCCGCCCATCGAGTGCCCAAGCGCAAGATGCGGTCGCGGACAATCCGCCAGCAGATCCTCGACGACACAGTCGAGATCGGCCTGGTAGAGCGCGAAGTCGGCGACATGGCTCGCGGCCGTGTCGGATATCTCGCGGCCGGACCCGCCCTGGCCGCGCCAGTCAAAGATGGCGACGGCAAAGCCGCGGCGACGCAATTCGCGCACCGTCTCGAAATACTTTTCGATGAAGTCGCATCGCCCCTGCAGCAGCACCACCGTCCCGCGGCAAGGGCCGGTGGCGGGCCAGAATGCGGTGCGCAGCAGCATGCCGCGCGCGCTGCGCGTCCAGCCGATCTCGGCCCGGCCGGGCAGGGGGTTTTGCGGTATCGACCGCAGGCGAGCCGTCCCCTCGCGAGGAAGGGCAGCGGGTCGCGGTCGGCGGAGCAGCGGACGGAGCATGATTGCGGTTCGGTTCTTAGCGTCACGAAACCGCAATGATGCCGACACGAAGCTGTCATGTTCAAGCGTTTCGTTCGTCGTGTTCGTCATAGAAGCCGTGCTTTGCGGCGCCATGACGTTCGAGCTTGTCCACAGCCCAAGATCTCCGGGGCTTGAGCTGATGCCGGAGCGGTCCTCCGGCCGAAGAGGACGCCATGCCGGCTCTCAGCCAGGTTTGCGGCTCCCGTCCCGGTGGGCGAAGCGCGTGAACCGTGGTCCACTCCTGCTGATCATGGCCTGCGTGCTGTTCACCGCCGAGGTGAGCTGCCTGCGGCTCCTGGGAGACAGGGTCTCCCAGGGCCAGGTCATTCTCTTTCGCTCCGGTGCCCAGATTGTCCTGGCGTTCGCCTGGATCGCCGCAACCGGGGGAGTCAGGCTGCTGCGGACGCGCCGGCTCGGCTCGCATCTCGTCCGGGGCCTTTTGAGCGTTGTCGGGTGGTGGCTCTACTACAAGAGCTTCCGCTCGCTCGACCTGGCGCTGGCCACGACACTGAGCTTCGCAAGCCAGATCTTTGTGCTGGTGCTGGCCTGGCCGGTGCTGGGCGAGAAGGTGACGGGACACCGGCTCGGAGCGACGCTGGTAGGCTTTGCCGGCATTGCCGTCGCGCTCAACATCTGGACCGCGCAGGTGCCGCCTGCCGCCATTTACGGGCTCTCGGGCGCGCTGGTCGGGGCCGTCTTGCTGCTGGTCACCCGCGCGCTGGCGGCCACCGAGCAAACCGCCACCATCATGGTCTACCTGGCTTCCGTGGTGTTCCTGGCGGCGATTCCGCAGGCGGCGTTTGACTGGCAGCCTCTGCGGCTGGACGATCTCGCCCTGCTCGGCGTGCTGGCGGTGCTGGGGACGGCCGGCAATGCGCTGATTGTCGAGGCCTACCGGCATGCCGAGGCCTCGGCTCTGGCGCCCTATCCGTATTCACGCCTGCTGTTTTCGACCATCGTCGGTTGGTTCGTGTTCGGCGAGGTTGCGACGCTGTCGACTCTGGCCGGAGCGGTGCTGATCGTCGGCAGCATCGTCTACCTCCTTGTTGCAGAGAGCCGAAGGCCGAAGGACGGGGCTCCGACATGATTGTCTGGCCGCGGTCGAGCGTCTGACATCGATGCCGGGATGTCCAAAAACCTTTGTTTGTCGGAAGACCGAGTAACCGGGACGGTGAGGATCACGTCGTTCGGCGCCTCGCCCGCAGGTGTTCGGCGAGGAGGATGAGGTTCCACCCGACGCAGACGGCCAGACCCAGTCCCAGCGCCGCCGCTGAACCGAGCGGGACAGCTGCGACGTGGACGACCGCAAGTCCGGTGGTGAATCCGATCATGCCGGGAAGCATGCGGGCGATGACAGTCGCCGTGGCCGGACCGCCGACACGCGGGTGCAGAATGACGATCAGCGTTGTCAGCGCCGCAGGGACGAGCGCGACGATGCCGGCCGCGCCGGGGCCGATCCAGCGCGCGGCCATGGTGACCACGGCAACGATCGCCATGACGGCTGCAGCGCGCAACAGGACGTCGAACCAGCGCGATGCGACCCGCGGCACGGGCGTGTCGGTTGGCAGCAGGCGCAGCATCCCGAAGCCGAGCAGGAACAGCAAGATGTTCAACGCGACCGCGCCCGCAAAGCTCCAGCCGATCCCGGCAATGGCCCCTTGTGCGGCGGCCCAGGCCGCAAAGGTGCAACCCAGGCTGACAACAAGGCTATCGCAGCGTGCGACTGCCACATAGGTCACAATGAACACCACCGTTGCAGCGCTTGCAGGCAGCCCTGCAAGGGTGGCGGCGGACAGAAAGTCCGCGCCATGATCCATGGCGATGAACACGAGCGCCGGGCCGGCCGATACCGGCAAGGTCGCAATCAGGGCCCCGACGACCGGACCGCTGCGCTCGACGGCGGCCGACGCCGCGACGATGACGACCGCGGTCACCAGCATCTTGGCCAGCAGCAGCCAGAGGAACGAGTCACCTGTCATCGCAACCTGCTGCGCAGAGCCGCAGGTCTCACCGGGTGCCGGATGCGGGCAGCGTGCCGGCGCTCCGGCCGATCATACAGCCCTAACCCGGACAGAACGCGTCCTGACGCGACCACTCGGCGTCGTTTGAGCGAGATCAAGGCGAACCCCTCGCACGCCGGCCAAGATCGGTTCATGAACCCGGAGGATCGGCGATGAACATCACGCATGCGGATGAAGAGATTTCCCGCCTGGTCGGCCGTGCGGTTGCGTGGTGGCGCGATCGCCTCGAGGCCCAGGCGCAGGCGCGCGAACTGGCGGACCTGCCGCCGCAGGACCGAGCCGATCTGGCCCGCGACCTGGCGCTGACGCCGGCCGATCTCGACCTGCTTGCCGGCGACGTGCGCGGCGGACTGCTGATGCAGCGGATGGCGCGGGCCTGCGAGGTCGATCTCGACGAGGTGCGCCGCACGATGCCCGACGTGTCGCGCGACATGGCGCTCGGCTGCGCGCGGTGCGGTGACAAGGCCCGCTGCCGGCACGACATGGACGCGGGCCTGGTCGACCTTGTCGCCCCGGACTATTGCCCGAACGCCGCAACGTTCCGGGAATTGTCGCCGCGGCTCTGAGCGGCCGAACAGCGCAAATCGAACCAGACTGTGCCCTGCGCACCGGGTGCATACCGTGCTCCCGGGCTGAGCGGGTGGTTGTGTGCTGTGCCGAAAGACGGTCATTCTCGTCGAAATTCTCGTGGAACAACCGATCCTTAACGGATTTTTACGCGCTGACTGCAGGGGGATTCGCCGGACGTTCAAGGGATTGGTCCTAGATGGTGACACGCCGGCGCTCCGCCTGCGCTGTTTGGACGGGCTGTCCCCGGCCTTGTCCGACACCTGCACTGCACCTGCGCCGCGCCCCCAGCGCGGCGCTTTTTCTTGTCAGGACGCAGGTTCTTGTCAGGACGCAGGCCGGGCAGGTGCCCGCAAATAGACAACCGTTGCGACCAGCAGCGCCACGGCGAACGCCATGAACAACCGGCCGTAGACCAGTGCAGGTGGGACGCCGGCAGCGAGGCCGGCGCCGACGATCTGACCGGACATGTATTGCAGCAGCCCGGCTCCGCCGATGAACAGGAAGTTGAGGAAGGTCACACCCCTGCCGAGGAGGTCGGCCGGCAGGAACAGCCGGCCGTGAGACATCAGCATGCCGTAGGTCATGCCCGCGGCGCCCAGCAGTGTCACCCAGCACAGGGCCAAGACCTGCCCCTGGGCGAGGCTGAGCCCGAACAGCGCGGCCACGGCCAGCAGGCTGCCGGCGACCGTTGTCGTCTTCGGGCCGCCGAGGAGGCGCTCAAGCGGCCCGTACGCCAGTGCACCGAGCGTCATCGCAACGGCCATCGCCAGCGCGGCATTGCCGCGGGCGACGGCACCGAAGCCGTGGACCTCGCCGAAATAGGGCGCGATCCACAGGCTGCGCACGGCAATCACGACCGCATAGCTGACTGCCACCAGCGGCAGCATCGGCCACAGCGGCCGGATTCGCGCGACAGTCACGAACCCGCGCAGGGGATTGCCGACCGCTCCCGCCGCAGCAACGGGTGGTGGATCCTGCAGTGCCGCGTAGACCAGCGCGGTGCTGGCCAGCGTCAGCGCGGCGATGCCGGCCATGCTGGCGCGCCAACCGAAGACCTCGACGGCCAGCGCCAGCGGCGCCGCGCCGGCGAGATTGCCTGCCGAGCCGAGGCCGATCATGGCCGAGGCCAGGAGGGCAAAGCGATGGGGCGGAGCGGTGCGGCCAAACACGTAAAGGCTCGCCATCAGCACCGGGGAGCAGCCGATGCCGATCAGCGCCATGGCGAACAGCACCATGGCGGCCGAGGTCGCCGCGGCAAAGAGGCCGGCGCCAGCGACGGCAGCGAGCATGAACACCGCTATCGTGCGACGGGGACCGAACCAGTCGAGGGCCAGGCCGACAGGGACCTGCGCGACGGCGAAGGCGGCAAACCAGATCGCTGAGACTTCGCCAAGCCGGGCGGCGTCGAGCCCGAGATCACGGCCGAGGTCCGCGGCGACGATGGCGAGGAAGGCCCGGAAAAACTGGCTCAGCACATAGGCCAGCAGCAGCACGAGAAAGGTCACCATCACGTCCGGTCCGAAGTCGCGAGGGCGAACGCTAGCATGCGAGGGGGTGGGCGCCAGCCCGGCGGCGGATGGGGGACCCGCATTCCCCGCATCACGGACCGGTTGCAAACCACGGCGAGACTGTGCTGCATCGGCTCATAATCGGCGGATCTCTCGTCATGACCTTCGGCCTCGACCTGCTTCTTGCCCAGCCTGATTGGGCAATCCTGATGTTCGGGGCTTTGGCAACCGCAGGTATAGCGATTGTTGTGGGTCTGGCCGCCAGACGCTGGTGGTTCGCACCGCGTCTCGACCGGTTTGACGCCCATGCCAAGCTGGCGGAACTCGTCCATTCCAGCCTGCTGGCCTTTTCGGTCTTCGTGCTGGCGCTGGCGCTGACCGATGTTCAGGCCAGTATGTCGCGCGCCGATGATGCGGTTTCGCGGGAGGCCTCGCTCATCGGACGGTTCGACCGGGAACTTGCGGCACGGCCGGAGCCGGAGGCCGCCATGGCACGCAAACAGCTGCGGGCCTATGCCAGCTCTCTTGTCATGGATGAATGGCCCCGCCTGTCTGAGGCCGTTCCCAGCCTTTCACCGCAGTCTGCGACTCACCTTGCCGGGCTATGGGATAGTGTGCGCATGCTCGACGGACAGGCAGGGGTGGGACTGCGGGGCACGCTCGACCGTCTCGAGGACTTCCGGCAGGGGCGCCTCGAATCGGCAACACAATCGGTCCCGCGAATCTTCTGGTGGATGATCGCCATGTTCCTGTTCGGCGCGATGGTGATGAACGGTCGCTACGAGCTCAACGGCCTGGGTATCTCGCTCGTATCGATCCATATGGCGGCGATCGGACTGGTGATCGCCCTCATCCTCGTGCTCGACGAACCTTTCCGCGGCGAAACGAGCATCCAGCCCACTGCCTTGATAGCCGGGCTGCCACCATTGTAGCGATCGTGTCATGCCTTGAATGCAGGGCGGTACTCGCAGCAAAGTGCTGGACCTGTCGGCCGAACGCCCCACAACAGGGACTGTCGATACCAACGTCAGCGAGACCCGCATGAACGCCTCGCCGGCCGACGTTCCCCACGCCCTGTCGCATGCCGACATCCGCCTGATTATCGTTGGCATCCTGCTGGCGATGTTCCTTGGCGCGCTCGACCAGACCATCGTGGCCACGGCGCTGCCGACCATCGGCCGCGAGCTGGGCAACGCCGAGCTGCTGTCTTGGGTCGTTACCAGCTATCTCGTCACCGCAACCGCAGTCACGCCGCTTTACGGCAAGCTCAGCGACATTGCCGGCCGGCGGCCGACGATGCTTGTGGCCGTGGCGGTGTTCATCGTCGGCTCGATCGGCTGTGCGATCGCGCCGAACATGATGACGCTGATCCTCGCGCGCGCCGTGCAGGGACTGGGCGGTGGCGGTCTCATCTCGCTGGCCCAGACGATCATAGGCGACATCGTGGCGCCGCGTGAGCGCGGCCGCTACCAGGGCTATATTGCCGGGGTGTTTGTCAGTTCGAGCCTGGCCGGCCCGGTCCTTGGCGGCATGTTTGCCGAGCATTTGCACTGGTCCTTCATTTTCTGGATCAATGTGCCGCTCGGGCTGGCCGCCTTCGGCATGACGTGGACGTTGCTCAAGCGCCTGCCGGTCTACCAGCGGCCGCACCGCCTCGACCTGCTTGGTGCGGTCCTGCTCGTGGCGGCGACGACAGCGCTGATGCTCGCCCTCAACTGGGGCGGCCATCGGTTCCCCTGGTTGTCGGCCCCGATGTTGGCACTGTTTGGCAGCTCGGCGCTGCTGTGGGTGCTGTTTGGTCTGCGGCTTGGCCGGGCATCCGAGCCGCTGATCCCGCTGACATTGTTTGCCAATCCGGTCGTCCGTAACGGTACGCTCGCGGCCTGTTTCGGCATGGGAACCTTCATCGGCCTGTCGATCTACGTGCCGGTCTTCCTCGAGGTTGTGAAGGGGTACTCGGCGGCCGATTCCGGCCTCGCGCTGGTGCCGTTCATGGTTGGCACCGTGGTCGGGGCGACGGCGTCTGGCCGGGCGATGACCAAGGTGGCGCATTACCGCCGGGTGCCGGTCGCGGGATTGGCCGTGGCCAGCCTTGCGCTGGTCGCGCTCGCGCTGACGGCCGACCGCGCCGGTCTTGGTGCACTCGAGGCCATGTTCACGCTTGTCAGCTTCGGACTGGGAACCTTGATGCCGGTGACCACGGTGTCGATCCAGAATGCCGTTCATCCGGGGCAGCTTGGAACGGCCACGGCCGGCATGAATTTTTTCCGCAGCCTTGGCGGGGCACTGGTGGTTGCCGTCTTTGGCGCCATCCTGTTGTCGGGAGGTGTCGCCAGCGGTCTGCATGGACCAGCGGCGGGCGCAGCCCTCCCGGCCGCCGGAGGCCCCGTACTGGAAGCTTTCCGGTGGTTGTTTGCCGCAGCGGCTGTTTGCGTTGCGGTCGCGATCCTCTTTCTGCTGCGCATGGATGAGCTGCCGCTGCGCGCGCGGCCAGCCGCGGCGCCGCCCGAATGATGCCGCCCGGCATCGTTCAGGTGACGGTCCGGCCCATCGACGCCGTTCCGGACGTGCCGCTGCCGGAAGACGAGCATGGCCGGGCCGCCAGCATGGCGCATCCGCTGGTGCGCCGGGATTTCGTCGCCGGCCGGCGCCTCGTACGGCTGATGCTCGCGCCGATGTTGGGATGCGCGTCCGACGGGTTCGCGATCACGCTGGATCCGCTGGGGCGGCCATTTGTCACAGACGGGCCCTGGTTCTCCATCAGCCACTGCGACGGTTGGGTCGGTGTCGCGCTTGCGGCGACCGAAGTCGGCCTGGACCTGGAGCCCGGGGCGCCGCCCGATGCAGACATCATCGCGCCGACGGTAATGACTGGCGCGGAGCTGGCTGAATTCGTCCAGCTTCCAGAAGCAGACCGTCCGGACGTTTTCGTCAGGCTGTGGGTTCGCAAGGAAGCCCTGCTGAAGGCCGGCGGTCTCGGTTTCAGCACCGATTCCCGGGCGGTCACAGCCGGGATCGGAGATCACCCGGTCGACCCGGCGCAGCTTCCCGGTTCCGGTCCTGTCTGGCACATCGCAGACCTGCCTGGAGCGGGGCAGGGGGCCCCAGTGGGGGCCGTGGCGTTGCACGGCCATCGACCGGTGATCGTAATCGTGCCACCGGCCTGACGGGCAGCAGGCTTGCCTGCCGTCCAGCCCGTGCCATGTTCCGACCATGTGGCGCGACGGCACGATCATCGTTGATGCGGGGGAGGCCGCGCAGGCGCTCGGCGACCTGTTGCGTCAGGCCGAGCGGATTGTCGCCTTCACCGGTGCTGGCATTTCCACCGAGTGCGGGGTTCCGGATTTCCGTTCGCCGGGAAGCCCTTGGCTGGTCAACAAGCCGATCCCGTTCGACGCCTTCGTCGCCAGCGAGGCGGTCCGGCGTGAGGCCTGGCGGCGGAAATTCGCCATGGATGACCACGCAGCGGGGGCGAGCCCCGGCCGGGGCCATGCCGCCCTGGTGCGGCTGTGGGACGCTGGCCGGCTGCGCGCAGTGGTGACGCAGAACATCGACGGTCTGCACCAGGCCTCCGGCCTTCCTGCCGAGGCGATTGTCGAGCTGCATGGCAACGGGACCTATGCGACGTGCCTCGCCTGCGGGCTCAGGCACGAGCTCGACGGTCTGCGTCGTGGCTTCGAGGCGGAGGGCGCTGCCCCGATCTGCACGGCGTGCAACGGACTGGTGAAATCGGCTACCATCTCGTTCGGCCAGCCGATGCCCGCAGAGGCCATGCGGCGCGCCCACCTGGCCGCGACCGACAGTGATCTGTTCCTCGCAATCGGCTCCTCGCTGGTGGTCTATCCGGCTGCCCGGCTGCCTCTGCAGGCCTGCGATGCCGGCGCAACGCTGGTCATCGTAAACCGGGAACCGACCCCGCTCGACACGGCGGCCTCGGTGGTGTTGCGCTGCGACATCGGGACTGTCCTGGAGGCGGCCTCGGCGCAAGCATTGAGCGGTCGATAACTCTACAAACCGCTGTCGCGGTCGTAAGCCGATGGTATGCTCGGCGGAGAGAATCAACCTTAGGATTGCTCGATTCCCACTGATTTCTGACTTCATTTAACAACGCGCAATTCGGTGTACCGCCATGTCGGACGACTATGATTTAAAATATTTGCGCAGTGCCGAAAGCCGTGGACCCGGCGAAGGCGCTTCGCGTCTTGAAGGCGAGCCCGAAGCCCCACTCGACCTCATCGAGATAGCTGGCGTTATCAAGTGGTTTGACGTGTCAAAAGGCTACGGTTTCATCGTCCCAGACAATGGCATGCCGGATGTCCTCGTCCATGCCAGTTGCCTGCGTCGTGACGGTTACGTCACCGCCTATGAGGGGTCGCGGGTTGTGTGCGAGATCCAGCGCCGCGCCCGGGGCTACCAGGCGTTCCGCATCCTGTCGATGGACAGCTCCACGGCTCCTCATCCGGCCACGCTGCCGCCACCGCGGACCCATGTGGTCGTCACCCCGACAAGCGGGCTCGAACACGCAGTCGTGAAGTGGTTCAACCGGCTGCGCGGTTTCGGCTTCGTCTCGCGCGGCGAGGGGACGGGCGACATCTTCGTGCACATGGAGACGTTGCGTCGCTATGGGCTCACCGAACTCAAGCCGGGACAGGTCGTGCTGGTGCGTTTCGGTGATGGGCCGAAGGGGCTGATGGCATCCGAGGTGCGGCCGCTGGACGGCGGTGGTCTGCCGTCGTCGCACTGACCGGTCAGGTCTGACTCGCGGCGCGTTGACGGCGCGCGGGTCGGCGAGGCAGTGTGCCGCGCATGGCGTTGTTCGTTTCCCTGATCCGCAACCGGCCAGCCTGGCTTGGCGTTGTGTTTGCCCTGCTGATGGCGGTGGGCATCCCCTCGTTCGCATTTGCCCAGGGCAAGGTCGAGACGCTCGTCATCACCACCTCGCAGGGGGCGCGCAACTTCGAGGTCGAGGTCATGCGCAACGACGAGGAGCGCGCCCGCGGCCTCATGTTCCGCCGCTACATGCCGGCGGACCGGGGCATGCTGTTTGATTTCAAGGAAACCCAGCCGGTGATGATGTGGATGAAGGACACCTTCATCCCGCTCGACATGCTGTTCATCCGCAAGGATGGCAGCATTGCGCGCATCGCCGAGAACACCGAGCCGCATTCGACCCGCACCATCGCGTCCGGCGAGCCGGTCCTAGCCGTGCTGGAGCTCAATGGCGGGATCGCGGCAAAGCTCGGGATCAAGGCCGGTGATCGCGTGCAGCACCCTCTCTTCACGGGCGGGCGCTCCTGAGGCTTGCCGCACGGCGCCGGTGATGCTACCGCAGCGCTGCGGCAGCGAGCCGCGCCAGCCGACAGGCGGGGTATAGCGCAGTCTGGTAGCGCGGAAGTTTTGGGAACTTCAGGTCGCAGGTTCGAATCCTGCTGCCCCGACCACGCCTTGGTGCCGGCTCGCAGCTGTCCTGATCCTGCCCACTCTCCAGGGGACCGTCCGCCATGACCGCCCGGATCTACCGCCCCGCCCGCACCGCGATGCAGTCGGGTGTCGCCAAGACCAGCCGCTGGCTGCTCGAATATGAGCCGGAGGCGCCGCGCAGCATCGATCCGCTGATGGGCTGGACGAGTTCGTCCGACATGCGCCAGCAGGTGAAACTGTGGTTTGCCACGAAGGACGAGGCGCTCGCCTATGCGGCGCGCAACGGCATTGCCGCCATCGTGGAGGAGCCCAAGGATCCCAAGCGGCGGCAGATCGCCTATTCGGACAATTTCAAGTTCAACCGCGTCGGTCAGTGGACTCACTGACGCCTGACCACGCGTCCCGCTCCGCGCGACCGGGCGCCGCCCTGTCGCGCCGCCGGCCCCGTAGCTCAGCTGGATAGAGCAAGGACCTTCTAAGTCCGAGGTCGCAGGTTCGAGCCCTGCCGGGGTCGCCAACGCCACAAGTAAAGCGTTGATATTGATTAGGATTTCGGCCAGATTCCCAAATGGGTCGACGCGTTTTTGGGTATCGGAGCTCCGGGTTTACCCTTCCAACAGGTCCATGCCGGCATCCGCAAGCCGGATCTGATCGGCGCCACCCGCGGGGTTCGGTGAGCCCGTGGCCGTGCCGTGGACAGTGGGCAGGGGCGCAGGATCAAGCGCCAGGAAACGACGATAGCTTTCCTCGTACCAGATGATCCGCTCTTCCTGCTGTCCATAGATCGGTAAGCCGTCGATTTGCCCGGCGATCGACTGATGTCGTTCATTCACGACATTGTCTTCGCTCAGCACTTTCCTGATGAAGAAGGGCATGACCTTCGTCATCTGATCCGCATAGGCGCGCTGCATCCACGTTTCCGATTTTGCCTGAAACGGAGCCGGGTAATACCAGATTTGAATCTCGGTTCGGTCCATCGCGACCGCTCGGTATTGAAACAGCATCGTGAGCCAGAAACCCGGCACTTTCATAATCACCGCTGAAAGGTTGGGAAAGAAGTGGAAAATCCGGAATCGATGCGGCTTGTAGGTTTCGTCGCGGCATTCGCGGACCAGGATGTCGAATGCGTCGCGTTCCGCGCCCGGGAAAAAGGCGCTGTGATCGCCGAAACGAAAATAAGTGACGCCGTTTTGCAAATAGCCATTCTTACCAAAGCCCGTCGGATGCACAGCGACGATATGATAATCGTCCATGCTGATATGCAGCGGCAGCCGCCAATTGGCGTTGATCTTCCGTGTGAAACTTCGTGGCGTCCTGTCGAATGTCGAGAACGCCTGGAGGATCGTGAAGCCATCGCCGAGATAGTCTCCCAGCGATCGCGTATCGGCGCCGCCGGCGAATCGACCGAAGATCAAGGCACCGCATGTGGCGATCTCAACGGCGTTGAGCTTGGCGCCCAGTTCGCGCGGCGTCATACCGAAAAGCTCGGTGCAACGGGGAATGCCGACCGCTCGACCTTCCTTGTCATACATCCAGTGATGAAAGCCGCAACGGACGACGCCATTCCCCCTTGGCGCATTGCGCAGTGGAAAATGCCGATGCGCGCAGCGGTTTTCAAATGCCCGGATCGTTTCGCCAAAACGCTGAACGAAGATGGATCTGGCGCCCAGCCTAGCGGTGATCCAATCATTGTCGCGTGGAATGTCGGTCGTTAAACCCACAAGCGTCCAGACGCGAGAGAGACAATCCTGCTCGTGCGCAAAAGCCTTCGGGTCGAAGAGCGCCTGCGCCCACGATCCCGCCGAACGCAAATGCTCGCCGTCTCCATGCGAATTTCTTGAGCTTAGGTCGGTAGCAGGAAAAATATAATTCATCTTTAGCCCGACATTCCTCATATAGACGGCGGTATGAGGCCAAAAATGCCGCGAACAACGGATTTTTACAAGCCTATTTCGACGCCGGCTAGCTTTTGGCTGTTGTTTGGACGCCCGCTCGGGTTGGGGAGCGGCAACAACGCCGACTCTTCTCTCATCGAGACGCATCTTCCCCGTGATTTTCGATCAGATACGCGACATCCGAATGTACTACGCATTCGAGGTGAGCGGTGGCGGCCGCATTTCCGCAGTCAGGCGCAAGATGTCGGCGAAGAGGGTGCGCGGTATGCCGCGCACATCGCTACCATGTTCAGCCTTCGGACGATCACCATCGCGGCCTCCATCGGTTACCATGGCGTCTGGCAAGGCCAGTCCGAACCGTCCAAGATGCGGGCGACGTCTACGAGGTCCGCAGGGGCGAGGTTGTGGGCTGACGGCCGCCCGTCCCTTGTTGGGCCGGCGGCCGGCGTTTTGCGTTTGGAACAGTCCGAAAAAGCCTTGGAGTCGCAATGGGCGTGCCGGGGCCATTGGGGAAACTAGCGCCCTGACGGCGCTTGCAATATGCGCTCCTGCCGGGGTCGCCATCTCCGTCCTTGTCGCCGGCGTTCTGCCCGGGGGTTGGGAAAAGCCGCGGGACCCACTAAGACGCAGTGTGACGGTGCCGGGCGACGCCACCGCCGTCCGACCTGTCCCGCTATCGAGGTAGCCGATGTCAACGCCTTCGCCGATCGAGCGGCTGTTCGGCTTCGCCGAAGCCGGGCACGGCCGCGCCCTGGTTCTGCTGCTCGTCGCCTGCCTTGCTCTGTTCGCCCCGGGGTTCGTGACGCTTCAGCCGATGGACCGGGACGAGCCGCGCTTCGCCCAGGCGACCAAGCAGATGCTCGAGACGGGCGACGCGGTCGACATCCGCTTCCAGGGCGAGGCCCGGCACAAGAAGCCTGTCGGCATCTATTGGATGCAGGCCGGCGTGGTGGCTGCCGCCGACGCTGCCGGTTTCTCCGATGCCCGCACCACGATCTGGCTTTACCGGCTGCCCTCGCTCATCGGGGCCGTCCTGGCGGTGCTGTTCACCTATCTGGCTGCCGCGGCGCTGACGACGCGGCGAGCGGCCGTGATGGCCGGCCTGCTGATGGCGGGAACGATCCTGCTCGGCGTCGAGGCGCGGCTGGCGAAGACCGATGCCGTGGTGGCGGCCACGGTCACGATCGCAATGGCGGCACTGGCGCGGGCCTGGATGGACCGTGACCTTCCCCGCCGCGCGGCGTCGCTGGGTTGGGCCGCCGCCTTTTGGCTTGCGCTCGGGATCGGGGCGCTGGTCAAGGGGCCGATCACCCTTGCCGTCGTAGGGCTGGCCGCCGTCGGGCTTAGCCTCGCCGAACGGCGGGCCGACTGGCTCCGGCGGCTGAGGCCGCTGGCCGGCGTCCTGCTGTTCGCGCTGGTGGTGGCGCCCTGGTTCGTGGCTATCACGCTGAAGAGTGGCGGCGCATTCTTCGTCGAGGCGGTGGGCAAGGACATGCTTGCCAAGGCGGCCTCGGGGCAGGAATCCCACGGCGCACCGCCCGGAACCTATCTGGGCGCGTTCTTCGGCACGGCCTGGCCGCTGGCCCCGTTCGTCCTGCTGGCCCTTCCGTTCGCCTGGCGGGCCCGGCGCGATCCGGCCGTCATGCTGGTGCTGGCCTGGGCGATCCCGATGTGGGTCGTGTTCGAACTGGTGCCGACCAAGCTGCCGCATTACGTGCTGCCGCTTTATCCGGCGCTGGCGATCCTCGTGGCGCTGGCGGCGGAACGCGGCGCGCTGGCGCTGACCGGCATCTGGCCGCGTGTCGCCATGGCGCTGCTACCGCTGCTGGTCATTCTGCTCGCCGTCGCCGCAGGTGGCGGCCTCTGGTGGCTGGACCGGACCGTGCCGTGGTTGGCGCTCGCGGCTTTGGCCGTTGCCTTGCTGGCGACCATTCTGGCGCTTGCGGCGCTGTTCGGGGGCCGGGCCGGCACCGCGGCGGTGCAGGCCACGCTGGCGTCAGCGGCGGTGGCCTGGGGGATTTACGGCTTCGCCATTCCGTTGGCCCAGACCGTTGCCCTGAGCCCGCGCCTGATGGCGGCCGCACAGGCCGCACCGTGCCGACCGCAGGCACTGGCCACGGCGGGTTATCGCGAGCCGAGCCTTGTGTTCCTTGGTGGAACCTCGCTTCACATGACGGATGGCGCGGGAGCTGCGGCGTTCCTGACGGGTGGTGGCTGCAGGGTGGCGTTCGTCGAAGGCCGGCTCGAGGCCGCCTTCACGGCGGCGGCCACTGCAGCCGGCTCAGTCCCCCGCCTTGTCGGACGGGTGCAGGGCATCAACCTCAATGGCGGCCGACGCATGGACATCGGCGTCTACGCGCAGCAGGGATCGTGACGATGGACGCATGCAATGCGGCGCCGCGTTTCAGCGTGGTGGTCCCGGTGCACAACGAGGAGGGCAATGTGGCTCCCCTTATTGCCGAGATCGAGGCCGCCTGCGCGCCGGTGGGTCCGTTCGAGCTGATCTATGTGGACGATGGATCGGCTGATGGCACCGGTGCGGCGCTGGCCGCGCTCGCCGCCGATCGACCCTGGATGCGGCTGCTGCGGCATGGCCGGTCCTGTGGCCAGAGTGCCGCGGTGCGCAGCGGCGTCCGGGCGGCGCGCGCGCCGGTCTGCGTCACGCTCGACGGTGATGGCCAGAACGATCCGGCCTACATCCCGCGTTTGGTGGCTGCGCTCGAGGAGGCTGGGCCGCGGGCCGGGCTGGCCGCCGGCCAACGGCTCGGCCGCAAGGATACCGGCTTCAAGAAGCTGCAGTCGCGTGTCGCCAACGCGGTGCGCAGCTTCGTTCTCGGCGACGGCACCCGCGACACCGGCTGCGGGCTGAAGGCGTTTCGCCGCGACATCTATCTGGCGCTGCCCTATTTCGACGCGCTGCACCGGTTCATGCCTGCTTTGGTACGGCGCGAGGGGGCCGATGTAGTGCTGGTCGACGTGGTCGATCGGCCGCGCCTGACCGGCCGGTCGAACTACGGGTTCTTTGACCGGCTATGGGTCGGCATCATGGATCTGGCTGGGGTCTGGTGGCTGGTGCGGCGGCGGCGGACGGTGCCGCAGGTAACGGAGCAGACCTGATGCTGGTGGCGTTCTCGGAAAGCCTTCGCGACTATCTGTATGACGTGTTCGTTGCGCGCTTCGACCTCTGGCTGGCCTTCGGCCTTGTCGCCCAGCTCCTGTTCACCGCTCGCTTTCTTGTCCAATGGTTCGCCAGCGAGCGAGCCGGGCGCAGCGTGATACCGCTTGCCTTCTGGTACCTGTCGCTGGCCGGCGGCTCGATGACGCTGGTCTACGGCCTTGTACGGCGCGAGCCGGTGATCATCCTCGGGCAGGTCACGGCCGTGCTCATCTATGTGCGCAACCTGATGTTGATCTTCGCGGAGCGGCGCCGGATACGGGACGGCGGCTGACCAGCCGCCCACCGTCTCCCGCACGAGCCTGCCTCGTCTCAGCTCGCAGCGCGCAGACGCGCAAACCCGGCATCAAGATCGGCCTTGAGGTCGTCGAGGTCCTCGAGCCCGATGTGGAACCGCAGGCCTGGCCCCGCCGGTGACCATTGCGTGGCCGTCCGATAGGTGCGGCAGTCGAACGGGACCACAAGGCTCTCGAAACCGCCCCACGAATAGCCCATGCCGAACAGCGACAGATTGTCGAGGAACGCTGCCAGAGCTTCTTGAGATGCTGGTTGAAGAATCACGGAGAAAAGCCCGGAACTGCCAGAAAAATCCCGCTTCCAGATGGCATGGCCAGGATGCGATTCCAGCGCCGGGTGCAGGACTGTATGTACCTCCTGGCGACCGACGAGCCACTGCGCCATGTCAAGCGCCTGGCGCTCGTGTTCCTTGAGCCGCAACGCCATGGTGCGCATGCCGCGCAGCGCCAGGAACACATCCTCGGGGCCGGCGCAGATCGCCATGGAGTCGAATGTCTCACGCAGTCTCGGATACCAGGCCGGTGTCGCGGATGTCAGTCCGAGCAGAAGATCCGAGTTGCCCGAGAGGTACTTGGTCCCGGCCTCGATGCAGATGTCGACCCCCCGTTCATGGGGCGGGAAGAACAGCGGCGTCGCCCAGGTGTTGTCCATGATCACGACGGCACCGCGCGCGTGGGCAACCTCGGCGATGGCCGGCACATCCTGCATCTCGAAGCTCTGCGAGCCGGGCGCCTCGGTGAAGACGGCGGCGGTCTCCGGCCGGAACATGCCGGCAATCCCGGCCCCGATCACGGGATCGAAATAGGTGGTGGTGACGCCAAATCGGGCGAGGATCGTGTCGCAGTAGTGGCGCGTCGGCCGGTAGACGCTGTCGGTGACCAGGATGTGGTCACCGGCCTTGAGGCAGCACTGCAGCGCGACGACGATGGCCGCCAGGCCTGACGGCGTCAGCACCGTCCCGCCGGCGCCGGCCAGCGACGACCACGCCGTCTCCAGGGCCTCGATCGTCGGCGTTCCCTTCGTGCCGTAGACGTAACGGCTGCGCCGGTGGGTGATGTCGTCGAGCGTCGGATAGAGGACCGTCGAGCCGCGGTAGATCGGCGCATTGACGAAGCCGAACTGCTCCTCGGGGTTGCGGCCGGCGTGCACCAGCCGGGTGCGTGTGCCGAGGCGGTCAGCAATCTCGGGCGTCATCTTCTTCATGGTCAATCCGGAACCGTGGCAGGCGGGAAGGGGGCACCATTGGCACCGCCAGTCCGGCCGACGTCAAGGTGAAGGGCCGGGCACCGACAGCTGGAACTGCCCAAGGCTTGACCAGCCACTTAAAGTCACATGTGATGCGATCATGCTGCCTGACGGGGCCCACCAAGGGGCCTGCCGCGGGCGTGCGGCCCCTGGATGGGGCGTGGGATGGAGTGGGAGCTCAAACCATATGAAGAAGATCTTCGTGACTCTGGCTGTTGGCGCGGCAGCGATCGTTGCTGCCGGTGCCGCCTCGGCGCAAACCCTCGAAAAGGTGAAGCAGAAGGGCTTTCTGCAGTGCGGCTCGAACACCGGTCTGGCCGGGTTCGGCGTTCCGGACGAGAAGGGCGTGTGGACCGGCCTCGATGTGGATGTCTGCCGCGCGATTGCCGCAGCCATTTTCAACGACGCCACCAAGGTGAAGTACGTGCCGCTGTCCTCCAAGGACCGCTTCACGGCGCTGCAGTCGGGCGAGGTTGACGTCCTCGTGCGCAATTCGACCTGGACGATGTCGCGCGACACCTCGCTCGGCCTGAACTTCACGGGCGTCAACTATTATGACGGCCAGGGCTTCATGGTCCGCAAGAAGCTGAACGTCAATTCGGCGCTCGAGCTCAACGGCGCTTCGGTGTGCACCCAGCAGGGCACCACCACAGAGTTGAACCTTGCTGACTTCTTCCGCGCCAACAAGATGAAGTATGAGGTCGTGGCCTTCGCGTCCTCGGATGAGACCATCAAGGCCTATGACGCTGGCCGCTGCGACGCGTTCACGACGGACGCCTCGGGCCTCTATGCCGAGCGCCTGAAGCTCGCGAACCCCAATGACCACGTGGTTCTGCCCGAGATCATCTCGAAAGAGCCGCTTGGACCGGCGGTTCGCCACGGCGACGACCAGTGGCAGGATGTTGTGAAGTGGGTCCATTTCGGCATGCTCAATGCTGAGGAACTGGGCGTCACCAAGGCCAATCTCGACCAGCAGCTGAAGTCCGAGAACCCCGAGGTCAAGCGTCTGCTTGGCACCGAGGGCAAGTTCGGTGAAGCGCTCGGCCTGCCCAATGACTGGGTCGTGCGCATCGTCCGCCACGTCGGCAATTACGGCGAGTCCTTCGAGCGCAATGTCGGCGAGTCATCGCCGCTGAAGATCAAGCGCGGCCTCAACGCGCTGTGGAACAAGGGCGGCCTGCAGTACGCACCTCCGGTACGCTAAAAAATCGGGGCGGGGCCGAAATGGCCCCGCCCTTGCTTGTCCAATTCGCGGAGAGGCAAACGCCCCCGCGGGCTTCACACATTCTTGGAGGGGATCCATGAAATTCGCAGTCGCCGCAGCCGCGGCGTTCGCCATCGCATTTGTCGCCGTGCCGGCCTCGGCGCAGACGCTCAAGAAAGTCCAGGACCGCGGCCAGTTGCTGTGTGGCGGTTCCACCGGTCTC
>JBEIIL010000035.1:0-32648 GCA_040380755.1 Methylobacteriaceae bacterium | reverse complement strand
GGCGGGGGGGCGCCGCCGCGCCCGCCCCCCTCCGGGGGCCGGCCGGCCGCGGGGGGGTGGTTGTCGCCGCGGCGCTGGGGCCGGTCGCGCCCGGCGCCGCCGCGCTCGGCCGTCGCTGGCAGTGGCGGGTCGGCCCGCCGGACCGCGACCATGGCGATCCTGCGATGACCGCGCTTATCGCTACGCCAGGCCCCGAGGCGCTGCGGCCGCTGGCGCCGGTTCGCCCCTCGGCCCGGCGCGGCCCGGACGGAATCACCCTGCGGTGGATCCGGCGCGGCCGTGTCGACGCCGATGCCTGGGAGCCGGCCGAGATCCCACTCGGCGAAGAGGCGGAGCGCTACACCGTCGCGGTACTCGGGCCGGATGGCGCGATCCTGCGCTCCGTCGACGCGGCGGCTCCGTCGGTCCTCTATCCAGCCGCGGATGAGATCCGGGATTTCGGTGCGCTGCAGTCCAGCCTGACGCTGCGCGTCGTCCAGCACGCCGCCGCCGTCGCCGGCCGGGCACTCGAGACGGTCGTCCGGGTTCGCTGACCAAGGCTGCCACGGACCAAGGCTGCCTCCGACACGGCTGCCACTGAACGCAGCAGCAGGCTGCCGCTGTCCTGTCCGCCGCAGGCGGCATCCGACAGACCCACCCATCCATCATCCACAGGAGGCCGCCATGGCCGACACCACCCGTCTGGGGTTGCCGTTGCTGGCTGCCGCCCAGGCGCAGAAGCACGTCACCCACAACGAGGCGCTGCTGCTGCTGGATAGTCTCGTCCATCTGGCCGTCTCGGCCCGCGGGGTCGCGGCGCCGCCGGGTTCCCCGGTCGAGGGCGACCGCGTCATTGTCGGTGGTGCGCCGACGGGGGCCTTCGCCGGCGAGGCTGGAAAGATCGCCGCGTTCGATGACGGCGCCTGGCGTTTCCTGCAGCCGCGCGCCGGCTGGATCGCCCATGTGGCGGCGGAAGGCGTGCTGCTGCACGACGGCACCGCATGGCGGCCGCTCGAATCGGCGCTGCGGCGTCTGGCCGACCTGGACGGGCTGGGCGTGGGCACAGCGCCCGACGCCACCAACCGGCTGGCGGTTCGGAGTGATGCGGTGCTGCTCAGCGCCCGCGATGTGGGTGAGGGCGGGGGCAGCCTGCGGCTGGTCCTCAACCGCACCGCGCCGGCAGGTGCCGCCTCGCAGCTGTTCCAGACCGGCTGGTCCGCCCGCGCCGAGACGGGGCTCACCGGTGACGACCGCTGGCGGCTGCGGGTGACGCCAGACGGCACGCGCTGGCGCGATGCCGTCGTGGCCGATCCACAGACGGGCGCAGTGGCGTTCCCCGGCGGGGTGTCTGACTGGGGTGCAGGTGCAATGCCGGCCCTGCGCAACCTCGTGATCAACGGCGACTTCGCCATCGCCCAGCGCGGCCCCGGCCCCTTTGCGCTGGCCGGACCGACGGTGTTGGGCTTCGACCGCTGGCTCGTGCAGTCCGCCGCCGCGGCCTCAGGCACGCTGGCGCGGACGGCTCTGGCCCCCGGCAGCTCCGGCCCGGCGGGACGCTTCTTCGCCACTCTGGCGGTGACGGCGACGACCGCGAGCGCCTCCCCGGAGCTGCAGACCCGGATCGAGGACGTGGCGCGGCTGGCTGGCCGCACGGTGACGCTGTCCTTCTGGTACCGCACGGCCTCCGCCGCAGTCCTGGTCGAGGCTGGGCAGCGCTTCGGTGACGGTGGCGCCGTAGCCGTCTCTGGCATCGGCCAGACCACAATCCCGTCGGCCCTGGCCTGGACAAGACGCACGCTCGTGCTTGCCCTGCCGGCTCTCGCGGGCCGCAGCGTCGGCCCCGGCTCATCGACGGTGCTGCGTTTCCTGATCGCCGGCAGCGTGGCCGCGAGCGTCGACATCGCCGATGTCCAGCTGGAGGAGGGGGCGTTCGCGACCCCGTTCGAGCGTCGTCCGCCGGCGCTGGAGTTGCTGCTGGCCCGCCGCTTCTTCCGCCGCAGCGCCGTGGCGCTGCCGGTCGCCGACCTCGCCCTCGAGATGGCGGCACCGCCCTCCGTCTCGGGCGCCGGCCCCTACGACTATGCCGCGGAGATCTGACCATGCGCACGAACTTTGACACGGCCCTTGCCACCGTGCTCGCCGCCGAGGGCGGTTTCTCGAATGATCCACGCGATCCCGGCGGCGCCACCTTCCGCGGCATCACGCTGGCCACGCTGGCGGCCGAGCGCGGCCGGCCGGTCACCATCGCCGAGCTGAAGGCGCTTGACCGCGCCGAGATTGCGGCGATCTACCGCCGCTCCTACTGGGACCCGGTGGCGGGCGACGCCCTGCCGGACGGCCTCGACCTCGCGGTCTTCGACCTTGCCGTCAACTCCGGACCGCATCGGGCCGCCGTGATGCTGCAGGGCGTGCTCGGCGTCGACACCGACGGCCGCATCGGCCCGGCCACGCTCGCTGCCGCGCGCCGCGGCGCCGCCGCCGCCCATGTCCGGGCGCTCTGTGCCGCCCGGCGCGCCTTTCTCCAGCGACTGCCGACCTGGACCGCCTTCGGCCGCGGCTGGACCCGTCGCGTCGCCACCGTCGAGGCCCGGGCCCTCGCGCTGGCTGCTCCCTCCCGGCCCGCAACCAAGGACAACGCCATGGACAGCCTCAAGCCCATCCTCCAGTCCCGCACCGTCTGGTCCAACCTCGTCGGCCTCGCCGCCCTGGCGCTGTCGGCCTTCGGCTTCGACACCTCCGGCCTCGACACGGCGCGGGTGGCCGACGCCGCCCTGCAGACCATCGCCGCCGGCGGCTTCCTTGCCTCGACGGCCTTCCGCATCACCGCGACCAAGCGCCTGCGGTGAGGCCGCAGGCCCGCTCGTTGCCAGCGCCGGGAGGACGAACCCGACTGGTTCCTGTGCTACCATCGCGGTAGGGCGCGCCTGAAGCGGACGGGTCTGGACCCACCCAGGCCTTTTGGTGATATGCATCGACAAACGGACACGGGCTGGCATGACGATGCCGGACCCGTGTCCCGCACGGGAAGGAACGCGCCGGACATGACGGCAGAGGGCTCAGGGCCTGACGATGAGCCGCCCCGTCGGGGCCGGGGCGAGCCCCGTGCCGCGCCGAAGGGACGGCAGGCCGACCCTGGGTCGCTCGACTTCCTGCAGGCGCTGCTGGGCGACCGGCCGCTCCGCCGCGACCTGCTTGTCGAGCACCTGCACCTGATCCAGGACCGCTGCGGCTGCATCCCGGCAGCGATGCTCACTGCGCTGGCCGAGACCATGCGCCTGTCGCTCGCCGACGTGTTCGAGACGGCGACCTTCTATGCCCATTTCGACGTTCAGACGGAGGACGAGCCGCCCCTGCCGCCGTTGACCGTGCGGGCCTGCGAGGGCCTGCCCTGCGCGATGGCTGGTGCCGGAGCGCTGTTCGCCGACCTCCAGCGCCTCGCCGGGCCGGGGCTGCGCGTCGTTCGCGCGCCCTGCATGGGGCTCTGCGACCACGCGCCCGCCGTCGCCATCGGCCACAACCCGGTTGCCCCGGCCACTTCGTCCACCGTCGCTGCCGCGTTGGCCGCCGGCGAAACGGTTCCCCGGCTGCCGGACTATGTCGCGTGTGACGCCTACCGGGCCGGCGGCGGCTATGCGCTTCTGGGTCGCCTGCGTGACGGCACGCTCTCCGCCGACGCGGTCCTCGCCAGCCTCGATGACGCGTCCCTGCGCGGCCTCGGCGGTGCCGGCTTTCCCACCGCCCGCAAGTGGCGTGCCGTCCGTGCCGAGCCCGGGCCGCGGCTGATGGTCGTCAATGCCGACGAGGGCGAGCCCGGCACCTTCAAGGACCGGTTCTATCTGGAGAACGACCCCCACCGGGTGCTCGAGGGCATGCTGGTCGGCGCCCATGTGGTGGGGGCGGACGAGATCTATTTTTATCTGCGCGACGAGTATCCGGTCGCCCGCGCCATCCTCGAGCGCGAGATCGCGCGCCTGCCGCCGGGCGGGCCGGTGATCCACCTGCGTCGCGGCGCCGGCGCCGATATCTGCGGCGAGGAATCGGCGCTGCTGGATTCGCTCGAAGGTCGCCGCGGCCTGCCCCGCCACAAGCCGCCGCTGCCGTTCCGCGTCGGCCTGTTCGGCCGGCCGACGCTGATCAACAATGTCGAGACCCTGTTCTGGGTGCGCGACATCGTCGAGCGCGGCCCGGCCTGGTGGACCAGCCACGGCCGGCACGGCCACCGCGGACTGCGCTCGTTCTCGGTCTCGGGGCGCGTCCGCGATTCCGGCGTCAAGCTCGCCCCGGCCGGCATCACGCTGCGCGAATTGGTCGACGAGTTCTGCGGCGGCATGGCGCCCGGCCACACGCTGCAGGCCTTTCTGCCGGGCGGCGCCTCCGGCGGGATCCTGCCGGCTGCGATGGACGACATCCCGCTCGATTTCGGTACGCTCGAGCCGCATGGCTGCTTCATCGGCTCAGCGGCAGTGGTGGTTCTGTCCGACCAGGACGACCTGCGCGCCGCGGCCCTGAACCTCATGCACTTTTTCGAGGACGAGTCCTGCGGCCAGTGCACGCCGTGCCGGGTGGGCACCCGCAAGGCGCGCCAGCTGATGCAGCAGCCGCAGTGGGACGTGGCCCTGCTGTCGGAGCTGTCGCAAGTGATGCGGGACGCCTCGATCTGCGGGCTCGGCCAGGCGGCGCCCAACCCGCTGCAGAGCCTGTTCCGCCACTTCCCGCACCTGTTTGCGCCGGCCGAAATCGGCGTGTCACCGGCCGAGGCCCGATCGGACGCGGATGCTCCCGCATGAGCCCTGATAGCGCAGCGGTCCCCTTCACCCTCGATGGCATCGCCGTGGAGGCGGCGCCGGGCGAGACGATCTGGGACGTCGCCCACCGCCACGGCACGGCGATCCCGCATCTGTGCCACCGGCCTGAGCCGGGCTACCGGGCGGACGGCAACTGCCGCGCCTGCATGGTGGAGGTGAGCGGCGAGCGTGTCCTCGCCGCGTCCTGCCGTCGCGTTCCCGCGCCCGGGATGGTCGTCCATTCAGCCAGCGACCGGGCCGTCGCGGCGCGCACGATGGTGCTGGAGCTGCTGCTGGCCGACCAGCCGCCGCGTGACCGCGCGCCGGATCCGGACGCAGCCTTCTGGAGCCAGGTCGATGCCGTTGGCCTGTCGACCAGCCGTTTCCCGGCCTCAGACCCGGCGCCGCCGCGCGATATCAGCCACCCTGCCATGGCGGTCAACCTCGAGGCCTGCATCCAGTGCGGCCTGTGCGTTCGCGCCTGCCGCGAGGTGCAGGTCAACGACGTCATCGGCATGGCCTGGCGCGGCGACCGCAGCACGGTGGTGTTCGACCTCGACGATCCGATGGGCGACTCCACCTGTGTCGCCTGCGGCGAATGCGTCCAGGCCTGCCCGACCGGCGCCCTCATGCCGGCCAGCCTGGTCGGCCATGACGGCGTCCGCGACGTACACCCGGACCGCTCGGTCGACTCGCTCTGCCCCTATTGCGGTGTCGGCTGCCAGATCACCTACAAGGTCGCGGCTGACCGCATCGTCGCCGTGGAGGGGCGCGACGGCCCGGCCAACCACAACCGGCTCTGCGTCAAGGGCCGCTTCGGCTTTGACTATGCTGCCCACCCGCACCGGCTGACGGTGCCGCTGATCCGCCTGCCGGGCGTGCCAAAGCACGCCGGCGACACGGTCGACCCCGCCAACCCCTGGACACATTTCCGCCCCGCCACCTGGGACGAGGCGCTGGATGTGGCCGCATCCGGCCTCGTTCGCATCCGCGACACGCACGGGCCGCGCAGCCTCGCCGGCTTCGGCTCGGCCAAGGGCTCCAACGAGGAGGCCTATCTTTTCCAGAAGCTGGTCCGCACCGGCTTTGGCTCGAACAATGTCGACCACTGCACCCGCCTCTGCCACGCCTCGTCGGTGGCGGCGCTGATGGAGGGGCTGAGCTCGGGAGCGGTGTCCGCGCCCTTTGAGGCAGCCCTCGATGCCGAGCTCATCATCGTCATCGGCGCCAATCCGACCGTCAACCACCCGGTTGCCGCCACCTTCATCAAGAACGCGGTGCGCCAGAGCGGGGCGCGCCTCGTCGTCATCGATCCGCGCCGCCAGGCCCTGTCGCGCCACGCCTGGCGTCACCTCTCCTTCAAGCCCGGGACCGACGTGGCGCTGCTCAACGCGCTGCTGCACACGATCATCGCCGAAGGCCTCGTGGACGAGGCCTTCGTGCGCGACCGCACCACGAATTTCGCCGCGCTGCGCGACGGCGTGCGCGACTTCTCGCCCGAAGTGATGGCCCCTGTTTGCGGCATCCCGGCCGAAACCTTGCGCGAGGTGGCGCGTGCCTACGCGACGGCGCGGTCGGCCCTGATCTTCTGGGGCATGGGCATCTCGCAGCACGTGCACGGCACCGACAATGCCCGCTGCCTCATCGCGCTGGCGCTCGTCACCGGCCAGATCGGCCGGCCGGGCACCGGCCTGCATCCGCTGCGCGGCCAGAACAACGTCCAGGGCGCGTCCGATGCCGGCCTGATCCCGATGTATTTCGCCGACTACCAGCCGGTTGATCGTCCTGCGTCGCACGCGCTGTTCGAGCAGGCCTGGGGCATGCCGCTCGATGGCGAGCGTGGGCTCACGGTGGTGGAGATCATGGCGGCGATCCGCGCCGGCAACATCCGGGGCATGTATATCGAGGGCGAGAACCCGGCGATGTCGGATCCTGACCTGCACCATGCCCGCACGGCGCTCGCCACGCTGGGCCATCTCGTCGTGCAGGACCTGTTTCTCACCGAAACGGCCTTCCACGCCGATGTGGTCCTGCCGGCGTCGGCCTTCGCCGAGAAGGGCGGAACCTTCACCAACACCGACCGCCGGGTGCAGCTCGCCCGTCCGGTCGTGCCGCCGCCCGGCGAGGCCCGGCAGGACTGGTGGATCATCCAGGAGATCGCCCGCCGCATGGGGCTGGACTGGTCCTATACGGGGCCGGCCGACATCTTTGCCGAGCTGGCGGCGCTGAGCCCATCACTGCACAACGTTACCTGGGAGCGGCTGGAGCGCGACGGCGCCGTGACCTACCCGGTCGCGAATCCCGGCGGGCCCGGCCAGGCGATCCTGTTCGACCACGCCTTTCCCACTGCCGACGGACGGGCGCACCTCGTCCCGGCGCGGCAGCTGCCGCCGGACGCGCCGCCCGACGCGGCCTATCCACTGCTGCTGTCGACGGGGCGGATCCTCGAGCACTGGAACACCGGCTCGATGACGCGGCGCTCCGGCCCGCTGCAGGCGATCGAGCCGCAGGCGCATGCGCTGGTCAATCCCCGTGAACTCGCCCGGCTCGGCCTGTGTGGCGGGCAGGCGATGCGGATCGAGACGCGGCGCGGCGCGGTGGTGGTTCAGGCGCGGCCCGATCGGGACGTGCCTGACGGCATGGTGTTCATGCCGTTCTGTTACGCCGAGGCGGCGGCCAATTTGCTCACCAACCCGGCGCTGGATCCGATCGGCAAGATCCCCGAGTTCAAGCTCTGCGCGGCGCGCGCGGGCCCGGTTCCGGCCTGACCGTCAGTCGCCTGGCTGTGCCGCGGGTGCCGGCGTTGGCAAACGCCCGCCTCCCGATGGCAGCGCCATCGCGGGCTGGACCGCCAATACCGGTGCCATCGCGTCAGGCTGCATCTCGTGCCCCTCGGGCACCCGCCCGCGCGGATGCACCGGCTGGTCGTGGGCGCCGATGAAGTACCGCCGGAACACCTCCGCATAGCCCTGATAGACGAGGCCGCCATTGGCGGCGACGAGCGCCGCGCGGTGCCGCGCATAGACGGATGGCAGCCGGTACCACGGCACTGTCGGCCAGCAATGATGCGCAAAATGCAGGTTGTTGTGCAGGAACAGCAGGCCGAACACGGGGCTGCGCTCGACGATCGCCGTCCGCTTCTCGACCGCATCCGCGGCGCGGTGCTCGGCGAAGGAGCGCACCAGCGCCAGCGCCGTCCCCAGATAGACGAAGCCCAGGAGATACTGCCACAGCGGCAGGCCACAGACCCCCACTGCCCAGCCCAGCACCAGGCCCACGAAGAGACTGTGCCAGGCCCAGATCCGACGCGCCTGGGCGTCACCCGCACGGATACGCCGGGTCTCGGCCATCCAGAATTGTCCGATCGACCAGACCGGGCCGATGACCAGCCGCCCGGCGAGGCACGACTGGGCCTTCACCACGGCCTGTCCCACCCGTCCGAGCTCGCGCCACCCCTCCGGCGTCCAGTAGCGCGTCTCGGGATCGTCGAGCGGATCGGTCAGGCGCGCATCGTTGTGATGCTGCAGATGCGAGTGCCGGTAGCATTCAAACGGCAGCCACAGCCAGAGCGGCGGCGTCGCCAGCGCCGTGTTGAGGGCGCGGCTGCCGGTCGGATGCCCGTGCAGGATCTCGTGCTGCGCCGATCCCCACCAGGCCGCCGTCCATGCCGCCAGAGGCAGCCAGAGCCACAGCGGGATATGCGCGTGGCCGGCCACGAGCGCGATCCACGACCCGTAGATCGCGGCCAGCAACGCCAGCGTCGGCCATTCGACGGCCGGCCTGGGTTCGACGGGATCGGGGAGGTCGCGAGACGGTGCCATCGTCCAGCCTTCTGAAGCTTCTGGAGCTTGGCCGATTCAGGCCTGACCGTCGAGCCTCGGGACGGGCGAGAGAGGCCTTCACACCCTTGTGCAAGCAACGCTCCGCGCCCCTCGCTGGAGTCATGATCCGGTGGGAGACGGCAGCCTTCCTGACGTGGCTTGTGGAGCAGGGCCTCGCCGGCGCTGACGCCCCGGTCCTGCTGGACGGTTTTGTGCAGCGCTGCGCGGACGCAGGTCTCCATCTCTCCCGCGCCGTTGTGTTTATCGAGACCCTGCACCCGATCTTCGAGGGCGGTGGCGCACGGTGGACCGCCTCGACTTCACGGTGGTGGGCCCGGCCGTCAACGAGGTCAGCCGCATCGCGTCCATGTGCGGCTCGGCCGAGCGCAATCTTCTGGTGTCGGCCGAACTTCGGGCCGCCCTGCGCGAGCCGGAGCGCGACGCGCTCGTGGCGGTCGGCCGTTTCGCCCTGCGTGGCCTCAACCGCGCCGACTGTCTCTACACGCTGAATCCCGCGATCGTGGATGGCGGCGAGGCTGCCGGCGCCTACGCGCAGACCCTTGGCCGCGCCAACTCGAGCGAAATCCGACCTGATTGCATCAGGTCGTCCGCTCTCGCTTTTTGATTGAGCATCATCTTTGTCCGCCAACCGGTGTCCGCTTGGCGGGATGACGCTTGAGAGCGATAGCCCCGCGAACCCCTCCGTGATGCCGGCTCAGCCCTGTGTGCAGAGTGTCTTGAAACTGTGTCGGGCCGCACCCTCGCCGGACTCCACCTCCATCGCCAGCGGAACGCCATCGCGACGGATCCGCAAGGTGAGGCCCATGATGTCGTCGGTGAGGACAACCTCCGCGTCAGTGATCGCGGCCGTCAGCGCCGCGCTAACAGGCTGGCAGTCACCACCCACGCACCCATGCAATTCGGCTGGCCCCGGACCGATCACCAGCACCAGCATGGCGCCGTCGGGGACGCCGACGGCCGTCGCGTCCGTGTTCGGCATGCAGGTGAGCTGCTGGGCAGCGGCGATCTGGCCGCCCAGCACGCAGGCGAGCGCCGCCATGGTGGCACGTTTCGTCCAGGACCCTGGCATGGCGCGGCCTCCTTCATCCTGCGGTCTTCCTGACGGGACTGCCTGATTGACCTGCGACGGAGTTTCTTCCAGACAGAGGCGTTTGCAAACCGGGGTCGTCCGCGCCACCGCTCGGGGACGGAATCGTGGCTGAATCACTGGACCATCAGGACCTGAATTCGGATCCGCTTCCGGGCGGCCGCATCCTTCCGCAGTACCAGCGGGTCTTCGGCGCGATGCGCGACGCGATCCGTGGCGGGGCCTGGCCCGTCGGAACAGCACTCGACAGCGAGGATGCACTCTCGCAGCACTTCGGCGTCAGCCGGATCACGATCCGGCATGCCCTGCGGCTTCTACAGGAACACGGCTACCTGCGCACCGGCCGTGGCCGGCGGGCGACGGTCGTTGCAGCGTCCGGCGTGCCGCAGCGCGAGGCGATGATCCAGCATGTCGGAGACATCATCGACTGGGTCGGCGATGCCACCCTCGATATCCGCTCCTGGCGGCGCGAAGCCTCTTCGCAGGCGCGGGCCGCGTTCGGGCTGGCCTCCGGCGTCGCCTGCCATGTGCTGCGCAGCGTCATGCTGCGCGACGGGCGGCCCTATGCGCGATCGATCGTCTATTTTCCCCCGGCGGTGGGCAGCCGGCTGTCCCGAGCCGATTTCGGCGACGTGATCGTGTTCAGGGCCGTCGAGCGTTCCCTGGGCCTGCGCGTGGCCGACCTGCACGTCACCGTCTCGGCCGCCGTTGCCAGCGCCGTCGACCAGCGCGAACTGGGCTGCCCGCCGGGATCGGCGATCCTGGTGCAGCGCCTGCTCCACCATGATCGGGATGGGGTGCCGTTCGAACTGGCCTTCAGCCGGTCGCTCGCCAGCGAGGTCCGCTTCGCGACGCGGTTCCGAACCGGCGAAGGCGGAGATTGACAGCAGGCTCGTGCCGAATTGTTATAACAACTGAGAGGGCGCCCAGCACCGGTCGGTGCTCAGGACGCGGCCCCCCGGGAGGATATGGATGCGCCTCGACCTCGATGGGCGCTCGGCGCTCGTCACGGGTGCCTCGCAGGGAATCGGGCTGGCGATCGCGCAGGCGCTCGCGGCATCCGGCGCCCGTGTGGCATTCACAGATCGCGATGGCGCAGGGGCGCATGCGGCCGCCGCCGCGGCTCCGCCCGTCGATGGGGGCCATTTTGCTGCCGAACTGGATGTGACCGACCGGGACGCGATTGCCCGCGTCACGGCGCAAGCCGCCGCGGCACTGGGCGGACGGCTCGACATCCTGGTCAACAATGCCGGGATCGGCGTGAAGGCCGGCGACCGCCGAACCGTCGACGCGTTTCCCGTCGAGACCTGGGACGCCATGCTGGCGGTCGACCTGACCGGCGTGTTTCTGATGAGCCGCGCCACCGTGCCGTACATGAAGGCGCAGGGGTTTGGCCGGATCTGCAACATCGCCTCGGTGCTCGGTCTCGTGCCGATGCGGCTGCAGAGCGCCTATGTGGCGGCCAAGGCCGGGGTGGTCAATCTCACCCGCGCCATGGCGATCGAGCTGGCGGCCGACGGGATCCTCGTCAACGGCATCGCCCCGGGATCGACCGCGACGGAGGGCTGGCGCACCTGGATCCGGGACGCGCGCAGCGAGGATCTCGACCTTCATTCCCGCCTGATGAGCCATATCCCGCTGGGGCGGCCGGCCGAGCCGGACGAGATCGCGCGCGGCGCGCTGTTCCTGTGTGCGCCGACCAACACCTACATCACCGGCCATGTGCTGCCCATCGATGGCGGCTGGACCGCCGGTTTCGCGAGGGATTTCTGACATGGCGGCGCGGGTTAGGACGGTCGGGCTGCGCTCCAAGGCGTCGTCGGTCAGGCGGCAGCCAAAACCGGTCACCAACCGGATGCCGCTGCCACGCGGCCTCGATGCTCCCGCGATGGTCGCGCTCTACCGGCAGATGGTGCTGCTGCGCAAATTCGAGCTCGCCGCCCAGGTCGCCTGCCGCAAGGGTGAGACGCCCGGATTCTTGCACCTCTATATCGGCCAGGAGGCCACGGCCGTCGGCATCTGCGGCCATCTGGAGCCGACCGACTGGATCACCTCGACCCATCGCGGCCATGGCCATGCGCTCGCCAAGGGAATGGATCCCAAGATCCTGATGGCCGAACTCTACGGCAAGGCCGATGGCTGCTGCGGCGGGCGCGGCGGGACGATGCACCTGTATGACCCCGCCACCGGCCTGTTCGGCACCAATGGCCTCGTCGGCGGCGGCATCCCGTCTGCCGTTGGCGCCGCAATCGGCGCCAGGTTCCGCAACACCAAGGGCGTCGCCGTGGCGTTCTTTGGCGACGGTGCGTCCAATCACGCCGCCTTCCACGAGGCGCTGAACTTCGCCGGTGCCCGCAACGCGCCCGCGGTGTTCGTCTGCGAGAACAATCTCTACGCCACGGCGACATCGCTGAAGAGCGTCACCCGCAACCCCGAGATCTGGACCCGGGCGGCCGCCTACGGCATCCCGGGCGTGCGCGTCGACGGCAACGACGTCGTCGCCGTCTGGACCGAGGCCCGCCGCGCCGTGGAGCGGGCCCGGGCCGGTGGTGGTCCGACCCTGATCGAGAGCAAGACCTACCGGACCGTCGGCCACCACGAGGGCGATCCGCTCACCGGCAACTACCGGACCCAGGCCGAGGTTGACGAATGGGCCGCCCGCTGCCCCGTCGACACCTTCCGGCGCCGGATCATCGAGGACTACGCGATCGTGTCCGGCCAGGAGCTGGACCAGATCGACGCCGCCATCGACCTCGAGGTCGCAAAGGCCATCGACTTCGCCCGCGCCTCGCGCGAGCCGGATCCGGCGACCGTCCACCTCCATGTCACGGCCGAGCCCCTCAACCCCGGCGTGGCCCGGGTGGCCTCAGCTGGACCCGCCGAGACGACCGAGCTCGGCTGGCTTGACGCCGTGCGCGACGGCATCGCCGAGGAGATGCGCCGCAACCGCAACATCGTCTATTTCGGCGAAGGCACTGGCGAGCGTGGCGGGACCTTCGCCCACACCAAGAACCTTTACGTCGAGTTCGGCGCCGACCGGATGGTCGACACGCCGATCTCCGAACTGGGCTTCACCGGCGCCGCGCTGGGCGCCGCGGCCACGGGCGTGCGTTGCATCGCCGACCTGATGTTCGCCGATTTCCTGTTCGAGGCCGCCGGCCAGATCGTGCTGCAGGCGTCGAAGCTGCGCTACATGTCGAACGGGCTGATGGAAGCGCCCATGGTGGTGCGCGTCGGCTCCGGCGCGGTGCGCTCGGCCGGACCGCATCATTCCGGCACCTATCATCCGGTCTGGGCGCATATTCCGGGGCTTATCGTCTGCCTGCCGTCGAACCCGGCCGATGCCAAGGGGCTGATGAAGACCGCACTCAATGCGCGCGACCCGGTGCTGATGCTGGAGACCAAGGCACTCTTCGCCAGCCGCGGGCCGGTTCCCACCGGCGATCACTACGTACCCTTCGGCGTCGCTCGCATCGCCCGCGCCGGGCGCGACCTGACGATCGCGTCTGCTGGCCAGATGGTGGTGAAGGCGCTGGAGGCGGCCGAGCTGCTCGCACAGGACGGGATCGAGGCCGAGATCATCGACCTGCGCACCATCCAGCCGCTGGATGTCGACAGTGTTGCCGACAGCGTCCGCAAGACCCACCGCCTGCTCGTCGTCGACGAGGCCTATGCGATGTGCGGCATCGGCGCCGAACTGGCGCAGGCCATGAACGAGCTGTGCTTCGACGCTCTCGACGGCCCGCCGCAGCGCCTGCATACCGAGCCGGTGAGCCATCCCTTCGCGCCATCCCTGGAACGTGCGATGCTTGTGCATGTCGACGCCATTGTGGCGGCGGCGCGCCGGACGGTCGCCGGCGATACGCTGCCGTCACGCCGCCTCGGGCGCGGCGAGGGCCTGGCGCGACCTGCGCCCCCGCCGCCGACGCATCCGCGTCCCGTCGCTACCCCGGCCTCCCAGGCTTCGCCCGCCGCGGCGCCGCTGCCGGTGGATGGCGACCCGGTGACCATGCCGTGGGGCGACCTCACGGTCAGTGAGGGGCGCCTGATCCGCTGGGTCAAGCGCGAGGGTGACCCGGTCGCGGCCGGCGAGCACATTGCCGATATCGAGACCGACAAGGCGGTTGTCGAGATCGAGGCGCCCCGGGCCGGAACGATCGGCATCCTGCGCCCGCAGGATGCCGTGGTGAAGATGGGCGAGATGATCGCGGTGATCCGGTGAGGTGCCCATGCTGATCGTCCTGTCACACTTCACCCATCGCGACGACGCGCTCGAGCGCGCCCAGGCGCCCGACGTCGAGTTCTTCACCCAGCCGGCAGCAACGGCCGCGGACAACCCGGTGCCTGCGGCGGTGCGGCAGCGGGCCGATGCCATCATCCATTACGCGGCCAATACGGCGCCCGACGGGGCGGCGGCAGACTGGCCCTCCTGCCGGGCGTTGCTGCGCTCCGGTGTCGGGTTCGACCGCATCGATCTGGCCGCCTGGGGCGCCCGCAGCGTACCGGTGTTCAACGTGCCCGACTACGGCACCTCCGAGGTGGCCGACCATGCCCTGGCGCTGATGCTGGCGCTGACGCGCGGCACTGCCACCTATCACGACGCGCTGCGTCGCGATCCCGTCGCCGGCTGGCGGTTCGATGAGGCGCCGGCCGTGCGGCGGCTGCGGGGTGCGGTCTTCGGGGTTGTGGGCCTCGGCCGCATCGGCCTTGCGGCGGCCCTGCGGGCCCGTGCGTTCGGCATGACGATCGCCTTTCACGACCCGTTCGTCGCCTCCGGCCTGGAAATCGCCGTCGACGCCAAGCGGTACGAGTCGCTGCACGAGCTGATGGCGGTCTCCGACGTCATCAGCGTGCATGCGCCGGCCAGCTCTGAGACGGTCGGATTGATGGGAGTCGCCGCCTTTGCCGCCGCCAAACCCGGCCTCGTTCTTGTCAACACGGCGCGCGGGGCGATCGTCGACCTCGACGCTCTGACGGCGGCGCTGCGCGACGGGCGCGTGGCCGCCGCAGGACTGGATGTCCTGCCGGTCGAGCCGGCCGACCGCAATCACCCGCTCGTCGCTGCCTGGCTCGCCCGCGAGCCCTGGCTGGACGGTCGCCTCACGCTTTCGCCGCACGCAGCCTTCTACAGCCCTGACAGCCTCGTCGACATGCGAAGCCGGGGCCTGGACACGGTGTTGCGGCATCTCAGGACGGGCAGCCTGCGCAACTGCGTCAACGAGCGTCTGCTCGAGCCGGCCGGACGGGCCGGTCAACAGGGGAGGTGAGACGATGAACTGGAAAGGACTGGCCCTTGCGGCCGCGGCAGTGCTCGCTTTCGGGGGCACTGCATTCGCACAGCAGAAGACGGTACTGCGGTTTTCGATTGGCGCTCCCGAGAGCGTCGGTGGCGAAATCTCGGGCATGAAGGCCCTCAAGGAATATGTCGAGTTCAAGAGCAAGGGCGAGCTGGAAGTCCGGCTGTTCTTCAACACCCTCGGGGGCAGCCTTCAGCTCACCGAGCAGGTGAAGAACGGCACGCTCGAAATGGCGCTGGTCGACGACAGCGTGCTGGGGTCGTTCCACAAGCCCATGCAGGTCTTCCAGATCCCCTATCTGTTCCCGTCTTCGCCGGTGGCGTGGGACTTCATGCAGAGCGCCTACGTGCGCGACATGGCTGAAGACATGCGCAAGGCCACCGGCATGCGCACCCTCACAATGTCGGAGAACGGCTTCCGCAACCTCACCAACAATGTCCGCGAGATCAAGACTCCCGAGGACATGAAGGGTCTGAAGATGCGGACCATGCAGAGCCAAGTCTACGTCAACTTCATGAAGTCATTGGGGGCTTCGGCGACGCCGATCTCATGGCCGGAACTGATCCCGGCGCTGAAGCAGAGCGTGGTGGACGGGCAGGAGAATGCGGCTTCGACCATCCATGACGGCAAGCTGTTTGAGGTGCAGAAGTTCATGAGCGTGAACGAGCACATCTACGGCCTGCACGTCATGCTGATCAACGATGCGGTCTGGGCGAAGCTCTCGCCTGACCACCAGAAGATCCTGACAGATGGTGCCCGCATGCACAGCGAGGTGGCCAATGCCAAGAAGTCCATGGACAGCCTCCAGGCGATCGACAAGATCAAGGCCCAGGGTGTGAAGGTCTATGTGAGCTCGCCCACCGAAAAAGAGGCGTTCCGCAAGGCCTCGCAGGGCGCCGTGATCGAGTTCATCGTCTCACAGGCTGGCAAGGATCCCGTCGACAAACTCCTCGTTGCCGTCGAGGAATCGAAGAAGCGCGTTTACGGACAGTAATGGCATCCGGGCCGGGGATCCATCCCCGGCCGTTTTTCTGCCCCGGAGCCTTGATGGATCGGCTGCGAGACCTCACCCACCGGATCGTCGTTGTCGCCGACTATGCCATCGGGGCGCTGCTGGCGCTGCTGGTCGTGATCAACGGCGCAGCGGTGTTCCAGCGTTATGTGATGTTCGACTCCATTTCGTGGAGCGAGGAGGCAATCCGCTACTTCGCCGTCTGGCTGACCTTTCTCGGGGCCGCGACTGCCAGCTGGTACCTCGAACACATGGACATGGACGCCATCGGCGAGTTCCTCGGCAGCGGTGGCCGGCGCATCCAGAAGCTCGTCATCGAAGTCTGCGTGCTCGGCTTCGCCCTCATCGTCGCATGGCAGTCCGTGATCTATTGCTGGCTCAACGGCCGCCAGACCGCGCCCACCTCGGGCATGCCGATGGTGTGGGTCTACGCCGCCATGGTCGTTGGCGGCTTGCTGCTCGTCCTCGTCACCTTTGTGCGGATCGCTGATCTCCTGGCCGGGCGGGACACCGGACCGGAACGGAGTCCCCCCGCATGATTGTTCTTGCTGTCGTCCTCGTCGTCCTGCTGGCGATCGGCGTGCCGATCGGCTTCGCCTTCGGCCTCTCGGGTGCTGCCGCCCTGTGGTGGACCGGCATGGCGCAATTGAACGTCGTGGCGAAGATGTTCGCCGGGCTCGACAGCTTCGTCCTGCTGGCGGCGCCGTTCTACATTCTCGCCGGCGAGCTGATGACGCGCGGCGGCATCTCGGAGCGGCTGATCCATCTGTCGCGGATCATCGTCGGGCGGCTGCGCGGCGGCACCGCCTATGCGGCGGTCGTCTCCGCCATCCTGTTTTCCGGCATCTCTGGCACCGCGATCGCCGACATGGCGGCGCTGGGCCAGATCTTCATCAACGGCATGCCGCGCGAGGGCTATTCGCGCGCCTTCGCGGCGGCGTTGGTGACGGCCGGGTCGGTGATCGGCCCGATCATTCCGCCCTCCGTCATCATGGTTCTGTACGCCGCCGTCGCGGATGTGTCGGTGCTCAAGCTGTTCGTCGGCGGCATCGTGCCCGGTCTGGTGCTCGGCATGTCGATCGCCGCGGTGATCTTCCTGAAGGCGCTGCGGGGTGAACTGCCGCGCTCGGAGATCACGGTCTCGCGGGCCGAGGCCCCGGGTGTCATCCGCGACGGGTTGCTGGTGCTCAGCCTGCCGGCCTTCATCATCTTCGGCACGCTGTCGGGGGTGTTCACGCCGACCGAGGCGGGTGGCATTGCCGTGCTGTACGCGCTGTTCCTCAGCGTTGTCGTCTTCCGCCAGATGACGGCGCGCGACCTTGTCATCTCGCTGCGCAACGCCGCGCGGCTCACGGCCGCGCTGTTTATCCTGATCGCCGCCGTCGAGGTGGTGAACTACGTCCTGATCATGGAAGGCATCGCCGAGTGGACGGGGCAGCTCGCCAGCCTGTTCAAGGCGCAGCCGACCCTGTTCCTGCTCGTCTGCGTCGTGGCCTTCCTGATCATAGGGCTGGCGCTGGATGCGGGACCGGCCCTGCTGCTGCTGGCGCCGTTCCTGCTGCCGATCTCACGCCAGATGGGCATCGACGACATCCATTTTTCCATGGTGATGATCGTCAGCTGCACGCTCGGGCTGATCTCGCCGCCGGTCGGCGTGTGCCTGTTCGTTGCCTGCAAGATCGGCAACATCACGCAGCGCCAGCTGTGGAAAGAGTTGTGGCCGTTCTTCACCGCCGAGTGCGTCGTCGTGCTGCTGTTGGTGTTCTTCCCGGTGCTGTCGACCGGCCTCGTCAGCCTGCTGTTCAAATAGGCCGAGCGCTCGCGGCTCAGAAGCTGCTGCGCCAGTTCTCGGTCCACATCGGCAGGAAGGCATCCGGCGCGAACGGATGGGCGAGCGCTGCCTCGGGGATGAACTCGCCGACCCCGAGCCCGGGCCGTGTCGGGATCGCATAATGCCCATCCTGCGGCCGTGGTGCATGCTCCAGCAGATCAAAGCGCCACTCGGGCGTGTACTCGCAGAAGCTCTCCTGCATGATGAAATTCGTCGTGCAGGCGTCGAGCTGGATGGCTGCGGCAGTCGCCACCGGTCCGAACGGGTTGTGGAACGACACCGGCACATACTGGGCGTCAGCAATCGCGGCGATCTTCTTGGCCTCGAGGATGCCGCCGACATGCATGATGTCGGGCTGCAGCACATCGACCTCGTTGGTCCCCAGCAGCGCCTGCAGGTGGTGCTTCGTGTAGCAGCGCTCGCCCGTGGCCAGCCGGACCCGGCTGTGGCGGCCGATCTTGTGCAGGGCGAGGACGTTCTCGGGGTCGGTCGGCTCCTCGAACCAGAACACGCCGTGCCGCTCCAGCAGCGCCGCGATCTCGACGGCCGTGCCCGGGCTGAAGCGCCCGTGCGCATCGATCAGCAGGTCCACATGCGGCCCCACCGCGTCGCGGACAGCCGCAAGGAGATCGATCGCCCCCGCGATGGTGCGCGCATCCGGATCGCGCCCGGCATGGCCGAAGGGATCGAACTTGAGGCCGCGATAGCCCTTGGCGGCGGCGGCCTTCGCCGCTGCGGCGATGGCATCGCGATCCGCCCCCGCGCCGTACCACGCATTGGCATAAGCGGGGAGGCGGTCGTAGAGTCGCCCGCCGAGGAGGTCGTAGACCGGCCGGTCCAGAGACTTTCCGATGATGTCCCACAGCGCAATCTCGATCGCGGCGATGCCGGCGTTGAGGATCGGCCCGCCGCGCGCGAACTCGTTGCGGAACATCTCCTGCCACATCTTCTCGATCTGGAAGGCCGACTGGCCGATCACGACCCGGCGGCCGAGCTGCTGGATCACCGCCTCGACGGCCTTCGGCTGGAATTCGCAGGTGCCTTCGCCGATGCCGCAGATGCCGTCGTCGGTGAACACATGGGCGAACACCCAGTTGCACCAGCGGGCGTCCACCACATAAGTATCGATACGGGTGACGCGGCAGTCGCGGCGACTCGTGGTCATGCGCAATGGATCCTGGCAAAGTGGAGGGCGGCCTCGGTGAGGCGGTCGGAGGACAGGCCGTAGCGATCCTGCAGGTAGGGGAGTGAGCCGCACTCGATGTAGCGGTCGGGCAGGGCGACGCGGTGCAGCGGTCGCTGGACCGCGGCGGCATAGAGCGCCTCGACGACACGCGTCCCCAGCCCGCCCTGCGCCATGTGGTTTTCGGCAGTGACGACGGCGCGGACGCCCGACGCAAACTGCGCCACCGCGTCGGCATCGAAAGGCTTCAGGCACGGCACGTGCAGCACGCCGACAGAGAGACCCTGCCGGCCCAGCGTCTCCGCCGCATCGAGGGCGCGTTCGGTCATCAAACCTGTTGCGATGAGGCCGAGATCGCTACCGTTGCGCAGCAGCCGGGCCCGTCCCATACCAAACCGGTACGCATCGGGATCCAGCACCCGCGGGACGCTGGCCCGCATCAGCCGGCAGTAGATCGGCCCGTCGTGATCGAGCCCGGCTTCGACCACCTGTGACAATTCTGTCGCGTCGCAGGGATCGATGACCGCAAGGCCCGGGATCGCCGACATCAGTGCCAGATCGTCGATGCCCTGGTGGGTGCCGCCATAGCCGGTGGTCAGGCCGGGCAGTCCGGCGAACAGCCGCACCGGCGCGCCGCTGTGGGCGACCGCAATCGCCATGAAATCATAGGCCCGGCGGCTGGCGAACACCGCATAGGTGGTGGCGTAGGGCAGCAGCCCGACCTTGGCCAGGCCGGCCGCCACCGCGACCAGGTTCTGCTCGGCCATGCCCACATTGAAGAAGCGGTCGGGGAACGCATCCCTGAACGGCAGCATGTCGGTGTATTTGGCGAGGTCGGCCGACAGTCCGACAATGCGGCTGTCGCGCTGTGCCGCGGCGACAAGTGCCATGCCGAACGGCGTCGTCACGGCCGCCCGGCCGGTGACCGGGACGACCTCACCCATCCCCAGCGTCAGGCCGGGCGCGGCGGTTTCAGCCATGGCGGGCGTCCTCCAGCTCGCGGCGGACCGCATCCCACTCGTCGGCAGCGATGGCGATGAAATGCGCCTTCTCGCGCCTTTCCAGCATCGGCACGCCGTGTCCCGGCCGGGTGCGGGCGATGATGGCCTTCGGCCGCCCGGTGGTGGTGCGGGCTGCTGCCAGCGCCTCGACGATCGCCGGCAGGCTGTTGCCGTCGATCTCCTGCGTGTCCCAGCCGAAGGCCGTCCATTTGGCCGCGACCGGCTCGATATCGAGCACGATCGGCCCGTCCGCCTGGATACCATTGCAATCGATGATCGCCACGAGCCCGTCGAGCTTGAACGCGGGTGCAGACATGGCCGCCTCCCAGGTCGAGCCTTCCTGCAGTTCGCCGTCCGACAGCTCGCAAAACACCCGCGCGGAGGATCCCTTGAGGCGCAATCCCAGCGCCATGCCGACCGCCTGGCCGAGGCCCTGCCCCAGCGAGCCGCCGATCACCTCGACGCCGGGCGTGGTGTCGAGCGTGCTCATGTCGAGGCGGCTGCGATCGGCGCCGTAGGTCGCCAGTTCCTCCACCGGCAGCACCCCGGCCTCGGCCAGGGCGGCCCAGAGCGCGATCGAATAATGGCCGGTCGACAGCACGAAGCGATCTCGTTCCGGCCAAGCGGTGTTGGCCGGATCGTGCCGCATCTCGTGAAAGTAGAGTACCGCGAGAATGTCGGCGATGCCGAGGCCTTGCCCGAGATAGCCCTGGCCGATCCGTGCGGCCATCTCGACCATGTGGCGCCGCAGCCTGTGCGCCCGCTCCGCCAAAGCGGCAAGGTCGGCCTCGGTCCGGGGCTGATTGACGACGGCCATGCTCAGTCCTTGTCCAGCCCGCCGGTCACGTTCAGCCGCCCGGCCGTCATGTAGGCCGGCGCATCGAGCGCCATCCAGACGAGTACGTCGGCCATCTCGTCGGTGTCGGTGCGGCGGCCGAGCGGGATGCGCGCCGTGCGCTCGGCCTTGAAGCAGTCCACGTCCGCGCGTCCCTCGAAGGCCGCGAACAGGGCTTCCGTCTCCATCTGGATCGGCGTGTCCATCATGCCGGGCGACAGGCTGTTGACGGAGATGCCGTGCGGGGCCAGCGCGACCGCGGCCGAGCGCACCAGGCTGTCCACCGCAGCCTTGGTCGCCGCGTAGGCCGTGTAGTTGGGCAGGGCCATGCGGGAAGCGGCGGACGTCACCGCGATGATCCGGCCACCGCCCGCCTGCATCGCCCGCCCGGCCGCGGACAGGGTCAGGGCGAGGCCCCTCACATTGACGAGGAGGGCCGTCTCCCAGGCGGATGCCGTCATGTCGAGGAACCGCTCCGCCGGGGCGGCCGCGGCGCAATGCACGACGATGTCGATGCCGCCAAGGTCACGGTTGGCCGCCGCCACCATGGCGGCAGGGCCTTCGGCCGATGCCAGGTCGACGATCACCGCATGAGCGGATGCACCCGCAGAGCGGCACGCCGCGACGACGCTCTCTGCGCCGGCGGCGTTGCGGTCGGCCACGGCCACGCGTACGCCACGCACGGCCAGCTTCACCGCCAAGGCGGCTCCCAGACCGCTGGCTCCCCCGACGACGAGGGCTCGCGCAGCCTCCATCCCGACCTCCCGTCCGGTCGTCTGGTCCCTGGGACCGCGACCCTGGGCTCAGTCTAGAACGGGTCCTGTGTCCCGGCCAACCATGGAATCCGAACACCGTTCGATCGTACGACGTCCCACGGCCGGGCAGCCAGTGGCGGCTCCATGCCTAGGCAGACTGAGGCACCGGGGCACCGCGCTGCATGAAGTCCCGCCAGACGAACGGCAGAATGCCGCCATTGCGCCAGTAGGCGATGTCCTCTGCCGTATCGAGGCGGATCACCAGCGGCACGGTGGTGCGGCTTCCGTCCGCCCGCGTGATCGTGCAGGTCGCCTGGCCGCGCACGCCGAACGCGCCATCAAGGCCGGAGACCGTGAAGGTCTCGGAGCCGTCCAGTCCGAGGGTGGCCGCGTTGGTGCCCGGCAGGAACTGCAGCGGCAGCACGCCCATGCCGACGAGGTTGGTGCGGTGGATCCGTTCGAACCCCTCCGCGATCACCGCCTTCATGCCGAGCAGGGCGACGCCCTTGGCAGCCCAGTCGCGCGACGACCCGCAGCCATAGTTCTTGCCTGCGACGACCACCAGCGGCACGCCGCGGGCCAGATAGGCCTCCGCCGCCTCGAAGATCCGCATCTCGGTGCCGTCCGGCATCAGCCGGGTGAAGCCGCCCTCGACGCCCGGCACGATGGCATTGCGCAGCCGGATGTTGGCGAAGGTGGCCCGCACCGCCACCTCGTCATGACCGCGGCGGGTGGTGTAATTGTTGAATTCGGCTTTCGGCACGCCATGGGCGAGCAGATAGTCGGCCGATGGCGTGCCCAGGCTGATGGCGCCCGAGGGCGAGATGTCGTCGGTGGTGATCGAGTCGCCGAGGATCGCGAGCGGCCGCGCGTCGACGATGTCGAACCGCGTCGACGGCGCCACGGCGAGCCGGTCGAAATAGGGCGGCCGCTTCAGATAGGTGCTGCCGGCTTGCCAGTCGAACAGGGCTGACGGGCGCACAGCCAGGTTTGCCCAGGGCTCGCCGCCATCGAACAGGTCACGATAGGCGCCGGCGAAGGCCTCCGGCGTGTAGCCCTCCGCCACCAGCGCGTCGATGGCACCGGCATCCGGCCAGAGGTCCCGCAGGAACACCGGTGCGCCGGCCGCATCGGTGCCGAGTGCGTCGCGCGTGACGTCGACCGTCATCGACCCGGCCAGTGCATAGGCCACCACCAGCGCCGGCGAGGCCAGGTAGGCGGCCCGCACATTGGGGTGGATCCGCCCCTGGAAGTTGCGGTTGCCGGACAGCATGGCGGTCGCCACCACGCCGGCACTCTCGATGGCGTCTGCAATCGGCGCGGCCAGCGGCCCTGAACCGCCATTGCAGGTGGTGCAGCCATAGCCCACCACCTGGAAACCGAGCGCGTCGAGATCGGCCTGCAGGCCGCTGCGCTCCAGAACCTGCGCGACGACGTGGCTGCCAGGCGCCAGTGACGTCTTCACCCAGGGCTTCACCGTCAGCCCGCGCGCCACGGCATTGCGGGCGACCAGGCCGGCGGCGATCATGCCGACCGGGTTGGACGTGTTGGTGCAGCTGGTGATAGCCGCGATCACCACGTCGCCGTCGCGCAGCCCATAGTCGGTCCCGGCCACCGGCGACGGGACGGTCGTCAGGTCGCGCCCGGCAATGGCGCGCGCATGTCCCGGAAAGGCGGCCGCGGCCGAATCCAGATCGAGCCGGTCCTCCGGGTTGCGGGGCCCGGCAAGGCTCGGCCGCACCGTGTCGAGGTCCAGGGTGACGACCGAGTCGAAGTCAGGCGCGACCGTGTCGGCGTCCCGCCACAGTCCCTGGGCTCGCGCGTAGGCCTCGACCAGCGCCACATTCTCGGCGGACCGGGCGGTCATGCGCAGATAGGCGATCGTCCGCGCATCGATCGGGAAATAAACGGCGGTTGCGCCATACTCCGGCGCCATGTTGGCGATCGTCCCGCGATCGGGGACGGAAAGGGCATCGAGCCCCGGGCCAAAGAACTCGACGAACTCGCCGACGACCCCGATCCGCCGCAGGATTTCGGTGATGGTGAGCACCAGGTCGGTCGGCATCACGCCCGGCCGCAGCCGGCCATGCACCGCGACGCCGATGACGCGCGGCAGCGCCAGTCCCACGGCCCTGCCGAGCATGACGGCCTCGGCCTCGATGCCGCCGACGCCCCAGCCCAGCACGCCCAGCCCGTTGATCATCGGCGTGTGGCTGTCGGTTCCCACGCAGGTGTCGGGCGACACCAGCATGCCGCCACCGTGGGGCTCCGACCAGACCACTTTTGCCAGCGATTCCAGATGGATCTGGTGCATGATTCCCTTGCCTGGCGGCACCACGCGAACATGCTCGAAGCTTTCCGAGCACCACCGCAGGAAGGCAAAGCGCTCGGCATTGCGACGGTATTCCATCGCCAGATTGATGCGCGGCGCCTCGCGCGTGCCCGAGACGTCGACCTGCAGCGAGTGGTCGATGACAATGTCGACCGGCACGGCCGGATTGACGCTGCGCGGATCGCGGCCCGATGCGGCCAGCGACTCCCGCAGCGCCGCCATGTCGACCAGCATCACCTTGCCCAGGATGTCCTGCCCGAAAATGCGCGACGGCTTGAAAGTCAGGCCGGCGCCGGTGCGCATGGCCAGCAGGGCTTCAACCTGCCCCGACAGGTCACTCCCGCCCGTCGCCTGTTGCCGCAGGACGTTCTCCAGCAGCACCTTGAGCGAGGCCGGGAGCCGCTCGACCCCCGGCAGGCCCGCAATCGAGACATACGAATATGTCGTGTTCTCAATTTTAAGCAGACTCAGCCCGGTAGCGGACGATAACATGACGACCTCATTGTGGATGACCGGCGTGACCATGTCCGGCGGCGCCGCACTTGAACTGATGCACGTCGCTGGAAGCCAATCCAGTGCCAAGGGAGGTTATGCATGCTTCGCCAGTCTCTGATCGCCATGACCATGGCCGTTGGCCTCACCACCGGTGCCGTGGCCGAGCCCGCCAAGGTCCTGGTACCCGCCGGTCCCGGCGGCGGCTACGACACCACCACCCGTCTCGCCCTGGGCACGCTCGACAAGCTCGGCCTGTTCAAGGACGGCGCGGTCTTCACCAACAAGACCGGCGCCGGCGGCACGCTCGGCCTCGGCGAGTTCATCCGCACCAGCAAGGGCCAGGACAATGCCCTGATGGGCATGGGCATCATCCTGCTCGGCTCGATCATCGTCACCCCCGGCGCGATGCAGATCGCCGAGACGACGCCGATCGCCCGCCTCACCTTCGAGCACAATGGCGTCGCCGTGCCGGCCAACTCGGCCATCAAGTCGGTGAAGGACCTCACCGAAGCGGTCAAGGCCAACCCGGGTGCGGTGTCCTTCGGTGGGGGCTCTGCCGGCGGCGTCGATCACATCATTGCGGCCATGATTGCCAAGAGTGCCGGCGTGCCGGCGGCCCGTCTCAACTACATCCCCTATGCCAGCGGCGCCGAGGCGGTGACGCAGCTCGCCGGCGGCAAGATCAGCGTGCTGGTGTCCGGCGCGTCCGAGCTGAAGAGCCTGGCCGATGCCGGTCGCGTGCGGCTGCTCGCCGTAACCTCGCCGGCTCGCCTTCCCGGCGTTGACGCTCCGACCCTGAAGGAGTCGGGCGTCGACATCGCCATGGGCAACTGGCGTGGCATCGTCGGCGCGCCCGGCATGTCGGCGGCGGCCCAGCAGGCCTGGGTTGAGCGGATGGAGAAGCTCTCGGCCTCGGCCGAGTGGAAGGCTGAGCTCGCCAAGAGCGGCCTCGAAGCCTCGTTCGTCGGTGGCGCCGCCTTCGGCGCGTTCATGGCCGACGAGAACGCCCGCATCAAGCCGATCCTGACCGAACTCGGGCTGGTGAAGTGACGCCAGCCTCCGAAAACCGGACCCCGGCGCAGCGTATGCTGCGCTGGGGACTGCCCGTTCTGGTGATCGGCCTCGGCCTGCTGCTTGTCGCGGAAGGCTATCGCCTGCCCCTGACGCAGGCCTATGCCGGCATCGGTCCGGGCTTTCTTGTCCTGGTGATCGGCCTCGCCTTGCTGCTGCTCGGGGCGATCATCGCCATCCAGGTGGCCCGCGGCGTTGCGTTCGAGCCCGAGGAGACGGAAGGCGCCGATGTCACGGCCCCGACCTCCTGGTCCGGTCTCGGCATTGCGGCCGCCGCCATCATCCTGCCGATCGGCCTGATCGGCGGAGTGGGTTTTCCGGTTGCAGGCGGCATTTCCTACGCGCTGGTGACGCGCGCCTACGGCTCGCGCAGCCTCCTCATCGACCTCCTCATCGGCCTCGTGGTGGCGTCCGTCACCTGGTTCCTGTTCAGCAAGCTGGGTGTCCAGCTCGGGCCGTACTTCTCGCTTCTCGGAGCCAGGTGAATGGGCGTTTTCGAGGCACTGATGCAGGGCTTCGGCGTGGCCCTGCAGCCCATGAACCTGCTTTGGGCGCTCGTAGGCTGCGGGCTCGGAACGGCCGTCGGCGTGCTGCCCGGCATCGGCCCGGCCCTCACCATCACCCTGCTGATGCCGGTGACCGTGTCGCTGTCGCCGACCGCCGCCTTCATCATTTTCTCGGGCGTGTTCTACGGTGCCATGTATGGCGGCTCGACCACCTCGATCCTGATCAACACGCCAGGCGAATCCGGCTCGATGATCACGGCGCTCGAGGGTAACAAGATGGCCAAGCGGGGCCGCGGCGCCGCCGCCCTGGCCACGGCCGCCATCGGATCCTTCGTCGCCGGCACGATTGGCACCGCGCTGCTGACGGTGGCCGCTCCGGCAATCTCGGAGATTGCCTTCATCTTCGGCCCTGCCGAGTATTTCGCGCTCGCCATCCTCGCCTTCACCTCGGTGTCGGTGGTGCTCGGCGCCTCGATGGTGCGCGGATTGCTGTCGCTGTTTATCGGTCTGGCCCTTGCCGTGATGGGCACCGACAACCAGACCGGCGCGGCCCGCCTGGTGTTCGGCGTGCCGGAACTGCTCGACGGCGTTGGCATCACCATCGTGCTGGTCGCCATGTTCGCTGTCGGCGAGATCCTGTTTGTCGCCAGCCGGCTCAGCAAGGAGCCGCAGCAGATCATCAACGTTAGCGGTCCGATCGCGATGACCAGGGAGGACTGGCAGCGTTCGTGGAAACCGTGGTTGCGCGGTGCCGCCATCGGCTTTCCGATCGGGGTCATGCCGGCCGGCGGCTCCGAGATCCCAACGCTGCTGTCCTATGCGCTCGAGCGCCGGTTGTCGAAGCATCCCGAGGAGTTTGGCCACGGCGCCATCGAGGGTGTGGCCGGACCTGAGGCGGCCAACAACGCCGCCGTGGCCGGCGTCATGGTGCCGCTGCTGACGCTGGGGCTGCCCACCTCCGCCACCGCTGCGGTGATGCTCGCCGCCTTCCAGAATTACGGGCTGACGCCGGGGCCGACGCTGTTCACCACCAACACCGAGCTGGTGTGGGGCATCATCGCGTCGCTGTTCATCGGCAATTTCATGCTGCTGGTGCTGAACCTGCCGATGGCGCGGGTGTGGGTGAAGCTGCTCGCCATCCCCAAACCGCACCTCTATGCCGGCATCCTCATCTTCTCGCTTGTCGGCGTCTGGGGCCTGTCGCAATCACCCGTCGACATGATGCTGCTCGCCGGCCTCGGCCTGCTCGGCTACATGTTTCGCTGCCATTCCATCCCGATCGCGCCAGCGCTGATCGGTCTGATCCTCGGCCCCATGGCCGAGCTGCAGCTCCGACGCGCGCTGGCCATAGGGCAGGGCGATCCGCTGACGCTCGTGTCATCGCCGGTGGCCGCTGCGCTGCTGCTGGCCGCACTGGCGCTGCTGTCGCTGCCGCTGATGCGGGCCATGCGCAGCCGCTGACGTCGGGTGGCGGCGACCCTGTCGTGGTCCCCCTGGTCGTCCCGCTCAGGAAAGGCCCCGGGGCACGGCAGTGCCCCGGGCTCAGGTCAACCGGACCGGAGCTGAGCTCCGGCGCCGCATCAGCTGTTGGCCACCGGATGGGAATTGTCCAGGGCCGGGTTGGCGCCATCGACCGCGGCGGCGGCGACCGGCGATGCGGCGTGCTTGGCCAGCGCATCGCGCAGGGCCTGCTCCTTGGTTTGGTCCAGCGAGGTCTTGAGCACCACGCCGCCAGATCCGGAGATCTCGGCGAGGACCTTGTCGGCCGTCATCTTGTTGATCAGCACGAACAGGGCGGCATTGCCCGGCTGGATGCTCTCGGCGAGATCCTTCATGAACTTGTCGTTGATTCCGAAGTCGGCGAGTGCCCCGCCGAGCGCGCCGGATGCGGCGCCGATAGCAGCACCCGCGAACGGCACCAGGAACAGCGTGCCGATCAGCAGACCCCAGAAGCTGCCCGAGACGGCGCCGGCGGCGGTGGTGTTCATCAGCTGGTTGAGCTTGACCTTGCCATCCTCTGACTTTGTTGCGATCACGGCATCGCCAATCTCGATGAGATATTCTTTCTGCAGCTGGAACAGCTTGGTGCGGACTTCCTCGGCCTTGGCCTCGGACGGGTAGACGATGACGACGAGATCGGACATGAGGTCCTCCAGGCATGGTGGATACGGCAGCAAACAACAGGCTGCATACCACACTGCCATGACAGGCGCTGCGCAGCCAGACCGTCACGGCGATGCCATGCTACATCGCCATGACCGACCCGCCGTACCTGCGGGTGGAACCGAGCGGATTGAACCATGCGCCGAGTAGCCGGTGGTGCCCTTACCCTCTTCGTGTGTCTTTTTGCCATCGGCTTTGCCATCTGGGGCGCGCTGGCGCTGTGGTACCGGCTGCCCGCCGGGCCGGAGATCCGCGCCGCGGCTGCCATCGTCTGGGCGTTGCTGCTGCTCGACGCAGCCACCTCGGCACTGCGGCGGTCCTGGGGCCGCGCGCTTGTCGTCATCGTGGTGGCGGGGGCAGGGCTTTTGACGTGGTGGTCGACGGTTCGGCCGCTCAACGATCGCAACTGGCAGCCCGATCTCGCCCGCACCGTGCGCGGCACAATCGACGGTGACATCCTGACCCTCACCGATGTCCGCAACTTCGAGTGGCGAACGGAGACGGACTTCACACCGCGCTGGGAGACCCGGCGCTACGATCTGAGCCAACTCGTCAGTCTCGACCTGACGGCCGACTACTGGGCGGGTGAGGCGATCGCCCACACTCTTGTGAGCTTCGGCTTTGCCGACGGCTCGCAGCTGATGTGGTCCATCGAACAGCGCCGCGAGGTCGGCGAGGTCTATTCGGTGCTGGAAGGCTTCTTCAAGCAGGCCGAATTGATCATCCTGGCGGGCGATGAGCGCGACATGGTGCGCATTCGGACAAATGTCCGGAGCGAGGACCTGCGTCTCTACCGGCTGCAGGTGCCGCAGGCGATTATGCGTCGGACGCTGCTTCAGTATGTCGCCGATGCCAACGAACTGGCAGAGCGGCCGCGCTGGTACAACACCGCGACCACGAACTGTACCACCATGGTGTTCCGTATCGCCCGTGCGGTCGAGCCCGGCATCCCGCTCGACTCGCGGGTGCTGCTGTCGGGCTATTTTCCTGATTATGCGTATGATCAGGGCGTGCTCGACCGCAGCCATCCATTTCCGACCCTGCGCGAGAAGGCCAAGCTGTCGGCACGGGCCCGCGCGGCGGATGCCGAGCCCTCCGTGGCGTTCTCCCAGGCGATTCGTGCCGGCACGCCTGGCGTTGCCTCGCCCTGATCACGCACCATTCAGTCCCGGTTCAGGCCGGGGGTGATAGAGTGCGAATCATGTCGATTGTCCGGCTGGCCGCCGTCGTGGTCCCCTTTCTCGTTGTCGCCGCACCGCCTGCCGCCGCGCAGGCTCGTCCTGCCGAGGCGTCCGTGTGCCTGCGCGAAGCCGAGATACGCGAGGAGGTGGCGGCCAAGCGGGTGGTCCGTCAGGTCGTGGCGTTGCGGGCCGCCCGCGCTGCGATCGGCGGCGAGGCCGTACGGGCACGCCTATGCCGGCAGGACGGAGGGCTCGTTTACGTCATCACCGTCCTGCGCCGTGACGGAAAGGTTGTGCGCGTGAGCGTCGATGCGGCGACCGGCAAAGTCGCGGGAACGAACTGAGGGAGGGCGCCATGCGGCTGCTCGTCGTCGAGGACGACAAGGACCTCAACCGCCAGATCGTCGCCGGCCTTGAGCAGGCCGGCTATGCCGTCGACAAGGCCTTCGATGGCGAGGAGGCGCAGTTTCTCGGCGAGACGGAGCCCTATGACGCGGCCATCCTCGATCTGGGTCTCCCCCGGGTCGATGGCGTCGCGGTGCTGCAGGCCTGGCGCCGGGCGGGCAAGACCATGCCGGTGATCATCCTCACCGCCCGGGACCGGTGGAGCGACAAGGTCCAGGGCTTTGATGCCGGCGCCGACGATTACGTCACCAAGCCCTTCCACATGGAGGAGATCCTGGCCCGGGTCCGCGCGGTGCTGCGCCGCGCCGCTGGCCATGCCACCAGCGAACTGACCTGCGGTCCCGTGCGCCTCGATACCCGCGCGGGCCGGGTCACGGTCGACGGCAACCCCGTGAAGCTGACGAGCCACGAATACCGGCTCATGGCCTATCTGATGCACCATGCCGGCCGGGTCGTGTCGCGCGGCGAGATCGTCGAGCATCTCTACGATCAGGATTTCGACCGCGACAGCAACACCATCGAGGTGTTTGTCGGCCGCCTGCGCCGCAAGCTCGGGGTCGACGTCATCCAGACCGTTCGCGGCCTCGGCTATGTGCTGCAGGCGCCGGCTGTTCGGACCTGAGGATGCTGCCGCTCGGCCGCCAGTCGCTTGCAGCGCGGCTTTTCGCCTCATCGGCGGCATGGAGCCTGGTCATCCTGCTGGTGGCCGGCGTCATCCTGTCGCAGCTTGTGAAGCGCACCACCGAGCACGCGTTCGACGAGCGCCTGCACGTCTACCTGAAATCGCTGGTCGCCGACGTCGCATCTCCCAACGAGACCGAGCGGTCCGATCCCTACAGCCTCGGCGAACCGCGCTTCGACCTGCCGCTGTCAGGCTGGTACTGGCAGATCACGCGGCTTGACCGGGATCCGCCCGAGATCAAGGGCTCGACCTCGCTGTTCGGTGGTCGCCTGCCCGCGCTCGCCGCCGCCGGTGTCCGGGCTCGCGCGGGGGAGCTGCGTGAGGGATACACCCAGGGGCCGGATGAGCGGCGCCTGCGCATGGTCGAGCGGGCGGTCGATCTCGGCGAGGACGGTCGATTCCTGATCCAGGTGGCGGCCGACGCCGACGAGATCGCCCAGCAGATCGCCAATTTCCGTTGGGCGCTCGGCCTCACCTTCGGCCTGCTGCTGCTGGCGCTTGTCGCCACCACCGGATTCCAGGTGCGGTTTGGCCTGCGGCCGCTGTCGCGCCTGTCGGGCGCGGTCGGCGCGGTCCGTCGCGGCGAGACCGACCATATCCCAGGCGAGTTCCCCGACGATCTTGCGCCGCTGGCGGCCGAGCTCAACCTGCTGCTCGACGCCAATCGCGAAATCCTCGAGCGCGCCCGCACCCAGGTCGGCAACTTGGCTCACGCGCTGAAGACGCCGCTGAGCGTGATGGTCAACGAGGCGGCCGCGCAGGACAGCCTGCTGGCCGAGAAGGTCCGCGAGCAGACGGCGATCATGCGCGACCAGGTCAGCTGGTACCTTGAGCGGGCCCGCGCCGCGGCCCGCGCCGGTTCGATCGGAACCGCCACGCAGGTCGCCCCGGTCGCCGATGGGATTTTGCGGACCCTTGCAAAAATCTACCAGGATCGCGACCTGAGCTTTGGCAGCGACGTGCCGGAGGAGCTGCGGTTCCGGGGCGAAAGGCAGGATCTGGAGGAGATGATCGGCAATCTCGTCGACAATGCCGGGAAATGGGCGGGCCATCGGGTCCATCTCGCTGTCGCGCCCGCCGAGGCACGGGAGGGCCGGCCGTTTCTGCTGCTGACGGTCGAGGACGACGGTCCCGGACTGCCGCCCGAGGCGCGCGTGCGCATGTTGGGCCGCGGGGCGCGTCTCGACGAATCCAAGCCCGGCTCGGGGCTTGGCCTGTCCATCGTCGATGATCTGGCGGGGCTCTACGGCGGCCGGCTGGCGCTGGACGAAGGCCCGTGGGGTGGGCTGAAGGCGTCCCTCTGGCTTCCCGCCGTATGACGCGCCAGGGTCCACCGACACGCCTGCTGCCACGCGTCGCGATGCCGCGCGGCCGAAAATTGGCGTGACGATGCAGGAACAGACGGATAAGCGAACCTGATGCTGGTGTGGATGACCATGGCGTTGATGACCGGGGCCGCGGCCCTCGCCGTGCTGTGGCCGCTGGCGCGGCCGCAGCGCGCGGGCGACAGCGCACCCGACGGGCCTGACGCGACCTTTTACAGGGCACAGCTGGCCGAGATCGAGCGTGATTCCGCGCGTGGCCTCATTGCCCCCGACGAGGCCGAAGTTGCGCGCACCGAAGCGGGGCGGCGTGTGCTCGCCGCGATCCGGCGCGAGGGCAACGCCAGGGCCGACTCGACGTCGCAATTGCGCACCCGTGTCGCTGCAGTAGCAGCACTGGTGCTGCTTCCCGCGGTCAGTCTTGTCGTCTATCTGTCTGTCGGCCGGCCAGACCTGCCCGCCCAGCCTTTGGCGGCGCGCGATGTCGCCCGCGGTGGTGGCGTCTCCATGGACGAGGCGCTGGCGAAGATCGAGAAGCATCTCGCCGCCAATCCCGAGGACGGTCGCGCCCAGGAGCTGGTGGCCCCGGCCTACATGAGTGCCGGCCGTTATGCCGACGCGGCCAAGGCCTATGCGGCGGCGCTGCGCCTGCTCGGTCCCTCCGGTGATCGGCTGGAGAACCTCGCTGAGGCCTATGTGGCCACCGCAGACGGCGTGGTCACGGCTGAGGCGCGCGAGCTGTTCGAGCGGTCGCTGATGGTCGAGCCCGGACGCCCCAAGGCGCGGTTCTACCGTGGCCTCGCCGCCGAGCAGGACGGCGACCGGCAGGCTGCGATCGCGCTGTATTCCGGTCTGATCGACGACGCACCGCCCGGCAGCCCCATT
>JBEIIL010000034.1:0-32777 GCA_040380755.1 Methylobacteriaceae bacterium | reverse complement strand
CGGAGGTTCTGGGTGCCTACACGCTGATGGGCTGTCTTGCCCTGGCCACCGCCGGGACGCGGCGGGCCCTTCTCCTGTCCGGCGTCCTCGCCGGTGTCACGGTCGGCCTGCGATTCCACTATGCGCCGGCCATGCTCGTTGCCGCGCTGGTCGTGCTCCGCTTTGCGCCGCAGACCGGTGCGCGGCTCGCCTGGGTCGCCGGCGGCATGGTCGGTGTCGGCATGTTCGGCGGCGTCGACTGGGCGACCTACGGCTATCCGTTCGCCTCCTATGTGGGGTCGGTCCTCGTCAATGTCCGCGACGGCGCCGCCGATAGCTTCGGCCACCAGCCGGCCTATTTCTACCTGCCGGTCCTGGGAACCGCAGGCCTCCTCTACCTCGCGGTCGCGGCGACGCGCTGGCGAGAGGCCTGGGCCCCGCTCGCGGCGGCCGTCATCATCCTCGGGGTCAACATGGCCATCGGCCACAAGGAGGGCCGCTTCATCTTCGCGGTCCATGGCTTGCTCGCCGTGGCCGCCGCTGTCGCGCTCATGAGCCACCCCCGGCTCGTGCGCGTCACGGCCATCGTGACCGTGGCCATGGCGCTCCTCAACACGGCCATGATGACGGTCGCGCCCGAGCCACTCTCGCTGAGGGTGGAGGGCGTGCGCGCCGCGTTTCAAAGGGCCGCCCGCGATCCAGACCTGAAGGGTCTGCTCGCCATCGGCATTACCCATGACGAGAACGCCGGCTTCTATGGGCTGCACAGGAACATTCCGCTGCGCCTCGACCACGCCCCCCTCGAGGCTGGCCGCACGGTCCATCCCGGCTACACCCATGTGATCGTCCCGCACGGCGCGGTCGAGCTGGCCGGGTTCGACACGGTGGCCCGTTTGCGTGCGGTCGAACTGCGCAAGCGGCGCGACCTGGAGCCCGGCGCGGGCAGGCCCCCTGACGCGGGCGATGCGAAGGCGCCCCGTCAGATCGACGTGCCATTTTCCAGCGATCGCCGGCCTGGGCCGTTCGAGCGGCGCGGTTAACGCCGCGTCAACCATCGCCGGCTAACGATGGCAGCATGGTGATCCGCTACCATCTGCGCCGATTTCTCCTGCCGCTCGCCGTGTACTGCGTGTCGGCAATGGTCGTGGGCTATTTCGTCTACCACGCCCAGCACGGCAACCGCGGCATCGAGACCAAGATCGCGCTCAAGCAGGAGATCTTCCGGCTTGAGGGGGAACTCGACGAGTTGAAACGTGAGAAGGCGACCTGGGAACGGCGCGTCGCGATGTTGCGCGGCGGAGGACTTGACCGCGACCTTCTGGAGGAGCGGGCGCGTCTCGATCTCAATCGACTACACCGCAACGACGTCGTCATCATGACTGGCGAGGGCAGCTCGGCGAATTGATGCAGTGCAGCATCAAAATCCGACACGCAGCAGTTGAACCAGATTTCAGTTCATCGACGAAACGCGCGTCTTTGCAAGACGTTACGACATATGTTCGGTGACGTATTCACCTCCTGAACCTCTCGCATTCGGCCAAGGCTTGCGATAACGTCCGTCCCTTGAACAGGGCCAGCAGCCGGCCCGATGGAGGACGCCCATGGCGGTTGCCGCCCGCAAGACTGCAACGGGAACGAAATCGGCCGCGCCACGCGCTGCCTCAGCCCGCAAGACCCCCGCAATCGCCAGCCTGAGCAAGGATCAGGATCTCGCTGCCTATCGCGAGATGCTGCTGATCCGCCGCTTCGAGGAGAAGTCCGGCCAGATGTATGGCATGGGCCTGATCGGCGGTTTCTGCCACCTCTATATCGGCCAGGAAGCGGTCGTCGTCGGCATGCAGATGGCGACCAAGACCGGCGACCAGGTCATCACCGGCTACCGTGATCACGGCCACATGCTGGCCTGCGGCATGGACCCCAAGGGCGTCATGGCCGAGCTCACCGGCCGCCGCGGCGGCCTGAGCAAGGGCAAGGGCGGCTCGATGCACATGTTCAGCGTCGAAAAGCATTTTTACGGCGGCCATGGCATCGTCGGCGCGCAGGTCTCGCTTGGCACGGGCCTCGCCTTCGCCAACCGCTACCGCGGGAACAACAATGTTTCGCTGACCTATTTCGGCGACGGCGCCGCCAACCAGGGCCAGGTGTACGAGAGCTTCAACATGGCGGAGCTGTGGAAGCTCCCTGTGGTGTATGTCATCGAGAACAACCGCTACGCCATGGGCACCTCGGTCAGCCGCGCCTCGGCGCAGACCGACTTCTCCAAGCGCGGCATCTCCTTCGATATCCCTGGCGAACAGGTCGACGGCATGGATGTGCGGGCCGTCTTCGCCGCGGCCCAGCGCGCGGTGCAGTGGTGCCGTGACGGCAAAGGCCCCTACATTTTGGAGATGCAGACCTACCGTTATCGCGGCCACTCCATGTCCGATCCGGCCAAGTATCGCTCCAAGGACGAGGTCCAGCGCATGCGCGAGGAGCACGATCCGATCGAGCAGGTGCGCCGCCGCCTGCTGGAGGACTGGAAGCTCGGCGAGGACGAGCTCAAGGCCGTCGACGCGCGTGTCCGCGAGATCGTCAACGAGGCCGCGGAATTTGCCACCAATGACCCCGAGCCCGATCCGTCCGAGCTCTGGACCGACATCCTGAAGTGATCCATCCGGCGCCCGCCGCGCACCCGGGAGGGTCGCGCGGCCTGCGGTGCCGCCTTGCCCTCCCGCCGGGGTCCGCCCATGCCGATCGACATCCTGATGCCTGCCCTGTCTCCCACTATGGAGAAGGGTAACCTCGCCAAATGGCTGAAGAACGAGGGTGACCGGGTCAAGTCCGGCGACATCATCGCCGAGATCGAGACCGACAAGGCCACCATGGAGGTCGAGGCGGTCGATGAGGGCATCCTCGCCAGCATCCTCGTGCCGGCCGGCACCAGCGACGTGCCTGTCAACCAGCGCATCGCGCTGATCGCCTCGGACGGCGAGGATCCCGCCACCGTCAAGGCCACGGGTGGCGCTTCCATGCCGGGCGAGCCCGAGCCCGCGGAAGCAGCGGCCGAGCCGGTCGCCCAGGCCGCTCCCGCCACGGCCACCGTCCCGGCGGCACGGGCAGCCCCGCCGGATGGCTACGACGCCGTCGGCGAGATTCCGGCCGGCACCGCGACCGTGATGGTGACGATGCGCGAGGCGCTGCGCGACGCCATGGCGGAGGAGATGCGCCGCGATGACGCCGTCTTCGTCATCGGTGAGGAGGTTGCCGAGTATCAGGGCGCCTACAAGGTCACCCAGGGCCTCCTGCAGGAGTTCGGCGCCCGCCGCGTCATCGACACGCCGATCACCGAGCACGGCTTTGCCGGCATCGCCACCGGCGCGGCCTTCACCGGCCTGCGTCCGATCGTCGAGTTCATGACCTTCAACTTCGCCATGCAGGCGATCGACCACATCATCAACTCGGCCGCCAAGACGCTTTACATGTCGGGAGGCCAAATGGGCTGTTCGATCGTGTTCCGCGGCCCCAACGGTGCCGCCGCCCGCGTCGGCGCGCAGCACAGCCAGGACTACGCCGCCTGGTACTCCAACGTTCCCGGCCTGAAGGTGGTGTCACCCTCAAACGCGGCCGACGCCAAGGGCCTGCTCAAGGCTGCGATCCGCGACCCCAACCCGGTGATCTTCCTCGAAAACGAGATCCTCTACGGCCAGTCCGGCCCGGTGCCGCAGCTCGACGATTTCGTCGTGCCGATCGGCAAGGCCAAGGTCGTGCGGCCCGGCAACCACGTCACCATCGTGTCCTGGTCGATCGGCATGACCTACGCGCTGAAGGCCGCCGAGGAGCTCGCCAAGAAGCACATCTATGCCGAGGTGATCGACCTGCGCACCATCCGGCCGATGGACATCGATACGGTGATCGCGTCGGTGAAGAAGACCGGTCGCTGCGTCACCGTCGAGGAGGGCTGGCCGCAGTCCGGCGTCGGCGCCGAGATCGCCGCGCAGATCATGGAAAAGGCCTTCGACTGGCTTGATGCGCCGGTTCACCGCGTCACCGGACGCGACGTGCCGATGCCGTATGCCGCCAACCTCGAAAAGCTGGCGCTGCCGACGGTGGCGGATGTCATCGCGGCGGCCCGCGCCGTCACCTATCGCTGACCGGGGAGGTCCGCCATGTCCGTCAACATCCTCATGCCTGCCCTGTCCCCGACGATGGAAAAGGGCAATCTCGCCAAGTGGCTGAAGAAGGAAGGCGATACGATCAAATCCGGCGACGTGATTGCCGAGATCGAGACCGACAAGGCGACCATGGAGGTCGAGGCGGTCGACGAGGGGATCCTGGCCCGCATCGTCGTGCCGGAGGGCACCGCCGACGTTGCCGTCAACGCGCTGATCGCAGTGATCGCGTCCGAGGGTGAGGACCCCAAGGCCGTGGCTGCCGGTGGCGGCGCTGCCGCCGCTGCACCGGCCAGCACGCCGGCACCCGTCGCTGCTCCGACCGCGGTGGCCAATGCCGCTTCGGCTCCGGCGACCGCAATACAGCCCGCCGCGGCGCAGCCCGCGCCGGCCTCCGGCGACCGCGTCTTCGCCTCGCCGCTCGCCCGCCGCATTGCCCGCGAGGCCGGCCTCGAAGTTACCGCCGGGAGCGGATCGGGCCCACACGGCCGCGTCGTCGAGCGCGACGTGCGCGCCGCGATCGAGGGCGGAACGGCGAGGGCCGCACCCGCGACCGCCCCTGCGGCCACCCCGGCGACCGCGACCGCGCCGGTCGCGAAGCCCGCCGCAGCACCGGCACCGGTCTCTGCCGCCTCGGACGACCAGATCAAGCGCCTCTACGAGCCCGGCAGCTACGAGGAGGTGCCGCACGACACCATGCGCAAGGTGATCGCGCGCCGCCTTCTCGAGGCCAAGCAGACGATCCCGCATTTTTACCTGACGGTGGACTGCGAGCTCGACGCGCTACTGCAGCTGCGCGAGCAGATCAATGCCTCCGCACCCAAGGACAAGGATGGCAAGCCGGCCTTCAAGGTGTCGGTCAACGACTTCGTCATCAAGGCACTCGCTCTGGCGCTGGTGCGCGTGCCCGAGGCCAACGTCACCTGGACGGAAGGCTCGATGCTGAAGCACCGCCACGCCGATGTCGGCGTCGCCGTGTCCATCCCGGGCGGCCTGATCACACCGGTCGTGCGCAAGGCCGAGACGAAGACGCTGTCGGCGATCTCCAACGAGATGAAGGACTACGCGGCCCGCGCCAAGGTCCGCAAGCTGAAGCCGGAGGAGTACCAGGGCGGCTCCTCTGCCGTGTCCAACCTCGGCATGTTCGGCATCCGCGACTTCGCCGCCGTGATCAACCCGCCGCACTCCTCGATCCTGGCGGTCGGTGCGGGCGAGCAGCGGGTCGTGGTGAAGAACGGCGCGCCGGCCGTCGCCACGGTGATGAGCGTGACGCTCTCCACCGACCACCGCGCGGTTGACGGCGCGCTCGGCGCCGAGCTGATCGGCGCCTTCCGCCGGCTGATCGAAAACCCCATGGGCATGCTGGTCTAGGCCGGCGCCGGGCAGAACCGGCCCGCCCGACCCATGAACCGCCCGCCGCCGGAGGCGCCCGTACGGGGCAGGACCACCGGTGGGTGACAAAACCGCCCCTCCAAGCCCACCAGGTGCGGGAGGGCCCCTGACGGAGCACAGCGAGATGGCCGACAGCTACGACGTGATCATCATCGGGGGCGGCCCCGGCGGCTATGTGGCGGCAATCCGCGCCGCCCAGCTCGGCCTGAAGACCGCCATCGTCGAACGCGAGCATCTCGGCGGCATCTGCCTCAATTGGGGTTGCATCCCCACCAAGGCGCTGCTTCGTTCGGCCGAGATCTACCACTACATGCAGCATCCCGGTGCTTACGGGCTGACCGCGCAGGGCGTCGGCTTCGACATGGCGGCGGTGGTGAAGCGCTCGCGCGGCGTGTCGCAGCAGCTCAACGGCGGCGTCGGATTTCTGCTCAAGAAGAACAAGGTCGACGTGATCTGGGGCGAGGCGTCGATCCCGCGCGTTGGCGAGGTGAAGGTGGTGAAGTCCACCAAGCCGGCGGTCCAGCCGCAGAACCCGGTGCCCAAGGGCACGCTGGGGGAGGGGACCTACAAGGCTGCCCACATCATCGTCGCCACCGGCGCCCGCCCGCGCGTGCTGCCAGGCATCGAGCCGGACGGCGAGCGGATCTGGACCTATTTCGAGGCCATGGTGCCGCCGGCAATGCCAAAATCCCTCATCGTCATGGGTTCGGGCGCGATCGGCATCGAGTTCGCGTCGTTCTATCGCACCATGGGCGCGGACGTGACCGTCATCGAGGTGATGCCGCAGGTCCTGCCTGTCGAAGACGCCGAGATCGCGGCCGTCGCCCGCAAGCGCTTCGAGAAGCAGGGGATGAAGATCATCACCGGCGCCAAGGTCACCAAGGTCGAGAAGTCGGGAACTGGCGTGACCGCGACGATCGACGACGGCAAGGCCGTGCAGACCATCACGGCGGAGCGGCTGATCTCGGCCGTCGGCGTGGTGGGCAATGTCGAGAACCTCGGTCTTGAGGCGCTGGGCGTCGCGATGGACCGTGGCACGGTCAAGACCGACGGCATGGGCCGCACCACCGTCAAGGGCATCTACGCCATCGGCGACGTCGCCGGCCCGCCGATGCTGGCCCACAAGGCCGAGCACGAGGGCGTCATCACTGTCGAGGGCATCAAGGGCCTGCACGTGCACCCGATGGACAAGCTCAAGATCCCGGGCTGCACCTATTGCCACCCGCAGATCGCCAGCGTCGGCCTCACCGAGGCGAAAGCCAAAGAGCAGGGCTTCACCGTCAAGGTCGGGCGCTTCCCGTTCGTCGGCAACGGCAAGGCCATCGCGCTCGGAGAGCCGGATGGACTGGTCAAGACGGTGTTCGATGCCAAGACCGGCAAGCTGCTTGGCGCCCACATGGTCGGCGCCGAGGTCACGGAACTGATCCAGGGCTTCGTCGTGGCGATGAACCTGGAGACCACGGAAGAAGACCTGATGCACACGGTCTTCCCGCATCCGACCCTGTCCGAGATGATGCACGAGAGCGTTCTCGACGCCTACGGGCGCGTCATCCACAGCTGAGTCGGACTTGCCATGTAGGCAGGACATGTCAGGCGGGCAGGACATGTCAGGCGGGCAGGACTTGCTCCGGCGGCACCTCGCGATGCCGCCGGCATGCGCAATAGCCCGTCAGACGGCAGGTCCGTTCTTGGCGGCGCGATCGGCCATGAAGGCCTCGAACTCCGACTCGTCCTTGGCGCGACGCAGCCGCTCGACGAAGGCGCCGAACTCGCGGCTCTCTTCCTGGAGACGCTCGAGCGTGGCCCTGCGGTAATCGTCGAAGGCGGCATTGCCGGTCGGGCGCATGGCGCCCAGGGTGGACCACTCGGACCGATACGTATTGGTGTTGCGGCAGCTCATCTTGTGTCTCCGGACGAGGATGTAGACGAACGCGAGGCCAATCGGCCAAAACAGCACAAAGCCTGCGACCATCGCGGCGATGATGGCGGGCTTGGGCCAGTGCGTGATCCGGTCGACAAGGTCTCTGATCCCTTGCGGAACGGACTGGGCCAGGGTGGTCATGGGCGCAAAGCTCCAATGTGAATGTGAACGACATTAACATTGGGATGCAACAGCGCGCTGTCAAGCCCTTGGCCGGATGCGACGCGACATCGTCGCCTTCCCCGATCGTCAGACGATCGGGGATGGCGCTGCGACAGGATGGGCGGCTGCGCGCAGACCCTGCAGATAGGTCGTGACGCCACTGTCCAGCACCGCCTCGGGCGTTACGCCCCAGGCGGGACCGGAGCGGCTGAACAGCGTCGCGACCCCGTGCGAGAGCGCCCAGATATGCAGCGCGACGAGGCGCACATCGGTCCCCGACGGCACGCCGGAGGCCTGCACGGCCTTGACGAGGGACGCGAAGGACGCGTCGTCGCCTGGCGCCGCACCAGGAGCCGCAGGAGCAGCCTTCCGGCCGAACATGGCGCCGTAAGAGCCGGGCTCCTCGCGGGCGAAGGCCAGATAGGCCGCGCCAAGCGCCGGCAGGATCGCGGCACCCCCGCCGGCCGCAGCGCCGGCAGCCTCGAGTCTGACGGCAAAGGCGGCAAAACCCCTTCGGGCGACCTCGTCGAGCAGTGCATTGAGGTCACGGAAGTGCCGGTAGGGCGCCGCGGCAGAAACGCCACAGAGCCGGGCCGCGTCGACCAGGGTGAACCCCACGGGCCCGCGGTCGGCCACAAGCTGGCGCGCCGCATCGACCAGCGCGTCCCTGAGCGCCCCGTGATGATAGCCGCGGCGCTCGCCGCACGGTCCCGACTTCAGCATGATCCCGACATAGCCGCGACACGTCGTGGGTGCAAACGGCTGCACAGGGCCGGCTGGCGCACTATGCGCCGCAGCCGCGCTCTGGAATGATGGCATCTGCAACGGCAACGGAGGCAGGCGGCATGGGACGGCTCGATGTGAAGGCGGTGCTGGTCTACCTCGCGATCGGATTCTTGGCCGGATGGCTCGCCAGCCTGATCGTTGGCGGCGGCGGACTGATCCGCAACATCCTGATCGGCGTGATTGGATCCTTTGTCGGAGGCTTCGTGTTCGACAGGCTCGGCATCCGCCTTGGAATCGCCAATCCCCTGGTTAATCAGGTGGTGACTGCGGCCGCCGGCGCCATCATCGTGGTGATGATCGCCCGCATGCTGGCGTACTGACGGAGCCATCATGGAAGGATTTTCGACCGGAGGCCCGGGGCCCGGGTTCTTTTCCATGCTCGTCATCGGCTTTCTGGCCGGATGGATTGCGGAGAAGATCACCAATTCCCGCCACGGCGTCTTCACCAACATCCTGGTCGGCATCGCCGGGGCCTTTATCGGTGGCAAGCTGGCGGAGTTCGTCAACGAGCCCCTGCACGGCTTTTTCCGCATGCTGGTTGCCGCCACCATCGGCGCTGTCATCGTGCTCTGGCTCTGGCGCCAGGTGCGCGAGACGAAAAACTGAACCGGCCGCGGCGCGCGGTCGCTTGCCGAGGGCGGCTGAAATGACTAGGTGCAGCGTGCGGACGGACACAGCCGTGCGCCCGCGCCCGGGGACTTGAGCATGGCCACCCTTCTCGACACGCTCGGCAACGACCCGCGCAGGCGCGCCGATACGCCGCGTCACCCCGAGAAGGCACACCGTCCAGACCAGCCCGTGCTGCGCAAGCCGGACTGGATCCGCGTCAAGGCACCAGGCTCGCCGCAATGGGCGGAAACCCAGCGCATCGTGCGCGACAACAAGCTCGTCACCGTCTGCGAGGAGGCCGGCTGCCCCAATATCGGCGAGTGCTGGGAGAAGAAGCACGCCACCTTCATGATCATGGGCGACACCTGCACGCGCGCCTGTGCGTTTTGCAACGTCAAGACCGGCCTGCCGCAGCCGCTTGATCCGGCTGAGCCGGGCAGCGTCGGCAAAGCGGTTGCGACGCTCGGACTGGCGCACGTGGTGATCACGTCGGTCGACCGTGACGACTTGGCCGACGGCGGCGCCGAACATTTCGCGCAGGTGATCGCCGCGATCCGGACGGCCAGTCCCGGAACCACCATCGAGGTGCTGACGCCGGACTTTCTGCGCAAGGACGGCGCGCTCGAGATCGTCGTCGCCGCCCGGCCGGACGTGTTCAACCACAATCTCGAGACCGTGCCGTCGCGTTATCTGACAGTGAGGCCGGGTGCGCGCTACTTCCACTCCATCCGCCTGCTGCAGCGCGTGAAGGAGCTCGATCCGACCATCTTCACCAAGTCGGGAATCATGGTCGGGCTCGGCGAGGAGCGCAACGAGGTGCTGCAGCTGATGGACGACCTGCGCTCCGCCGATGTCGATTTCCTCACCATCGGCCAGTATCTGCAGCCCACCCGCAAGCACCATCCGGTCGTCAGCTTCGTCACCCCCGACGCCTTCAGGGGATACGAGACGATCGCCATGACCAAGGGATTCCTGCTCGTCTCGGCGTCGCCGCTGACGCGCTCGTCGCACCATGCGGGCGAGGACTTCGCCCGGCTGAAGGCGGCGCGGCTCGCCCGGAGCCGCTGAGCCGCGATGCCTGCCTTTCGCACCACGCGCCGGGTCCGGCACGCGCCGGACCGCATGTTCGCGCTCGTCGCCGACGTCGAGCAGTATCCGCAGTTCCTGCCGCTGTGCGAGGGGCTGGTGATCCGCCGCCGCACGCCGGCCGAGGACGGCACCGAGGTCCTCGTGGCCGACATGACCGTCGGCTACAAGGCGATCGTCGAGACCTTCACCAGCCGGGTGACGCTCGATCCCGCCCGTCTCAAGATCCTCGTCGAGTACATCGATGGTCCGTTCCGGCAGCTGGAGAACCGCTGGTCGTTCCGCGACGATCCGGAGGGATGCCTCATCGAGTTTTACATCGCTTACGAGTTCCGCAGCCGCACTCTCGGCCTTCTGATGGGAGCGATGTTCGAGAAAGCCTTTCGCCGCTTTGCCGAAGCCTTCGAACACCGGGCCGACCTGGTCTATGGCCGGCCGGGGCTGTCGCGTCCCGACGAAGTCGGCACCGGCGCGTGATTGTGCAGCATCACTCAATCGCGCATTAAACCTTTTCTGGCAGGAGTTTGGATACGCTCTCCTCTTGCCGATGTGCCATGACCGCTCTCGACGCTGACAAGCCCCGTTTCGCACCGGTTGCCACCCGCATCGCGCTTCCGGTCTACGCCGCAACCCTGTTTTTGTCGGCCGCGCTGCTCTTTGGCGTGCAGCCGATGTTCACCAAGATGGTCCTGCCCGTTCTGGGTGGCACGCCGGCCGTGTGGTCGGTCGCCATGGTGGTGTTCCAGGGTCTGCTGCTTGCGGGCTATCTGTACGCCCACCTGATGGTCCGCCACCTTGGCTTGCGGCGGGCCGCGATCATTCACCTGATGGTTGCAGCCATCGCTTTCACAACGCTGCCGCTCGCCATCGCGCCCGGCTGGGGCCGTCCACCGGCTGAGGGCGAGGCGACCTGGCTGGTCGGCCTGTTTGTCGCGTCCGTCGGCATGCCGTTCTTCGCACTCGCCGGCAACGGGCCGCTCCTGCAGGCGTGGTTCGCACGGACCGGCAGTGAGCGGGCGGCTGATCCATACTTTCTCTATGGTGCCTCCAATGCCGGCTCCTTCGTCGCGCTGCTGGCCTATCCGCTGGTGGTGGAGCCCCTGCTGCCCCTGGCGGCCCAGGGTCGCCTCTGGGGCACCGGCTTCGCGCTTCTGGCCGGGCTGATCGCCGTCTGTGCGCTGATCGCGATCCGCGGCACCAGCACCGTTTGGACCACAGCACCCACCGCAGTGGGGCCCGCGCCCACGGCCCGACAGCGACTGTCGTGGATCGCCATGGCGGCGGTCCCGTCGGGACTGCTCGTCGCGGTGACCGCCCATGTGTCGACGGATGTCGCGGCCGTGCCGCTGCTCTGGGTCGTGCCGCTGGCGCTGTTCTTGCTGACCTTCGTGCTGGCCTTCCGGCCGGTAATGCCGATCCCCGGACCGCTGCTCGATCGGCTGCAGGCCTGGGGAACGGGGGCTGCGCTCACCGGGGCTGCCTTTCCGGCCCAGACGCTGAGCTTCGGGCTGACGGTCCATCTCGGCCTGTTTTTCGTCAACGCCTTGCTGGTTCACCGCGTGCTTTACGACCGCCGTCCTGCGAGCGGCCATCTCACCGAGTTCTACCTGTGCCTGTCGGCCGGCGGCGTCGTCGGTGGCCTGTTTGCCGGACTTCTGGCCCCGCAGATCTTCTCGACGGTGCTCGAATACCCAGTGCTGCTCGCGGCAGCGCTGCTGTGCCGTCCCGACCTGCTGCGCCTCGATGGCGCATCCGCGCGTCGGCAGGCGCTCGAAGCCTTCGGCGTCTGCGCCCTGGCGTTGCTGCTGGCCGGCGCCGCCAATGCCCTGGGCGTGCTGCCGGCCAAGGCGTCACCCGGCCTCATCGCCATGGTGGTCCTGATCACCGGCGCGATGCTGTCCTGGGCGTCGCCGTTGCGACTGGTCCTGCTGGCTCTCGCAGCCTATCCGGTTGCCGCCTTCTGTAACCCCGCGGCCGGCGAAAGCCATCGCAGTTTCTTTGGTGTCCACCGCCTGTCGGAGACGGCAGATGGCCGCTTCCGGCTGCTCCACCATGGCACGACGGTGCATGGTGCCGCGCGGATCCGCATGGACGACGGCACGCCCTTCACCGGACGCCCCGAGCCGACGACCTATTACGCCGCCGGCGGAGCGATCGCCGATACGGTCGCAGTGGCGCGGATGCTGCTGCCCCACCCCTCGGTAGTCATGGTCGGCCTCGGCGCCGGCAGCATGGCTTGCCACGCGGCACCCGGTGAGCGTTGGCACGCGTTCGAGATCGACCCGGAAGTCGTGCGCATCGCCCGCACCCGCTTCCCGTTCCTCGCCGCCTGCGCCCCCGACATGCCCGTCACGATCGGCGACGCGCGGCTGACGCTGGCCGATTCAGCCGACCGGGTCGACCTGTTGCTGGTCGATGCCTTTTCGTCCGACGCCATTCCGCTGCACCTGCTGACCCGGGAGGCGCTCGGCCTCTATGCCGCGCGGCTGTCACCGCAGGGAATCCTGGCGTTGCACATCTCCAACCGGCACGTCGATCTGGCACCTGCGTTGGCGCGGCTGGCGGCCGACCGGGGCTTTGTCGCACTGGTCCGCTCCGATGCGCCGAAAGAGGCTTATGAGAGCCGCCTTGTGGTGCCGGCGGCCGTGGCGATCCTCACCCGCGACAAGGCAGCGGCGGCGGCCGCCCGGCAGTTCGGCTGGACCGATCTGGTGGCGGACATGCGCCGCACGCCATGGTCGGACGACTACGCCAACATCATCGAGGCGATGCGCGACCGCTACGCCCACTGAGGGTCAAGCGGACCGATAAACTACGCCGAACGACGGGCGAGTCCTGGAAACAGGGAAAGCCTGTCAACACGACAAGCTCCGCCAACAGTCAGCCAGCAATGGCTTCCAGCAGGTTGAGTGCATCGGCCAGCGCTGCCGCCCGCACCGCGCCGCGTCCGATGTCGCCGTAGCGCCGCTCGAGATGCAGCGTCGCGCCACCACGCCGGTGGGCGGCAAGATGCACCAGACCAACAGGCTTGGCGACGCTGCCGCCGCCGGGACCGGCCACACCGGTGATCGAAACCGCAACGGCGGCGGCGGAGCGCGCGACCGCGCCCTCCGCCATGGCGCGGGCCACCGGCTCGCTGACCGCGCCATGCCTGGCGATCAATTCCGGGTCAACGCCGAGCATCTCCACCTTGGCCGCGTTCGAATAGGTGACGAAGCCGCGATCGACCACGTGCGACGAGCCCGGCACTGCCGTCAACGCCGCCGCGACCAGGCCGCCGGTGCAGGATTCGGCGGTCGCCGCCATCAGGCCACGCCGGCGCAGATGCTCGAGCACGACGGCCGCCCGCTCTTCCGTCGCCGCGTCAATCATCGTCCATCCTCGTCCGGCAGCCGCACCGAGGCTACGGCTTGTGCGGCAATGCCCTCACCGCGCCCGGTGAAGCCCAACCGCTCCGAGGTCGTCGCCTTCACGGCCACCCGGCCGGGCGGAATGTCGCAGATCGCGGCAATGCGCGCCCGCATGGCGTCGCGGTGCGGCCCGATCTTCGGGGCTTCGCACACGATGGTGATGTCGCAATGGTCGAGCACGCCACCGCGGGCCCGCAACCGGTCGATCGCGAAGGCCAGAAACCGGTCGGAGGAGGCACCCTTCCATTGCGGATCCGAGGGCGGGAAATGCGCGCCGATATCGCCGTCCGACAGCGCCCCCAGCACCGCATCGGTCAGCGCATGCAGCACGACATCCGCGTCGGAGTGGCCGGCCAGCCCCCGGTCGAAGGCGATCGACACCCCGCCCAGCATCACCGCGTCGCCCGGCCCGAAGGCGTGCACGTCGAAGCCAAAGCCGGTGCGCCCGACAAGCACGCCGCGTCCGGCAAAATCTTGCGGATGGGTGAGCTTCATGTTGGCGGCTTCTCCGGGAAACACATGCACCGCACGCCCGGCCCATTCGACGACGGCGGCGTCATCCGTCAGGTCGTCGCGGCCGGCCGCAGCCGCGGCGCGGTGGGCCTCCAACAGCGGTGCCAGTGCGAACGCCTGCGGCGTCTGCACGGCGCGCAGCGCGGTGCGTGGTGGCGTCGCAACCACCCGTCCGCTGTCGTCCACCTGCTTGACCGTATCGGTCACCGGCAGGCCAGGGACCGCCGCGCCGTAGGCGTGGCCGGCCGCGATGGCCGCGTGCACGAGGTCCGGCGAAACGAAGGGCCGCGCAGCGTCATGCACGAGGACCAGGGCAGGCGGCGCAGCGGCGGCGGCCAGCGCCTCGAGGCCGGCGCGGACAGAGGCTTGGCGCGTGGCCCCGCCATGAACCGGCGGCGCGACGCAGGCGCGAACAGCCGGCGCGAGTTCGGCGACGACCGACGTATATGCATCCGCGTCGTCAGGCCTGATGACGCAGAGGATCGTCCCGATGGCGCCACCCGCTGCGAGCGCCCCGATGCTGCGGGCCAGCACGCTGGAGCCTTCGAGCCGTGCATATTGTTTAGGCGTGGACAGGCCCGCACGGCTGCCGCTGCCAGCGGCGACGATCAGGGCTGCAACGGGTGGAGAGGGGATCATGGCCCTTTCCTGTCGCGTGTTTCGCGGCTGGCGTCAAACCGGTGCGGCGGATCGCCTCACGAGAATCCTTGACTTGTTGCAATGCAAAAAACGGCTAGAATGCAGGCAATCTGTGGAGTTGCTTATTTATGGTGCAGCCGGCCAGGCCTGCGTTACGGATCGGTCCGGTCACCCTCGAGGGGCGGGTCGTTCTGGCGCCGATGTCGGGGATCACCGATGCGGGATTCCGCCGCGTGGCACTGCGCCATGGCGCGTCGCTGGCCGTCTCCGAGATGGTCGCATCCGACCAGTTTGTGCGCGGTGCGGCCGAAGCCGTCCTGCGGGCTGAAGGGGCCGGCATTGCGGTGCACGCCGTCCAGCTCGCAGGCTGCGAGCCGGGCTGGATGGGCGAGGCGGCCCGCCTTGCCGAGGGATCCGGGGCCGCGCTGATCGACATCAATATGGGCTGCCCGGCCAAGCGGGTGACCGGCGGCTATGCCGGCTCGGCGCTGATGCGTGACCTCGACCATGCCATGACGCTGATCGCCGCCACCGTCGCCGCCGTCAGGGTTCCGGTCACGCTGAAGATGCGGCTCGGCTGGGATGATGCCAGCCGCAATGCGCCCGAACTCGCCCGCCGGGCCGAGGCCGCAGGCGTTCGGCTCGTCACCGTGCACGGTCGCACCCGCTGCCAGTTCTACAAGGGTCGCGCCGACTGGGCGGCGATCCGGGACGTGGTCGACGCCGTGACAATCCCGGTGGTGGCCAATGGCGATTGCGAAACGCTGGACGATGCCCGGGCCATGCTGGACGCGTCGGGCGCCGCCGCCATCATGGTCGGCCGCGCTGCGCTTGGCCGCCCCTGGCTGCCCGGTACCCTCGCGCGTGGTCTGGAGGCCGGTCGTCCAGTCCCGCCACCATCACGCGCCGCCCGTCTAGCCGCAGTGTTGGAGCACTACGACGACCTCTTGTCCTCGTATGGCAACCGCATCGGTGTCCGCCATGCCCGCAAGCATCTGGCCGCAGCGGCAGATCACCTTCAATCCGAGACCGGCCCGCTGCCTGCATCACTGCGGTCCGCTCTCGTCACATCAGACGACCCCGCCGCCGTCCGCCGCGCCCTGTCGGCGCTGTTTGGCCGCGACACCGTGGATGAGGCCGCATGACTCTCGACGTCCCCCCCCGCAACGCTCTTGCCGGCGTCCCGTCCGGGCGTAGCGAGGCCATCCTCAACGTCCTGCCGCTGCCGCTTCTGGTGATTGACGGCAGCAACCGCCTTGTCGATGCCAATGCGGCCGCCGAGACGTTCTTCGAGATGAGCCGCTCGTCGTTGCGCCGCAACAAGCTGGCCGATCTGCTGCCTTTCGGCTCGCCGGTCCTGTCGCTGGTCGAAGAGGCCCGCCGCCGTGGCGGCAGCATGAACGAGTACCGTGTCGACATCGGCACGCCGCGCATCGGCAGCGAGCGCGTCGTCGACGTGTTCGTGGCGCCGGCCGGAGATTCGGACCCTCACATCGTCCTTATGCTGCAAGAACGTACAATTGCTGAAAAAATAGACAGACAACTGACCCATCGCGGCGCCGCCAGGTCCGTTGGTGCCCTCGGGTCTATGCTGGCGCACGAGATCAAGAATCCGTTGTCGGGAATTCGCGGCGCCGCCCAGCTTCTGGAACCCGCCGTCAGCGATGCCGACAGGGTCCTGACCCGTCTGATCTGTGACGAGACCGACCGGATCGTGAAGCTGGTCGACCGCTTCGAGGACTTCGCCGATGGCCGGCCGGTCGAGCGCGATCCGGTCAACATCCATGGCGTGATCGAGCATGTGAAGCGCCTGGCCGCAACCGGGGTGGGTCGGCACATCCGCTTCGTCGAAACCTACGATCCCTCACTGCCCCCCGTGCTCGGGAACCGCGACCAGCTCATCCAGGTCTTCCTGAACCTCGTCAAGAACGCTGCCGAGGCGATCGGTCAGGACGCACTCGACGGCGAGATCGAGTTCACGACCGCCTTCCGTCCCGGCGTCCGCATCAGCGTGCCCGGCACACGGCAGAGGGTGAGCCTGCCCCTCGAAATCTGCGTCCGGGACAATGGTCCGGGCGTGCCGCATGACATCATTCGGCACCTGTTCGACCCGTTCGTGACCACGAAACAGTCGGGGAGTGGCCTCGGTCTTGCACTGGTCGCCAAGATCGTCGGCGATCACGGCGGGGTCGTGGAATTCGAGTCTCTTCCACGCCGCACGACGTTCCGCGTGCTGATGCCGATGCACGTGGCCCGCGACGGCCGCGCTGCAGGAAGTTGAAAGGTGATCGATGCCGAGTGGCACCATTCTCGTAGCCGATGACGACGCCGCGATCAGGACCGTTCTGAACCAGGCTCTCGCCCGCGCCGGCTACGAAGTTCGCTCCACCGGCACCGCGGCCGCCTTGTGGCGCTGGGTTGCGGCCGGGGAGGGCGACCTGGTTGTTACCGACGTGGTGATGCCCGACGAGAACGCCTTCGACATCCTGCCCCGAATCAAGAAATTGCGACCGAACCTGCCGATCATCGTGATGAGCGCGCAGAACACGTTCATGACCGCCATCAAGGCGTCGGAACGTGGCGCCTACGAGTATCTCCCCAAGCCGTTCGACCTGAAGGAGCTGATCTCCATCGTGGCGCGCGCCCTGTCGCGTCCCAAGGCGGTGGCGACCATACCCACCGAGCAGCCTGACGAAATTCCGTTGATCGGCCGCTCGCCCGCCATGCAGGAGATCTACCGGGCGCTCGCCCGGCTGATGCAGACCGACCTGACCGTGATGATCACCGGCGAGTCGGGCACCGGCAAGGAACTCGTTGCGCGCGCACTGCATGATTACGGCAAGCGTCGACGCGGCCCCTTCGTCGCCGTCAACATGGCGGCGATCCCGCGCGACCTGATCGAAAGCGAGCTGTTTGGCCACGAGAAGGGCGCCTTCACCGGCGCCCTGCAGCGGGCCTCCGGTCGCTTCGAGCAGGCCGAGGGCGGGACGCTGTTCCTCGACGAGATCGGCGACATGCCGATGGAGGCCCAGACGCGGCTGCTGCGTGTGCTGCAGCAGGGCGAGTACACCACTGTCGGCGGTCGCACGGCCATCAAGACCAATGTCCGCATCGTCGCCGCGACCAACAAGGATCTGCGGATCTCGATCCAGCAGGGTCTGTTCCGCGAGGACCTGTTCTTCCGCCTCAATGTCGTCCCGCTGCGCCTGCCGCCGCTGCGCGAGCGCCTCGAGGACATCGGTGACCTGGCGCGCCATTTCTTCACGCTCGTGGAGAGGGAGGGTCTTCCCCGCAAGCAGCTCGATGCCGCCGCACTCGAGCGCATGCGCCGCTACCGCTGGCCCGGCAATGTCCGTGAGCTCGAAAACCTGGTGCGACGGCTCGCCGCGCTGTACCCCCAGGAGACCATCGGCGAGGCCCTGATCGAGGCCGAGCTGGCTGAGCCCTCACTCGCCGGTGGCAGCAGCGGCCGCAGCGAGTCTGCGTCGGAGGCCGAGACGCTCAGCGGCTCGGTGGAGCGTCACCTGACGCGCTACTTCGGCCAGTTCAAGGGCGACCTGCCGCCGCCTGGCCTCTATCACCGCATCCTGCGCGACGTCGAGGAACCCTTGATCGGCGCCGCTCTCGCAGCCACCCGCGGCAACCAGATCAAGGCCGCCGAACTGCTCGGGCTGAACCGCAACACCCTGCGCAAGAAGATCCGCGACCTCGACATCCAGGTTATTCGCACCAGCCGCTGAGCAGCACACCGGACAGACCCGGACCCCGGCATCGTCGCCGGCACTCAGCTTTGTCGCGACACCGGCCATAAGCCGTGTCCCGCCCTCCGCGCACTGCCGATCCGCCCTGATTTTGTCTTCATCGCGCAACACTGTTGCGCCACTGCATCATAGTCACTAGGAATTGCGTCCCGTCTCGCGAGGAACGACCGCCGCCGATGTCCGGGTCCACCACCGTCACAGAACGCGCCGAACTCGGCGCCCAGGGCCAGCGCGAGGGATCGCGCTGGACCGGGATTGTCGGCACGATCATCGTCGTGCTGGCACTGATGTCGGCGCTCGCCACGTTCCTGGTGCTGGCCGGCATGGTCCCGGTGCCACCCACCCATACGGTGGTGCTGCGCCTGTTCCTGGTGAACGCGGTGCTCATCGTCGCGCTGCTCGGCTTCGTGGCGCGCGAGACCATCCGGCTGTTGCGCGCCCGCCGGGCCGGCCTCGCCGCCTCGGGCCTGCATGCCCGCATCGTCAGCCTGTTCGCCCTGGTGGCCGCCGCACCGGCGATCCTGGTTGCGGTGGTCGGCTGGATCACGCTGGAGCGGGGGCTCGACCTCCAGTTCAGCCGCTACATTCGCACCCTGCTGGCGACATCGGTCGACGTTGCCAACGCCTATCGCGAACTGCAGTGCCGCACCATCGGCCGCGAGGTGAACCTGATGGCGGCCGATCTTGGCCGCGCCCGTGGCACGATCGAGCAGAACCGCGAGTTCTTCCGCGACTTCATGCGCTCGCGCGCCGTATTCCTCGGCTTTCCAGTCGCGATGCTGCTCAAAGCCGACCTGACGGTCGTCGAGCGTGTCGAGGCCAAGCCGATCGACGGACTGCCGCTGCCCAGCCGCGACGACATGGTGGCGGCCAATGACGGCGAAGCCTGGTGCCTGATCCCCGCCAGCGGCAACATCTTCCGCGCGGTTCTCAAGGTACAGGGCTTCGACGATGCCTATCTGTTCGTCGCCCGTGCCGTCGACCCGAAGGCGCTGGAGTTCCCCCAGCAGGCCGAACAGGCTGCCGCCTATTACGAGGCCCTGTCGCAGCGCAAAATCGACATCCAGGTCGCATTCGCCAGCATGTATCTGCTGATCTCGCTGATCCTGCTGTTGTCTGCGGTCTGGCTGGGTCTTGCCTTCGCCAACCGCTTCGTCGCACCGATCCGGCGGATGATCCACGCCACTGACCAGGTCGCATCCGGGAATTTTTACGTCCAGGTTCCAGCGCGTAAATCCGAGGGCGACCTTGGCCACCTGGCAGAGACCTTCAACAAGATGACGTCCGAGCTGCGCCTGCAGCACGACCGGCTGACCCAGGCGCGCGACCTGATCGATCGCCGGCGCCGGTTTACCGAGGCGGTGCTGTCGGGCGTCTCCGCCGGCGTCATCAGCCTTGATGCGCGCGGCCGCATCACTGTCGTCAACCCGTCGGCAGAGCGGCTGCTGCAAGGCTCGCGCGATCGCTGGCTCGGCCGGCCGATCGAGGAGGTTCTGCCCGAGCTTGCACCGATGGTCGCCGAGGCAACCGGTGAACGGATCCGTCCTGTCCAGGGCCATGTCACCGTCACGCGCGGCGGCCAGGAGCGCACGCTGACGGTGCGGATCACCAGCGAGCAGGCGGCCGAGGAGGAGAAGGGCACCATCGTCACCCTCGACGACATCACCGATCTCGTCTCGGCGCAGCGCACCGCGGCCTGGGCCGACGTGGCCCGCCGCATCGCCCACGAGATCAAGAACCCGCTGACGCCGATCCAGCTCTCCGCTGAGCGCATCCGCCGCAAGTACGGAAAGGTCATCACCACCGACCGTGAGGTCTTCGACCAGTGCACCGACACGATCGTGCGCCAGGTCGACGACATCAAGCGCATGGTCGACGAGTTCTCCTCCTTCGCCCGCATGCCAAAGCCACGGCCGCAGACCGAGGACCTGGCCGAGGTCGTTCGCCAGGTGCTGTTCCTGATGCGCGTCGGCAGCCCGGACATCACCTTCGAGGAGACGACGCCGGACGGCGGGCTGAAGGCGCGCTTCGACCGTCGCCTCGTGTCCCAGGCGGTGACCAACATCGTCAAGAACGCCACCGAGGCGATCGCCGGCCTGCCGCCTGAGGCGCAGGCCGACGGCCTGCCGCCTGTCGACCGCCCGCCGCCGCGCATCGACGTGACGGTGTCGGAGACCGCCGGCATTGCCACCGTGACGATCGCCGACAATGGCAAGGGTTGGCCACGCGAGAACCGGGCGCGGCTGCTCGAGCCCTACATGACCACCCGCGAGGGCGGCACCGGACTGGGTCTCGCCATCGTCGGCAAGATCATGGAAGAGCACGGCGGCGGCATCGAGCTGCTCGATCGGCCCGATGGTGCACCGGGCGCCATGGTCAAACTCTGGTTCCCTGTCGCCGGCCTGCCGGCCGGGCAGGGGGCCGACGAGCCGGAGCCCCGCGAGCGGCGCGCGGCAGGGAACACAGCATGACGAGCACCACGGCCAACCGGCCTCATTCCACCCCGAGCAAGGGCCAAGGCGCATGAGTGCCGACATCCTGATCGTCGACGACGAGGCCGATATCCGCGATCTCGTCGCAGGCATCCTCGACGACGAGGGCCACCGCTGCCGCACCGCGGCAAACTCAGACGAAGCGCTGGCGGCGATCGAATCGCGCCGGCCGCAGCTGGTCTTCCTCGACATCTGGATCCAGGGCAGCCGGCTCGACGGGCTTCAGATCCTCGACCTGGTCAAGCAGCAGCACCCGGACCTGCCGGTGGTGATGATCTCGGGCCACGGCAATGTCGAGACCGCCGTCTCGGCAATCAAGCGCGGCGCCTATGACTTCATCGAGAAGCCGTTCAAGGCCGACCGCCTGGTGCTGGTCGCCGAGCGCGCGCTCGAGGCCTCGCGCCTGAAGCGTGAGGTCAAGGAGCTGCGTGTCAAGGCGCAGCAGGCCAGCCGCATCGTCGGCTCGTCGCAGACCGTCAACCAGCTGCGCCAGACCCTCGAGCGCGTCGCTTCCACCAATGCGCGGATCATGATCTCGGGCGCGCCGGGCGCCGGCAAGGAGCTGGTGGCCCGCACCATCCACGGCCTGTCGGCCCGCTCCGGCGGGCCCTTCGTCGCCATCAATGCCGCCACCATCACGCCCGACACCATGGAGAGCGAGCTGTTCGGCGTCGAGGGCGCCGACAACCGTGGCCGCAAGGTCGGCGCGCTGGAGGAGGCGCATGGCGGCACGCTCTATCTCGACGAGGTCGCCGACATGCCGCGCGAGACGCAGGGCAAGATCCTGCGCGTGCTTGTCGACCAGAATTTCCAGCGCGTCGGCGGCACCATGCGGGTGCACGTCGATGTCCGGGTCGTGTCGTCCACGGCCCGCGACCTTGGCGCCGAGATTGCCGCCGGCCGGTTCCGCGAGGACCTGCTGCATCGCCTCAGCGTGGTGCCGATCCGCGTACCGAGCCTCGCCGAGCGGCGCGAGGACATTCCCGAGCTGATCACCCATTTCATGGACCAGATCTCGGCCTCCACCGGCCTGCCGAAGCGTCCGCTCGCCGAGGACGCGATGGCCGTGCTGCAGAGCCACGACTGGCCTGGAAACATCCGCCAGCTGCGCAATAACATCGAGCGCCTGCTGATCCTCGCCGAAGGCGATCCGGCCTCCGAGATCACCGCCGCGCTGCTGCCCTCCGAAGTGGGCTCGCTGGTGCCCTCCACCCCAAATGGCGCCGGCGGCGAAAAGCTGCTGTCGATGGCGCTGCGCGAGGCGCGGGAGATCTTCGAGCGGGAGTATCTCGTGGCGCAGATCAACCGCTTCGGCGGCAACATCTCGCGCACCGCCGAGTTCATCGGCATGGAGCGCTCGGCGCTTCACCGCAAGCTGAAGTCGCTCGGCATCGGCTGAGAACCGGATCGGTGGCATGCTGCCAGACGCAGCAAACCGCACGATCCGCGGTACCGGAGCGTCGGAGCGGGGAGAGCTCACCGCCGCGTCATGGCATTGTCGCGAGCCGCACTGGCGAGGCGGCGCGCCAGCCGGTATCACTGGGCAAGACAGGCTGCCTGAGTCCCGCGAGCCTGCACGCCGACGGCCGCCCCGGGGAGCCCCATGAGCCGCATCGCCTATGTCAACGGCCGCTACCTGCCGCACCGGGCCGCGACGGTCCATATCGAGGACCGCGGCTACCAGTTCGCCGACGGCGTCTACGAAGTCTGCGAGGTGTTGGGCGGCCGGCTGATCGACGAGACCCGCCATCTCGACCGGCTCGATCGCTCGCTGCGGGAACTGCGCATCCCCGCGCCGGTCGGCCGTGCTGCTCTGGGCGTGATCATGCGCGAGACAGTGGCCCGCAACCGGGTTCGCGACGGTCTCGTCTACCTGCAAGTGACCCGTGGCGTCGCGCGGCGGGACCATCCGTTCCCCGATCCGAAGACGCCCCCGGCTTTGGTGGTAACAGCCAAGTCGATGGACTTTGCCGCCTTGGAACGCATGGCGCAGGCCGGCGTCGGCGTCATCACCGTGCCGGAGAACCGCTGGGGCCGCCCCGACATCAAGACCGTCGGCCTGCTGCCCAACGTTCTTGCCAAGCAACAGGCGCGCGAGGCCGGCGCCCGCGAAGCCTGGTTCGTCGATGCCGCCGGCTACGTCACCGAGGGTGGCTCGACCAATGCCTGGATCGTCACCCATGATGGCCGCATCATCACCCGCCAGGCCGACAACGGCATCCTCAAGGGCGTGACGCGCGAGGCCGTCAAGGACCTGCTGGCCCGCCGCAATCTCACGCTGGAGGAGCGTGCCTTCACGGTGGCGGAGGCCATGCAGGCCGTCGAGGCCTTCATCAGCTCCGCCACCAGCCTCGTTACCCCGGTGGTACGGATCGACGGCAAGCCGGTGTCAGACGGCATACCCGGCCCCGTCGCGCTGGCGCTGCGCGCCGGCCTGCACGATGTGACGGAGCATTCCGCTCCGGTCGCCTGACGCTTAGCGTGCGTCGAAACGTCGCTCCGTCGTTCGGTGCGAGAGCGACCGCACGTGCAAGACGTGGCTGATCCGTGCACCTTTGCAAGCAGGGGGTGAACCAGGCGCACTGGCGGACTATTTCCGTGCAACGACAACATGGTCTACGCTGCGTTCGGGCCGGGCTTGCGGCTGGCCCGTGCGGTTGAACGGTCAACCAAGAAACAACGGCCAGGTCGGTGGCGCCGGAGAGCGGCCCGATCACAAAGGACGGGGCAACACAATGGCGGCAGAGCGAACTCAGAACCTCCAGGATACGTTTCTCAACCACGTCAGGAAGAACAAGGTCCCTCTCACCATCTTTCTTGTGAACGGAGTGAAGCTCCAGGGCGTTGTCACGTGGTTCGACAACTTTTGCGTGTTGCTGCGGCGCGACGGGCACAGCCAGCTGGTCTACAAGCACGCGATCTCCACCATCATGCCCGGACAGCCCGTCTCGCTGTTCGAGCCCAACGAAGACGGCGGCATCGCCGCGAAGGATTGATTTGCAGCCACAGCCCGGGTCCCGCGACCGCCTGACGCCCGGTCCCGTCGAGCACGAAAAGGTCATCGCGTCCGGCACGCGGACGCTCGTGGTTGGCCCCTATCCAACCGCCCGGCAGACAGCCCGCGCCCTGGCAACAGGCGAGGGGCACGACAATCTGCGCATTCCGCAGGCCCGCCTCGACGAGGCCGTGGGGCTGGCTGCGGCCATCGACCTCGAGGTCGTCCAGGCGCTGCTGGTGACGCTCGCGGCACCGCGCCCGGCCACCTATCTGGGCAAGGGCAAGGTCGAGGAGCTGGCCGGCATGGTCACCGCCGACGAGATCGACCTCGTGATGATGGACTGCGCGCTGACGCCTGTGCAGCAGCGCAACCTTGAAAAGGCGTTCGGCGCCAAGGTCATCGACCGCACGGGGCTGATCCTGGAGATCTTCGGCCGCCGGGCCCGGACACGCGAGGGTGCGCTTCAGGTCGAGCTCGCCCATCTGGCGTATCAGAAGAGCCGGCTGGTCCGCTCCTGGACTCACTTGGAACGCCAGCGGGGCGGCTTCGGCTTCCTCGGCGGCCCCGGCGAGACCCAGATCGAGGCCGACCGCCGCGTCATCCTCGAACGCATGGTTCGCATCGAGCGCGAGCTCGACAGTGTCAAGCGCACCCGCTCCCTGCACCGTGAGAGCCGCCGAAAGGTGCCCTATCCGGTCGTCGCCCTGGTCGGCTACACGAATGCCGGCAAGTCGACGCTGTTCAACCGGCTGACGCATGACGAAGTTCTCGCCGAGGATATGCTGTTTGCCACGCTCGACCCGACCGCACGGGTGGTGAAGCTGCCGCATGGCGCCCCGGTGATCCTGTCCGACACCGTCGGTTTCATCTCCGACCTGCCCACGATGCTGGTCGCCGCCTTCCGCGCCACGCTGGAGGACGTCATCGCCGCCGATGTGATCCTGCATATCCGCGACGTCTCGCATGGCGACACCGACGCCCAGTCGGCCGATGTGGTGGCGATCCTGCGTGACCTCGGGGTCGATCCCGAGGACCATGGCCGCATCATCGAGGTCTGGAACAAGTCCGACCTCTTGCCCGAAGACGAGCAGACGCGGCTGCTCGGCGTCGCTGCCCACCGGCCGGCGGAAGCGCGTCCGGTGCTGGTTTCGGCCCTGACCGGGGAGGGGGTCGACCGGCTGCGCGCCGCCGTCGAGGGTCGGCTCGCCCGCGAGCGACCCGTCTACCATGTCGAGCTCGACGCTGCCGATGGCGCCGGGCTGAACTGGCTCTACGAGGAGGCCGAGGTGCTCGACCGGCGCATGGACGAGGACGGCCACATCCTGGTCGCGGCCCGCGTCGCCCCCGAGAAGGAGCCCCGGCTCGTGCGCCGCTTCCCCGGCGCGCGGCGCACCCGCTAGAACATCGTACCGCCAAGTGGGCGCCGGTTGGCGGACAAAGGTGATGCTAAAACAATGAGCTAGCGCGGGCGACCTGATGCAGTCAGGTCGGATTCTGTTCTAGCCGGCGGATTTGCCCGGCCCGAGGCGCTTGGCCTCCTGCCACAGCGCCTCCATCTCGTCGAGCGAGGCCTGCGCCGGGCTGCGGCCCTCGGCGGCCAGCCGGGCCTCGATATGGGCGAAGCGCGTCACGAATTTGTGGTTGGTGCCGACCAGCGCCGCCTCGGGATCGACAGCGAGGTGCCGGGCCAGGTTGGCGACCACGAACAACGTGTCGCCCACCTCCTCACGAACGCCCTCGGCGTCGCCGGCGTCGAGCGCAGCTTCGATTTCGGCGAGCTCCTCGCGCATCTTGGCGATCACCGCCCGCGGGTCGTTCCAGTCGAAGCCGACCGCCGAGGCCTTGGCCTGCAGCTTCACCGCACGGGTGAGGGCGGGCATGCCCTCCGGCACGCCCGACAGCACGCCGGCCGGGGGCTCGGGCGCCAATCCCGCTGCCACGCGCCGGGCACGGCGCTCGGCCTTCTCCGCGGCCTTGATCTCGCCCCACAGCGCCTTGACGGCTGCCGGCGACAGGTCTCGGGCGGTGCCGAACACATGCGGGTGGCGGCGGATCAGCTTGGCGGTGATCGCCTCGACGACGCCGCCGAAATCGAACGCTCCCTGCTCCTGCGCCATGCGGGCATGGAACACCACCTGCAGCAGCAGATCGCCGAGCTCGTCGCGCAGATCGTCCAGGTCGCCGCGCGCGATGGCGTCGGCCACCTCATAGGCCTCCTCCACCGTGTAGGGGGCGATGGAGGCGAAATCCTGCTCCAGATCCCACGGGCAGCCGCTGCCGGGCGTGCGCAGCACCGCCATGATGGCGACCAGGTCGTCGATAGCCCGCGACGGGCGCGGCGGGGCAGAGGAAGGGGCAGGGGAATCGGCCAAAGGGACACCCGTGTGTGGACCGGCCCCTACCTACCAGACGGATGGGACCGCGACACGCCTGCCACGCGCTGACTGCCAGACCAAGCGCGGCCAGCCTCTCGACGCCGGGGTTCAAGCGGGTATAGCGGGCCAAAAAGCGGGGCGCCTGCGGGCACGGCGCCTCCGCACCGTCGGAAAAGGGCTCAGATCATCGCCAGCGGCCGCTTGCGCCGCGGTGGCGGGAAGGCGGCGTCGAGGATCGCCAGGTCCTCGTCGTCGAGGGTGATGTCGGCGGCCTGCCGGTTCTCGCGGACATGGGCGGGGTTGCCGGCCTTGGGGATCGCGATCACGCCGGGCAGGCGCAGCACAAAAGCCAGCGCAATCTGGGTCGGCGTCGCCCCGTGACGCTTGGCGACGGCCGCCAGCGGCTCCGAGCGTGGCAGCCCGCCCTGCTCGATCGGGCTGTAGGCCATCGCCGGCATGGCGCGCCCGTTGAGCCAGGGCAGCAGGTCGAACTCAGGGCCACGGCGGACGAGGTTGTACAGCACCTGGTCGGTCGCGCAGGCCTCGCCGCCAGCCCGCGTGACAAGCGCCTGCATGTCGGCCGTATCGAGATTGCTCACGCCCCAGCAGCGGATCTTGCCGGCCTTCTGCAGCAATTCGAACCCGGCGATCGTGTCCTCCAGCGGATGGCTGCCCATCCAGTGCAGCAGATAGAGGTCGATCCGGTCGGTGCCGAGCCGCCGCAGGCTGGCCTCGCAGGCCGCCGCAAGGGCAGGGCCCGCCGCATTGTGGGGATAGATCTTCGAGACGAGGAACACCTCGTTGCGCAGCCCGCGCAGCGCCTCGCCGACGAGGCTCTCGGTGCGCCCCTCGCCATACATCTCGGCGGTGTCGATGACGGTCATGCCCAGTTCGACCCCGAGCTGCAGCGACGCGATCTCGTTGCGGCGCTTCTCCGCCCGCTCGCCCATCTTCCACGTCCCCTGGCCGAGCGCCGGCACGGCGGTCCCGTCGGGCAGGTGGACGCTGCGGATCATGGGTGGCTCCTCGGCCTGAAGCGTCGGGTCAAACATGCGAGACGCGAAGCACTGTGCTCCCACACTGTCTGATTCCGTGTGTCGGAACTCGGACGATCTGGCCCTGCCAACAGGTCGCGGACCAAGTCTGCGGCTGCCACCCGCCCGTCATTAAGTCCCCGAAGCCCATAATTGAATTTCAAATGCAACGGAATGCCGAGGTTTCAATCATTCAGTCAACGGTTTATTCGCAAATTGAGGCGCAAAACGGTTGTAAGGCAATCAGGATCATTGCTATGGAACGCAGCCAAAGGCTGTTCACGCGGTTCAGAAAGGACACGTCCGGGGGGATCGCCGTGATCGCGGCGTTGGTTTTGCCGCTTGCCTGCGCCACGAGCCTCGCCTCCGTGGACTACACGATCTGGAGCCGCTCACACGGCCGGCTGCAACAGGCCGCGGACGCTGCCGCCGTAGCGGTCCTGAAGGAATCCCGGCTGATGACCCTGAGCCAGGCCCAGCTGGATGCGTCCGCCACGCAGATGATGCAGGCGCAGCCAGGAGTCGACACCGGCACCCTGACTGTTACCGCCGCCTACGATACGGGCACCACTACGCTCAGGGTCACCGCCACGCAGATCGTGCCGACCGTGTCGGGCAAGCTCCTTGGCATTCCGTTTGACAGGGCGAGCGTCACGTCCTCGGCCCGCGCCGTCGGCGGCACCACCAAGATCTGCATCGTCGCGCTCACCGGCGGCAACAACAACAAGAACCTGGAAATCAAGGACAGCGGTGTCGTCCAGGCCAATGGCTGCAGCGTCTTCTCCAATTCGACCCATACCAACAGTATCTTCGTCAACACCAACGGCAAGGCGAAACTGACTGCAGCCCGAGTGTTCTCGGCCGGCGGCGCCGGCGGCGCCCAGAGCACGCCGCCGGCGATCACCAATGCGCCGGTGATCGACGATCCGCTCGGCGCCAAGGTGCAGCCGGCGCCCCCCAGCTTGCCAAGCAAGTGTATCGGCAAGGCGGCCATGACCATCACCGGGACCGAATCGCCATCTGCGGGCAAGTACTGCGGCGCGGTCTCGATTGTGAGTACTGCCAATGTCACGTTCCTGAGCGGAACTTACTATTTTCATGAAGCCGTGACGATTGCCAATACTTCGATTGTCAAATTTAATCCAGGAACCTATGTGTTTCGGCGTGGCCTGACGATCTCAGACGACGCCAAGGTGACATTCGGCGAAGGAACCTACACGGTGCTGGGCGCGATGACGATCCAGAACGAGGCCACGGTGACGGGCGACGGCGTTGGGTTCTACTTCTATGGTCCAGACGCCCCCAATAATGGCTCGAATTCCGGCTTGCGCATCAAGAATGAGGCGACAGTCAACCTCAGCGCGCCAAAAACCGGTATTATGGCGGGCATGCTGGTCTGGTATAATCGAAATTCCTTCAACAATAACGGCAATGTCTGGCAGATCTCATCCTCCAATGTGCGCAAGATGACCGGGGCCATCTATGTCCCGAAGGACAAGATCAATTTCATCCCGTCGAAGCCGATCGCCGACCAGTCGCCGTGGACGGCCATTGTCGCCGGCACCATCTCGGTGGGCGGCAGTGCCGCGCTGACGCTAAATTCCAACTACAACGCGCCAGGCGCGCCGCCAGCGCCGCCCGAAATCGCCGCGAGCACCTATGGCAACGCCGGCTCCAACATCGCCATCGTGAAATAGCGGGACGCCCGACAGGCGAGGGCGGTTGTCGCCGCGCCAGCCCGGCATGCAGACAGATCGGCGTCGTGCACGGAAATGGGCTTCGTGGCAACGACTCCGGCCATCCTGCACGATCGCAGGACCGGAGCCGGGCGCAGAGCCACCCGGCTCAGTGTCCGGACAACACCAGGATCCTGACCGGCATCAGCAGCGCCTGGATGCGCAGCAGCATGGCGTGGACGATGGCCACCGTGTCGACTACGTGCAGCTAGACCCAGGTCGCCGTGCCGAGATCCTTCGATTTCAGCCGCTCGTGGTTGCTGCTGTAGGTGTTGGCGATGCAGGTGCTGCCCGGCGTCACATCCGCGATGCCACCGGTATAGAGCGGCTCCAGGATGACCAGGATCGTCCCGGCCTGGCGGACCTGCCGGGCGTCCACAAGCTGCTCGCCGCCGCGGAACTGGCCGGCGGCGATGAAGTCCTGCACGCCGGTCCCCGCCATGGAAATGACAGTCAGCGGCTTGGAAATGCACACCACCTCGGCCGCCATGCCGACGCGCATGACCTGAGCCTCGATCTGGCCGAACCCCGCCTGCAGCCCCCGCCGACCCGACCCGCGCGGGATGATAAGATGTGACGACGCAGGAACAGGCTGCCGGCCAACAGCACGATCCCCAAGAGCAACACGCTGGTGAAGACGAACAGGACGTCGGCCTTTCCCGGCGCCGTGACGAAAGCCGGCAAATGCTGGGGGGCTGAGGGGTGCAGCGTCGCCGTCGCCATCACGAGTCTCCCAGGCCGATGGTCACCGATCCGATCTTCGCGGGCGTCAGCGGGGGAACAGCCGGACGACGACCGGGTGAGCGCGCAGAGCTTTAGCCGCAGGGTTAGGCGGCTGTCCATCGGCAAGGCGCCAGACCGGGATCGTCCGGACAGGGCAGTTGGCTCCATATCGGATTCGCATAAGACATATTATGGAACCGCACGGATAGCCAATCCGGTACGCCATGGACTGCCGCGCCTCAGGCCTCGATCCGCATGCCGTCATAGGCCGGCTCGACGCCGGCCGGCAGCTCGCGCAGCAGCGTCGCGTAGTCGAGGTCCGTGTGCAGGTTGGTCAGCACCGCATGGCGCGGCTTCATCCGCTCGATCCAGCCCAGCGCATCCGACAGCGAGAAATGCGTCGGGTGCGGCGTGCGGCGCAGCGCGTCGATGATCCACACGTCGAGGTCGCGCAGATGCGGCAGCGCTGCATCCGGGATGGCGCTGACATCCGGCGTATACGCGATGGCGCCGAACCGGAACCCGAGCGCATCCATGTTGCTGCCATGCTCGAGGCGGAACGGCATCGCCGTCAGCGTCCCGCCGGCACCCTCGATCCGGACAGCGCTATCGCTGGCCATCCGGTGTTCGCGCACGATCGGCGGATACTCGCTGTCGGGCGGCGCCACGAAGCAGTACGAAAACCGGTCGGTGACGAGATCGGATGTCGGCTGGTCCAGATAGACCGGCATGACCCGCCGCATGGCGATCACCCGCGGCCGCAGATCATCGATGCCATGGATATGGTCGGCATGGGCGTGGCTGTACAGCACGGCATCGAGGTGGCGCACCTGTGCGTCGATCAGCTGTTCGCGCACGTCCGGACCCGTATCGACCAGCACCCGCGTGCTGCCGTCCGGGCCGGATTGCTCGACCAGGATGGCGCAGCGTCGCCGTCGGTTGCGCGGCTCCGCCGGATCACACGCGCCCCAGCCGGACGCCACCCGGGGAACGCCGCCCGAGGAGCCGCAACCCAGGATCGTGATGGCCAGGCTCATGCCGCGACAGCCCCGGCCGGTGCCTCGGCCTTCGAAAACAACCGGAAAAAATTCCGCGTCGTGTGCGCCGCCATGGCCTCCGCACTGATGCCATGGACCTCGGCCAGCGTGGCGCATGTCGCTGCCACATAGGCGGGCTCGTTGCGCTTGCCGCGCCACGCCTGCGGCGCGAGGTAGGGCGCGTCAGTCTCGATGAGCAGACGGTCCAGCGGCACCGTCGCCGCGATGGCGCGCAGATCGTCCGACCGGCGAAACGTCAGAATGCCGGAAAACGAAACGAAGAGCCCCAGCTCCAGCCCGGCAGCGGCCAACCCGGCGCCGGACGAGAAGCAGTGCAGGACGGCCCTAAAGCCGCCCTTCCCCATTTCGTCGGCGAGGATCGCCGCCATGTCGGCGTCGGCATCACGCGCGTGGATCACCAGCGGCAGGCCGGTCTGCCGCGCCGCCGCGATATGCGTGCGGAACACGGCTGCGGAAACGTCCGGCGGCGAGCGCCCGTAGTGATAGTCCAGCCCCGCCTCGCCGATCGCCACGCAGCGCGGATGCGCGGCGAGCGCCACCAGCTCGGCGACGGTCACGTCCGGCTCCTCGGCCGCATGGTGCGGATGGGTGCCGACCGAGCACCACACGTCCGGATACGCCGACGCAATGGCCGCGTAGCGCTCGAACCGCCGCACATGGGTCGAGATCGTCAGCATCGTGCCGATTCCGGCCGCCCGGGCCCGTGCCACGATCGCGTCGAGCTCGGGCGCAAAGTCCGGAAAATCGAGATGGCAGTGGCTGTCGACGAGCATCGCCGTGCTTCCGTCAGGCCGGTTCGGCCGCGTCGTCGGCCTCGACATAGCGCGGGAAGATCGGCGCCGGCGGCGGCAGGACGGTGCCGGCCGCCATGGCAAAGGCCGGGTCGACATGCGCAAGCTGGCGCTGGTCGGCCGGGACCGCCAACAGATCGAGCAAGGCCGCCGCCGCCTTGGGGATGACCGGCTGGGCCAGGATGGCGACGGCCCGCAACGTCTCTGCCGTTACCCAAAGCACCGTCCCGAAGCGCACCGGATCCGACTTGCGCGTCACCCACGGCTCCTCGCTGGCAAAGTAGCGGTTGGCATCCGCCACCACCCGCCAGATCTCGGCCAGCATCGTGTGCAAGGCCAGATCGGCCATCGCAGCGCGGGCCTTACCGGGCAAGGCACGGGCAGCGTTGAGCAGCGCCGCATCGGCCTCGGTCAGCGGGCCGGGCGCCGGCACCACACCGGCGAGGTTCTTCGCCACCATCGACAGCGAGCGCTGCGCCAGATTGCCGAGATCGTTGGCAAGGTCGGCATTGATCCGCGCGACGATCGCCTCATGGGAATAATTGCCGTCCTGACCGAACGGCACCTCGCGCAGGAAGAAATAGCGCAGCTGGTCGGTGCCGTAGTGGCCGGCCAGCGTGAACGGGTCGATCACGTTGCCGACCGACTTCGACATCTTCTCGCCGCGGTTGAACAGGAAGCCGTGGCCAAACACGCCGCGCGGCAGCGGCCAGTCCACCGACATCAGGAAGGCCGGCCAGTACACGGTGTGGAAGCGAACGATATCCTTGCCGATGATGTGGACATCCGCCGGCCAGAACCGCGCGCGCTCGGCCGTCGGGTCGGGATAGCCGGTGGCGGTCACATAGTTGGTCAGGGCGTCGACCCACACATACATCACGTGCTTGGGGTTGCCCGGCACCGGAATGCCCCAGTCGAAGGTGGTGCGGCTGACCGACAGGTCGCGCAGGCCCGCCTTGACGAAGCTCAGGATCTCGTTGCGCCGCTCCTCCGGCCGGATGAAGTCCGGCTGGCTTTCGTACAGCGCCAGCAGCCGGTCCTGATAGGCCGACAGGCGGAAGAAATAGCTCTCCTCTTCCACCCAGTCGACAGGCGTGCCGGTCGGCCCCCGGCGGACGCCATCGCCGCTGACGGTGGTCTCGGCCTCGCCGTAATAGGCCTCGT
>JBEIIL010000033.1:0-33261 GCA_040380755.1 Methylobacteriaceae bacterium | reverse complement strand
GCCTGGCGGCGGCGCGCGCCGCGGCGGCTCCTGTCCGCTGGCACAGCCGATCCAGAAAGTCGTGCACATGGCTGCAGCCAGCAGCACGCAGAGCCGGCGAGCGCCAGCAAAAAGGCCGCCCGAAGGCGGCCTTGCAGCAGCGACGCGAGCGCCGAAGATCACTTGATCTTGGCTTCCTTGAAGTCGACGTGCTTCTTTGCGACGGGATCGTACTTCTTCTTGGACAGCTTGTCGGTCATCGTGCGCGAATTTTTCTTGGTGACGTAGAAGAACCCGGTGTCGGCGGTCGACACGAGCTTGATCTTGATGGTCGTGGCCTTCGCCATGGCGGTGTTCCTTCACATCAGCCACCCGGGGCGGCCGCAACAGAAGACAAAACAAAAGATGGCCGGTCTGGGGACCGGCCGGATCGCGCGCAAACTAGCCATCGCGCCCGGAAAGTCAAGGCACGACGCGATGCGCCTGGAGGCCGTGATGCCGGATCAGAGTTCCTCGCGGACAAACCGCCCGCGGCGCTCGTAATAGAAGGGAACGGGCAGATGCTGGCCCATTCCAGCCGCGATCCGTGCGCGCAATTCGTCCAGGATCACGCCCGTGATCGTCGGCAGGTCGAGGTTCATCGCCTCGTCAAGGTCGACCCAGACCACCTCGACCAATTCCGAATCGGGCCCCACCATCCCGTCCACACGCTTGCCGATTCCGGTTGCGTCGACTGCAAAGAAGCGGGTGTCGAACCGCTTGGGCCGCTTTGGCGGCGTGATGGCGCGGGCGATGAAGTGCAGGTTCTCCAGCACCGGAAAGATGCCGTGTCCGGCGAAGTCGCGCCACACGCCGTCTGGGGCATCCTCTGGAACTCCGTGTTCCCCGGTGCCCAGCAGGATGCCGGTCTCCTCGAACGTCTCCCGGATCGCCGCCATGGCAAGCGCCCGCGCTCGCTGAAGGCTAGGGCGCTGGACGCGCGCCAGCAGACGGCGCTCCACCGCACTGTCGAGCGTCCCCGCCGCCATCATCGAACGGTCGCCAACCTCGATGCGACCGCCCGGGAAGACGAATTTTCCCGGCATGAACCGGTGACCGCTGTGCCGCCGGCCCATCAGCACCTTGGGTGACGTCTGGTCGCCGTCCAGCAGGATCAGCGTGGCGGCATCACGGGGCCGCACAGTGGGCCATAGTCGCTCACGCTCAGCATTGGTCATCCGGTCGGTCAGGATTGTCATCGGGGCGTTTCACCGTGGGGCCGCAGGGCAGGTGCCTCATCGCCGTCAGGCTGGCGGCTGAAGCCATGCATCCGCAGCGCCCACTGCAGGCCGACGATCGCGCCCTTGATAGGTTGGATCAACAGCAGGCTCAGCGCCACCGTCACGGCAGGCCACAGCACGGCATGCACCCAGATCGGCCATTCGGTGTTGGATTCGACCGACAGCAGGGCACCGACAACGATGTGGCCGACAATGAACATCACCGCATAGGCGGGCAGGTCATCGGCTCGGTGGTGATGGAATTCCGTGCCGCAGGCCTCGCAATGGTCGGCGACCTTGAGAAAGCGCCCGAACAGATGGCCTTGCCCGCAGTGCGGGCAGCGACCCATCATGCCGCGGCGGATGGCGGCGAAGGGGTGGCGGGTTGTGTCCTCGTCGGTCACAGGCGTCTCCTCGTGGCTGCCGTCTTGGCGCCGCGCTTGGCCCGGCGCGCATCCTCGGCGCCGGGCCGGCGGACCTTGCCGGGCCGGGCCGGACCGCGCCGACCCTCGCTGATCAACTCGAAGCGGAGCGCGCCGGCCAGCGGCGCTGCCTCGACAAGCCGGACTTCGACGACATCGCCCAGCCGATGGGTTTCGCCTGTCCGGTCGCCGACGAGCGCATGCAACGCCTCATCATACCGAAAATAGTCCGCACCAAGGGTGGCGGCCGGCACAAAGCCGTCGGCCCCGGTGTCGGCGAGCCTCACGAACAGGCCCGACCGGGTGACGCCACCGATGCGGCCGCTGAAAATGGTGCCGATCTGGTCGACGAGATGGTGGGCGATGAGGCGGTCGACGGTCTCGCGCTCGGCCGCCATGGCCCGACGCTCTGCGGCCGAGATCTTGGCGGCGATTTCCGGCAGGTCCGGGATGGTGGCGTCGGGCAGCCCGTCACGGCCCATGTCGAGCGCGCGGATCAGGGCACGGTGGACGATCAGGTCTGCATAGCGGCGGATCGGCGAGGTGAAATGCGCATAGCGCCGAAGGTTCAGGCCGAAATGGCCGTAATTCTCATGGGCATACTCGGCCTGCGCCTGCGTCCGGAGCACGACCTCGTTGATCAGCGGGGCGTGTTCGGAGCCCTCGACGCGCTTCAGGATCCGGTTGAAGAAAGCCGGCCTCAATGCGCCCTGGGCGGTCAATTTGATGCCGATCGAAGCCAGCACTTCACCCAGCCCGCGCAGCTTTTCGACCGACGGCTCGTCATGGGCGCGATAGAGCAGCGGCGTGCGCCGGTCCTCCAGCGTCTCTGCCGCCGCCACATTGGCGAGGATCATGAACTCCTCGATCAGCCGGTGAGCATCGAGCCGCACGGGAACCACCACCGTGTCGACGGTGCCATCGCGCTTGAGCATGATCTTGCGCTCAGGCAGGTCGAGCTCGAGCGGTTCGCGTTCGTCCCGGGCGCGCCTGGCACATACGAACGCAGCCCAAAGCGGACGCAGCACGGTGTCGAGCAGTTCGGCTGCCGCGTCATCGCCGTGGCCGTCGATTGCCGCCTGCGCCTGCTGGTAGGCGAGCTTGGCGCAGGAGCGCATCATGATGCGGTGGAAGCGGTGACGGAGCTTGCGGCCGTCGGCGGACAGCACCATGCGGACCGCGAGGGCAGGGCGGTCCTCGTCTGGGCGCAGGGAGCAGAGGTCGTTGGAGATCCGCTCAGGCAGCATCGGCACGACGCGATCGGGAAAATACACCGAGTTGCCGCGCTCCAGCGCCTCGCGGTCGAGCGCCGAGCCGGGCCGCACATAGGCGGCCACGTCGGCAATGGCCACAGTGACGATAAAGCCACCGGGGTTGCGCGGATCGTCGTCCGGTACGGCGTGGACCGCGTCGTCGTGGTCCTTGGCGTCGCCGGGATCGATGGTCAGCAGCGGCAGGTCCCGCCAGTCCTCGCGCCCCGCCATTGTCGCAGGCCTTGCCGCCTCGGCCTCGGCCATGGCGGCTGACGAGAAAACGTGCGGGATGCCGTGGGTGTGGATCGCCACGAGGCTGATGGCCTTCTCGCTCTTCACCGAGCCCAGCCGCTCGCGGACCCGCGCCACCGTCACGCCCAGCCGTCCCTGCTTGGTCAGTGTCACGGCCACAAGGTCGCCATCGGCCGCACCGGCGTCCTCGCCGGGGGGAACCGGGATCTCGCGGCCTTGGGCCTTCTTGTCGACCGGCACGATGCTGCCACCGCCGCCCGGCAGGGCGCGATAGACGCCGACGACCTGGGTGCGGGCCTTGTCGAGAACCTTCACGACCCTCCCCGCATAGGGGGTGTGGCCGTCGCCGGGAACCTCCTCGACCCGCAGCAGGACCCTGTCGCCCAACCCTGGCGGCCTGAGGCCTGGCTTGGGACGGCGTGGCAGGTGCACGGCAATCCGCGGCGGGGGCCCGAACTCGCCCTCGTCCCACTCCACAGGGACGGCAACCAGGTCGCCGTCGCGATCGCGGGCGGTGATGTCGGCCAGAACCACCGGCGGCAGGCGACCGGGACGGCTGATCCGCTTGCCACGGCGGTCGACGACGCCTTCGCTCTCCAGGTCCTTCAGCAGTCGCTTCAGGGCAATACGGGCGTCGCCCTTGATGTTGAAAGCACGGGCGATCTCTCGCTTGCCGACCTTGCCGCTCTCACTGCGGATGAAGGCCAGCAGGGCCTCGCGGTCGGGCAGCCTGTCGCCGCCCTGCATCGCCTCCGGGTCCTTTGCCACGATCGGGTCCTGCACTCTCATCCGCTCGATATGGGGGGCTGGACACGATCCTGCAGCAGCGCCGGCCCGGCGCGCGACGCAAGGCCGCTCAGCCCGAGGCTGCCTTGCCGGGTTTTGCCGCCTTCGACGTGACGGCCGTCTTGCCCTTCGCGGCGGTGCCGGCCTTTGCTTTCGCCGCTGTCTTGGGTTTGGCGCCCGCCTTACTGCCGACAGCCTTGGTGGCAACGGCCTTGCTGGCCGAGGGCTTTCCGGCGGCTACCTTCCCGCCCGCAGACTTTCCGCCTGCTGCCTTGCGCCCCTTCGCCGGCATGGCCTCGGCCCGGGCACGGATCAGCTCCAGCGCCTGCGCCAACGTAACCGTTTCGGCCGTCGTGCTCTTGGGCAAGGTCGCGTTGACGGCGCCATGCTTGACATAGGGGCCATAGCGTCCGGCATGCACGGTCACCGGACCGCCTTGGGGGTGGTCGCCGAGTGACCGGGCGGGCTCGGCCGGGGCGCGGCCAAAGCGCCCTGCGCCCGTCTCCTTGGCAATAATCAGATCGATCGCGCGGTTGCCGCCGATGGTCAGCACGTCGTCCTCGCGTCCGATGTTCGCGTAGGTCTTGCCATGCTGGACATAGGGCCCGTAGCGGCCGATTCCGGCAAGCACCGGCTCGCCCGATTCCGGATGGCGCGCCACCTCGCGCGGCAGCGATAGCAACAGCAGCGCCGTATCGAGGTCGACCTCTGATAGGCTGAGTCCTTTCGGCAGGGTCTGGCGCTTGGGCTTCTCGCCCTCTCCCAGCTGGACATAGGGACCGAACCGCCCGTCGCGGGCGGTCACGTCCAGGGCGGTCGCGGGGTCCTTGCCGAGTGTGCGTACACCGTCGACAGGGGCGGCCTCGCCGTCGCTGCCGCCGGCGGACAACTGGCGCGTGTACTTGCACTCCGGATAGTTCGAGCACCCCACGAAGGCCCCGAACTTGCCCAGTCGCAGGGACAGCGTTCCGGCCTTGCAGGATGGGCAGCCGCGCGGGTCGGTGCCATCGGCACGCTGCGGGAAGATGTGGGGTCCGAGAATCCCATTCAGTGAATCGAGCACCTGGCCGACGCGCAGGTCCTTGGTGCCGTCCAGCGCAGTCGAGAAATCCTGCCAGAAGCGACGCAGGATCTCCTTCCAGTCGACCTCGTGGTTCGAAACGCGATCGAGATCCTCCTCGAGGCCCGCGGTGAAGTCGTATTCGACATAGCGGGTGAAGAAGCTTTCCAGAAAGGCCGTCACCAGCATGCCCTTGTCCTCGGCATGCAGACGCTTCTTGTCGACGCGGACATATTCGCGGTCCTTCAGGACGGCGAGGGTGGAGGCGTAGGTCGACGGCCGGCCGATCCCGAGCTCCTCCATGCGCTTGACAAGCGAAGCCTCGGAATAGCGCGGCGGCGGCTCGGTGAAATGCTGGGTGGCGGCGATCTTGTCCTTCTTGAGCGGATCTCCCGCCGCCATCTTCGGCAGCCGCCGGGACTCGTCATCGTCCCCGTCCTCGTCCTTGCCCTCCTGATAGAGCTTCAGGAAGCCGTCGAACTTCACCACCTGGCCGGTGGCGCGCAGCTCGATCCGCCCATAGGTGCCAAGCGTCGCGCCCGTGGACGGCAGGGCAGCGATGTCGACGGTGGTGCGCTCGAGTTCGGCCGACTCCATCTGGCTCGCCACGGTCCGGATCCAGATCAGCTCGTAGAGCCGGGCCTGCTCGGGCTCGAGATGGCGGGCGACCTGGGCGGGCAGGCGGCTCATGTCGGTCGGGCGGATCGCCTCATGCGCCTCCTGGGCGTTCTTCTGCTTGGTCACGTACTTCCGTGGCGAGGATGGTACGTAGGCTTCACCATACTCTGCGGCGATGACGCGCCGGGCGGCAGTTATCGCCTCGGGGGCCATGTCGACGCCGTCTGTCCGCATATAGGTGATCAGGCCGACCGTCTCGCCGCCGGTGTCGATGCCCTCATAGAGGCGCTGGGCCACCTGCATGGTGCGGGCAGGCGCCATGCCGAGCTTGCGGCTGGCCTCTTGCTGCAGCGTCGAGGTGGTGAAGGGCGGGGAGGGGTTACGCCGGGCCGGCTTGGCCTCGACGCTGGTGACGGTGAACCGGGCGGCCTCGAGATCGCGGCGGAAGGCCTCGGCTTCCTGCGCCGTTCCGATGTCCAGCCGCGCGATCTTGCGACCGTCCGCGCCGGTCAACCTGGCGTCGAACATCGCCCCGGCCGGCGTCGCGAGCGTGGCGACCAGCGACCAGTATTCGCGGGCGACAAAGATCTCGATCTCGCGCTCGCGGTCGCAGACGAGGCGCAGCGCCACGGACTGCACGCGGCCGGCCGAGCGGGCGCCGGGCAGCTTGCGCCACAGCACCGGCGAGAGCCGGAACCCAACCAGATAATCCAGTGCCCGGCGGGCCAGATAGGCGTCGACCAGCGCCTGGTCGATCTCGCGCGGATGGGCCATCGCCTCGCGCACGGCGTCCTTGGTGATGGCGTTGAAGGTGACGCGCTCGATCGGCACGTCTTTCAGTACCCTGCGGGCCTTCAGGGCCTCGACGATGTGCCAGGAGATGGCCTCGCCCTCACGGTCGGGGTCGGTGGCGAGGATGAGCCCGTCCGAGCCCTTCACGGCGCTGGCGATGTCGGAGACGCGCTTGGAGGCCTTGGCGTCGACCTCCCACAGCATGGCGAAATCCTGGTCCGGTTCCACTGAACCGTCCTTCGCCGGCAGGTCGCGGATGTGGCCGAAGGAAGCCAGCACCTCGTAGCCCGGGCCCAGATACTTGACGATCGTCTTGGCCTTGGCCGGAGACTCGACGACGACGACTTTCATCTCAAACACCCTCGGCGCGGACCATGCACAGGGCATGCCGCGACCGCTCGCAAAGACAAAAAGGGAATGCCGCCCCTGACGGGCGTGAAAGTGGTGGAGGCGAGCCGCGCTGTCAAATGGCAGCGCGGAGGCATGCTCTGGGCATCGATCGCGAGGACCGTACGTGCAAAGCCGGTGGATGGCCAGGCGGAAGACGCCGTGGCGCCTTGCCGGGCTTAGGATTCGCGCCTATAGGCCTGATTTCACATGGACCCGCGCGCACACCGGCCCGTTTTCCCGCACCGGCACCTTCTGGGCATCGAGGGCCTATCGCCGCACGACATCATTGCGCTGCTTGACCTGGCCGATGCCGCTGTGGACGTGTCGCGGCAGGTGGAGAAGAAGAAGGCCACACTTCGGGGCCGCACCCAGATCAACCTGTTCTTCGAGGCCTCGACCCGCACGCAGGCCTCGTTCGAGCTGGCGGGAAAGCGCCTCGGCGCGGACGTCATGAACATGGCTGTGGCCGCCTCGTCGGTCAAAAAGGGTGAGACCCTCATCGACACGGCCATAACGCTCAATGCGATGCGGCCAGACATCATCATCGTGCGCCACCACGCCGCCGGCGCGGTCCATCTCCTGGCTCGCAAGGTCGACTGTGCGGTGGTCAATGCCGGCGACGGCGCGCACGAGCACCCCACCCAGGCGCTGCTCGATGCGCTGACGATCCGCCGCAACCGCGGCCGGATCCACGGGCTGGTCGTGGCGATCTGTGGCGATATCCTCCATTCGCGGGTGGCCCGCTCAAACATCATCCTGCTGAATGCCTTGGGCGCCGAGGTCCGCGTCGTCGGACCCTCGACGCTGATGCCGCCGGGCATCGAGCGGATGGGCGTCGCCGTTCACACCGACATGCGCCGCGGCCTCGCCGGCGCCGACATCGTCATGATGCTGCGGCTGCAGCGCGAGCGCATGAACGGCTCCTTCGTTCCATCCGTGAAGGAGTATTTCCGCTATTTCGGCCTCGATGCCGAAAAGCTGGCTTATGCGCGGCCGGACGCCCTGGTGATGCACCCGGGGCCGATGAACCGGGGCGTCGAGATCGCTTCCGACATCGCCGATGGGGCGCAGTCGCTGATCCGGGAGCAGGTCGAGATGGGCGTTGCCGTCCGCATGGCGGTGCTCGAGGCCCTCGCAGGACAGCTCCCCAATGGCTGACACCGCACAGCTCCGCCCTCCACTGGTGATCACGGGTGCGCAACTCGTCGATCCAGCATCCGGACGCGAGGAAGTCGGCGATCTGGTGGTCATCGACGGGATCATCCGCGCGGTCGGGGCAGGGGCCCAGGGCGTGCGACCGGATGGCGCGAGGGTGATCGAGGCGCGCGGCCGGGTGCTTGCGCCGGGCCTGATCGACATGCGCGCCTTTGTCGGCGAGCCCGGTGCAGAGCATCGCGAGACTTTGGCGACAGCCAGTCGCGCGGCCGCGGCCGGCGGCGTGACGACCGTCGTGTGCATGCCCGACACGAACCCGCCGATCGACGATCCTGCGGTGGTCGATTTCGTGGTCCGGCGGGCGCGCGACACCGCCATTGTCCGCATTCTGCCTGCTGCGGCCCTGACCAAGGGACTGCAGGGCCGCGAGATGGCCGAGATCGGCCTTCTGACGGACGCAGGCGCGGTGTTTCTGACGGATGGTGCCCGGGCCGTGACCAATGCTCAGGTCATGCGCCGTGCCCTGACCTATGCGCGCGACCGCGGCGCGCTCATCGTCCACCACTGCGAGGACCCCCATCTGGTCGGCGACGGGGTGATGAACGAGGGTGAACTGGCCGGCCGGCTCGGCCTGCCTGGGATCCCGCGCGAGGCCGAGACCATCATGCTCGAGCGCGACATGCGGCTCGTGCGGCTGACCGGCGCGCGCTACCACGCGGCGATGATCTCGTGTGCGGATTCGCTGGCGGTGATCGCCAGAGCGAAGGCCGAGGGCCTGCCTGTCACCTGCGGGGTGTCGATCAACGCGCTGACGCTGAACGAGAATGATATCGGCCCCTACCGCACCTTCCTGAAGCTGTCGCCGCCGCTGCGGCACGAGGACGACCGCATCTCCATGGTGGAGGCGCTGGCCGAAGGGCTCGTCGACGTGGTCGTGTCGGACCACAATCCGCAGGACGTGGAGACCAAGCGGCTTCCGTTCGCCGAGTGCGCTGACGGCGCCATCGGGCTCGAGACCATGCTGGCCGCCGGCCTGCGGCTGGTGCATGGCGGCGAGATCGGCCTGCCGATGCTGCTGCGGGCACTGTCGACCCGGCCGGCCGAGATCCTCGGCCTGCCGCAGGGACGGTTGACGCGTGGGGCCCCGGCCGATCTCATCCTGTTCGATCCCGACGAGCCCTTCGTGCTGGATCCCGCGACGCTGCACTCGCGGTGCAAGAACACGCCATTCGATGGCGCGCGCCTTCAGGGGCGGGTGCACCTCACCGTTGTCGATGGCCGGGTGGTCTACGCGGCGGACTGAAGGCCTGTGGGCCGTTCTGCCGGCGCTCCGGACAGGCGCGCCGAGAGCCATCTGTTCGAGGGCCGCTCGAAGGCGTGGAAGAGCGCCAGTGCCACGCCGATCGACAGCGCGATCGCGGCCGGAGGAAACAGCCAGAGTGGCAGCTCGGCCGCATTCCAGGCCGCGTGCAGCGGCCTGATCGCGAAGGGGTGGACGAGGTAGAGGCTGTAGGAGGCATCACCGACCGCCATCATGGCGCGGCCGGCCAGGCCCCGGGCCATGTCGGGGGCCATGGCGGCAGAGGCGACGATGACGGTAGCCGGAACCAGCAGGGCCAGGATCGTCGCGATCTGGTCGCGGTGGTCTGCCGCGCTGCCGCTCGCCAGGAGGGCAGCCAGGCCGAAGCCGATCGTCAGCGTGGCGGGCCAGGCGCCAAGCCGCAGGGCCGGGCGATAGAGCAGGCCGACGACCATGCCGGCGAGGAACTCCAGCAGCACCGGCGAGGCCCAGAACGGCAGAGCGACGCCGGGAAGCTGTGTCAGCTGGCCGAGCGCGACGAGGCCGAGCAGTCCCGCGGCAAGGGCCGCCAGACCCCACCGCCGCGGCAGCGCAAGCGCCAGACCGAACAGCAGGTAGAACAGCATTTCGAAGTTCAGCGTCCAGCCGAGCGCCAGAACCGGACGGATCTCCCCGGTGGCGCGCGCCACCGGCCAGAACAGGTAGGAGCCGGCAATATGCCAGGCATCAACCACCGGCACGTTCAGCAGGCTGGGTACCAGGACGCCGCCGGCAAGGACGGCTGTGGTGAGCAGCCAGTACAGCGGCACGACGCGTGCGACGCGCCGGGCGAGGAAGCGGCCGGTTGCGCCGGGCGTGCCGAAGCTGTTGCCGGCTGTCACCACCATGATGAAGCCGCTGACGACGAAGAACAGGTCGACGCCACTCGTCCAGGGCGTCGGATTGAAGCTGATGTCCAGACCGCGCCGTGCGGCGATGTCGGCAAACTCCGTGCCCAGGTGCGACACGAGCACCATCAGGGCCGCACAGGCTCGCAAAATCTGGATATTGGCGAGCCGGGCCATAGCGACGCGAAGTCCACACGGTGCCGGAAGCAGCACTCGTCTTTCATAGGGCCGCGGGCCTGAAGATTTCATGAGCCGTCTGATTGGCTCGTGTCCCGCGTGTAGACGGCTGCGTTTTCGCTTTCCGGGCGCAATTGACGGGCGGGCCACGGGGGCACCACTGTGGCTGTCGAAACGTTGCCCGCACGAGTGCCGCTGATGGTCCTGACCCTGATTGCCGCTGCCGCCTTCGGCTACTTGCTCGGATCGATCCCGTTCGGCCTTATTCTAACCCGCCTGGCCGGGACGCAGGACCTGCGGACCATCGGATCCGGCAATATCGGCGCGACGAACGTCCTGCGCACTGGCCGCAAGGGGCTGGCGGCTGCCACGTTGCTGGGTGATGCCCTAAAGGGCACGGTCGCCGTCCTGGTTGCTGGTTCATTCGGTGCGCCGGCGGCGCTGGCTGCCGCCATAGGGGCCTTTGCGGGCCATGTCGCGCCGGTCTGGCTGGGGTTTCGCGGCGGCAAGGGCGTGGCGACCTATCTGGGGACGCTCGCCGGCGTGGCATGGCCGGCGGCCATCGCGTTCGCGGCGATTTGGCTCGGGTGTGCTTTCGCGACCCGCTACTCGTCGGCGTCCGCCCTGGTGGCGACCGCCGCCACCCCGCTCGTTCTCATTTTTCTCGGTTTGCCCGTTGCTGCGGCCGTTTTCGCCGGACTGACGGTCGTCTTGTGGTGGAAGCACCGCGAGAACATCGCCCGGCTGCGTACCGGCACCGAGGGACGGATCGGGGCGAAGGGATGAGCGGCGAGGGGTCGGGCGGTGGTGGAGGAAGGCGTCTCGACGATGCCCAGCGCCTGGCCTGGCTTCGGCTTATCCGGTCCGAAGGTGTTGGCCCGCGGACGTTCCGGTCGGCACTGAACCATTTTGGCGGCGCCGCTGCGGCCCTTGAAGGATTACCGGGGCTTGCACGCGCCAAGGGTGGTCGGACGATCCGGATCTGTCCGCGGGATGACGCGCTGCGGGAACTCGAGGGCTGCGAAAGGCTCGGCGTTCGGCTCGTCGCACTCGGCGAGCCGGACTATCCCGTTGCGCTGCAGGCTATTGATGCTCCACCGCCGCTACTGGGAGTGAGGGGCCAGGGCGAGGTGTTGCTGACCCCCGCGGCTGCGATCGTCGGCTCCCGCAATGCGTCGGCAGGCGGGATCGCGATGGCGCAGCGGCTGGCGCGAGGCCTGGGCAAGGCCGGGTTCTGCGTGGTCTCTGGCCTTGCCCGCGGGATCGATGCGGCTGCGCATCATGCGAGCCTGTCTACCGGAACCGTGGCGGTGCTGGCCGGGGGGCAGGACCGGATCTACCCATCAGAGCATGACCGTCTGGTGGAGGCCATCCTCGAGATTGGCGCGGTCGTATCGGAGATGCCGCTCGGCTGGGAGCCGCGCGGGCGAGATTTTCCCCGCCGCAACAGGCTCGTCAGCGGCCTATCCCTCGGTGTGGTGGTCGTCGAGGCGGCGCGCCGCTCCGGCTCGCTGATCACGGCGCGGTTTGCGCTGGAGCAGGGGCGCGAGGTCTTCGCGATTCCCGGCTCGCCGCTGGACCCACGGGCCGAAGGTCCCAATGACCTCATCCGCGAGGGCGCCACGCTGACAACCGATGCGGCTGACGTGGTCGCGGCACTGCTGCCCCTGGCCGGAGGACGACGGGTCGAGGGCGACATGCGCGAAACGGCGGCGCCTCCCGAGGCGCCATTCTGGGACGAGCTGGACCTGTTTGGAGCCGGCACAACCCCGCTTGCCGAGCCTGACACCGCGGCGCCGGCCCCGAACAGTCCCGACGATTCGCCGGCGGACCGGATCGTCGCGCTGCTCGGTGCAACGCCCGTCGCGATTGACCTGCTGGTGCGGGCCAGTGGCCTCGACGTGCCGTTGGTCCGAGGTGTTCTGGCCGAGCTCGAGATGATCGGGATGGTGGAGCGCCATTCCAACGACACGGTTGTGGCCGCGCGCGGTCGATCCCGCTAGACGCGACCAGTTGGTGCTGAACCGCTGCTGGCCTCGACGCGCGCCATTTCAAGAAGATAGGCCAAGAGATCCAGCCTGGCTCCGCGCGCCATGGCGGCCATCTCGGCGGCGAGCTGGCCAATGTACCGTGCCACCTCCTGCGGCGACTGGGCGGGCGGGCAGGCCGGGTGTGGTGGATCGGTCAATGCGAACCGAGTGCTGGATCGGGATGGCATTGGCGGCTCCTTTGCGCGACCAAGCGGACGGCAGCTCAAAATCAAACTGTGGGCCGGGGGCACGTCGACACAGTGGTTCGGTCCACGCAGTTTGTATAGATATGAACGATCTATTTGTTGTGTAAAAATGACGCGTCAAAGATCAATACATAAATTTAATTATGATCAATACGCGCTAAACTAAGAGATGAATTGCCAACGGTAAGGTCAGCATGGCCAGCAAAGTCTGGACTGTCAGGATCTCGGCCATCAGCGGGGCATCGCCCCCCATCTGCCGGGCCAGCACATAGGAGCCGCTGGCGGTGGGCACGGCCGTGCACAGGACCGTTATCGCGAGCCCGGTTCCGCTGACACCGAAGAGCCGCGCGAGCAGGGCAGCGATGACGGGCAGCACTGCAAGCTTCAGCACCGTTGCCAGCGCCAGCGCGGCGCCGGGATTGCGAAGGCGGGACAGGTCGAGACCGGAGCCGACCACCAGCAGCCCGGCCGCCAGCGCTGCGCGCCCGAGGATCTCCGCCCAGCTCCAAACCACGGCCGGGATGGGCGGTGCGGCAAGGTTGAGGGTGATGCCAAGTGCCGACGACCAGATGAACGGGTTGGTGATGATCGCCCACACCAGCTGCCGGCGCGAGAGGGGCCTGGGCGTGGCAAAGCGCGACAGCGCCGTCACCGCGATGATATTGAGCAGGGGGATCATCGTCGCGATGGCGACGGCGCACAAAGTCGTGCCCTCGCGCCCATAGAGCCCCGCGGCCAGCGCGAGGGCCACGAAGGTGTTCCAGCGGCTTGAGCCCTGCAGCACCGAGGTGAAGGCAGGTCCGTCGATCGCAAATCGCCGCTCTAGCCAGGGGCGCAGGGCCAACAGCAGGCCGACCACTGCCATAATTCCGCCGACGAGGCTTGCCGCGACGGGGAGAATGGGCACTGAGGCGAGATCGGCCCGCGCCAACGTCTCGGCGACAAGGGCCGGAAAGAGGACCAGATAGGTCACCTTTTCGAATCCTGCCCAAGAGGCCTCGTCGATGGTCCGTGTCACCCGCGTGGCCCAGCCGGTGACGATCAGCAGAAAGATGGGCACGAGGCTGGCGGCGACGGCTGACATGGGGCACCGAGGATCGACGCGGCATCAAGCACAGGCTGCACAGGGTGGGCAATCGCGGATTGTGACGCCCTGCCACCGCCCTGCCGCAAATGCGCCACCGTGCATTCAGGACGGGTTCAGCCGGACCGGCGCAATCTCGTTGGCGTTGCAGGACCTGTTGCCTGCCAGGGAGAGACCAATGCCGTCCGCCATCCGCATGAGCCGCCCCGCCACCATTCTGGCCGCAGCCATTGTGGCCAGCCTGTTCGCGGCGCAAGCCAGTCCTGCTGCCGCCGGAGGCCGGCGCAACGCTGCCGCGGTCGCCGCCATTGCGGGGATCGCCGCACTCGGGATCGGGGCCGCGATCGCCGCCCAGAACAGCCGCCGCTTCGACAGGGGCTATGTCGAGCCGGGCTATGGCAGCGTCCCGCAGTCCTATGCTCAGCCCGACACCTACGCTGACGACGCCTTCCAGGATGACGAGCCGCTGGTGACCGGCCCGGTCTATGGGGCGCCGGCCTATGCTGCGCCGGTCAACCCCTATGGCTACCGCCCGATCCACCGTCCCGCGCCAGCCTACGGCTATGGCTACGGCTACGGCCATGGTCCGCGTCCGGTCTACGGCCGCCCGGGCGGCTGGCACGGCGCGCCGCATGTCTCGCGCCGCGACTGGCAGCGCCTGCGCATGGAACAGACGCGCGACAACAATCGCTAGTCGTCTTCCCCTCCGGCAATCCGGCGCTCGCGGGCCAGTGTGGCCAGCCGGTCAAGCAGCCCCTGCAGGATGTAGGCGGCCGCCATCTCGTCGACCAGCGCGTCGCGGCGGGCCCGCGACGCATCGGCGTCCAGCAATGTCCGAGTGACGGCCGCCGTCGACAGGCGCTCGTCCCACCACAGCATCGGCAGTGGCGTCAGCACTGCCAGGTTCCGGGCGAAGGCCCGCGTGCTCTGTACGCGTGGGCCTTCGCTGCCGTCCATGTTGAGCGGCAGTCCGAGTACGAGCACGGCGGCTCCCTGGCGTGTCGCGATAGCCACCAGGGCGTTTGCGTCAGCCTTGAATTTGGTCCGCCTGATCGTCTCCAGTGGCGTGGCGATGCGCCGCTCCACGTCCGATAGGGCCAAGCCGATGGTTTTCGTCCCCAGGTCCAGACCCAGCAGGCGTGCGCCGCGCGGCAGATCGAGCAGACGGATCAGGTCGGAATCAGGGCTCATAATGGGACCGGACGGTTGGCGGGCGGTCGCGTCCCGCGTCTCAGCCGAACGGCGCTGATGTCATGTAGATGAGGACGACCGCCAGGGCGATCACAATCAGACAGCTCTTCAGGCCGAAAGGCGCCGCGCTGCCTGCTGCAGGGTGCTCAGGTTCGGACAGGCCGCGCGTCCTGTCGCGGAAGCGGGTCGTTGGACGAGGCTTTCCCTCCCAATGGACCGGCTCTATCGTTTGCCGAGGCGGCCGCCGCTGGTCGTCGATGGATGGAGGCCTCCCATGCAGATCACCTGGTTCGGCCACTCAGCCTTCCGGCTGGAATTCGCCAGCTCGGTCGTGCTGATCGATCCCTTCTTCACGGGCAATCCCGCCTTTGCCGGTGATCCGGAGGCGGCCTCGGCCGGGGCCACTCATGTGCTCGTCACGCATGGCCATGGCGATCATGTCGGTGACACGCTGGCCATCGCCAAGCGCACCGGCGCCACGGTGGTGACCAACTATGACCTGTGCATGTGGCTGGCCTCGCAGGGCCTCGAGCGATTCGACCCGATGAACACCGGCGGCACCATCGACGCCGGCGGCTTCAAGGTGACACTGGTGCGGGCCGACCATTCGGCCGGGATGGGGGAGGCGGGCGTCGCCGTGCCTTTGGGCCAGCCAAACGGGATCATCGTGCGGGCTCCGGGCGAGAAGACCGTCTACCACATGGGCGACACGGCGATCTTCGGCGATATGGCGCTGATCAACGAGCTCTATGCCCCGCAGATCGGGCTGGTGCCAATTGGCGACCGGTTCACGATGGGCGGCGATACGGCCGCGCTGGCAGTGCGGCGCTACTTTGCCTTCGAGACCGTGATCCCCTGTCACTACGGCACGTTTGCCATGCTCGACCAGGATGCGACCGCCTTTACGGCGGCCCTGGATGACCACCCGACGCGGGTGCTCGTGCCGACGAAGGGCTTGGCGGTCACACTTTGAGCGGAGTGGCTATCGTTGTGCCGCTGCCTCGGCAGTTGGCCGACTGGGCTGCGCCCCATCCGTTCGTCGATCCCGCGCGGCGGCTGTGTGCTGGTCGCAGGGATGAAGCGAAATCTGCGGGATCTCGGCGCAAGACAATGCGCGGGCGAGGGCGGTCTATGGCCGATTTGCGGCCGAGACACCCTGGTTGACCCATGACATCAAGCTGACGTGACCGACGACGTCCACAGCCTGTTGCGACGGGAAACGACGCGGTGCTAGAAGCCGCGCAGGCCCGGCAGGGCAGGGGCTAGCTAGAGGATTCCGATGTCCGTCGATCAGGCGACAGTCCGGCGCATCGCGCATCTGGCGCGCATTGCCGTCACCGACGAAGAGGTGCCGCACCTCCAGCGCGAACTCAACGCCATCCTCGACTTCGTTGCCCAACTCGACCGGGTGGACGTCACCGGGGTCGAGCCGATGACGTCGGTGACGCCGATGGCCATGAAGAAGCGCGACGACGTGGTGAGCGATGGCGGCTACGCGACCACCATCGTTGGCAATGCGCCGGTCACCGAGGATCATTTTTTCCTGGTTCCCAAGGTCGTCGAGTAAGGACCTCCTTCCGCCGCCGCTGCGCCCGGGTGCAGGGCCGAAAGACGAAGCTGATGACCCATCCGACCGATCTGACCCTGGCCGAGGCCCGCGACGCCTTGAAGGCGCGCACCCTGTCGTCAACCGAGCTGACAGGCGCGTTTCTTCAGGCCATGGAGGCGGCCCGGCCGCTGAATGTCTATGTGCTGGAAACGCCCGACCAGGCTCTCGCCATGGCGGCGGCGGCCGACGCGCGGCTGGCCCGTGGCGAGGCCGGGCCGCTCGAGGGTCTGCCGCTGGGCGTCAAGGACCTCTATGCGACCGCCGGTGTGCGGACGACCGCGTGCTCTGCCATCCTTGGCAATTTTGTCCCGGCTTACGAGTCGACCGTGACCTCCCAGCTTTGGCGCGATGGTGCGGTAATGCTGGGCAAGCTCAACAATGACGAGTTCGCCATGGGCTCGTCGAACGAGACCTCGGCCTTCGGTCCCGTTACATCGCCGTGGCGGCGCCAGGGCTCGAACGCGGCGCTTGTGCCCGGTGGCTCTTCCGGCGGCTCGGCAGCGGCCGTTGCGGCGCGCCTGTGCCTGGGAGCGACGGCCACCGACACCGGCGGGTCGATCCGGCAGCCGGCCGCCTTCACCGGCACGGTCGGGATCAAGCCGACCTACGGCCGCTGTTCGCGCTGGGGCATTGTCGCATTCGCCTCGTCCCTGGACCAGGCCGGGCCGATCGCCCGCACGGTCCGGGACAATGCCATTCTGTTGCGGTCCATGGCCGGGCACGATCCCAGGGACACGACCTCCGCCGATCTGGCGGTTCCTGATTACGAGGCGGCCGTTGGGCGCTCGGTCAAGGGCATGAAGATCGGCATTCCGAGGGAATACCGCGTCGACGGCATGCCGGCCGAGATCGAGGCGCTGTGGCGCCGCGGCGCCGAATGGTTGCGTGCGGCCGGCGCCGAGATCGTCGAGATCTCCCTGCCGCATACCCACTACGCGCTGCCGGCCTACTACATCGTCGCGCCGGCCGAGGCGTCGTCAAACCTCGCCCGCTATGACGGCGTCCGCTATGGCCTGCGCGTGCCCGGCAAGGACATTGCCGACATGTACGAGAAGACCCGCGCGGCCGGGTTCGGCAAGGAGGTTCGCCGCCGGATCATGATCGGCACCTATGTGCTGTCGGCGGGCTATTACGACGCCTATTACGTCCGCGCTCAGCAAATCCGCACGCTGATCAAGCGCGATTTCGAACTGGCGTTCGAGGCCGGCGTCCATGCGATCCTGACGCCCGCAACGCCGTCGGCGGCGTTCGGGCTGGCCGAGATGGCGATGGCGTCGCCGGTCGAAATGTATCTCAACGACGTCTTCACCGTGACGGTGAACATGGCGGGTCTCCCGGGCATTGCGGTGCCGGCCGGGTTCTCGGCCGACGGCCTGCCGCTGGGGCTGCAGCTGATCGGCCGCCCGTTCGACGAGGAAACGCTGTTTTCGGTCGGCGAGGTGATCGAGCAGGCAGCAGGCCGGGTCACGCTGCCGGCCCGCTGGTGGTAGAGGCCCCGGCGCGGCGCGCAGGGGCCGTTGCGGTCAGTTCGGCAGCTTGCCGAGGCGCAGGAAGCGCGTCTCGCCCGATGAATTGTCGACCCCGTCATTGTCGGTGACCACGAAGGCGTTGCCGGCGGTATCGACGGTGAAGCCCTCAACCTTGTCGAGCACCGGACCACCGGTCGCCTTCAGGTCCGGCACAAGATCGCGCCAGAGCAACGGCTTGACGGTCGGGATCTCGGTTGCGCCCAGCGCGGCGGGGACCAGCCCCTTCACCGAGAACGTCTTCAGCGTCTTGACGGCAGCGTCACCAAAGAGGTTGTCACGCTCGATCACCGCGAACCGGTCGTCGCCCAGTGCGGTGATTTCCGACAGGCCCATCCAGGCGCCGGGGGCAGCCGGCTCCAGCGGGTAGTGCAGCACGCCCCACGCCTTCGTCGCCGGGTGGTAGCGCAGGATCTTGGTCTTTCCCTTGGGATCGTCCTTCCACTCGCGCTGGACGGCAATCCAGACCGCCTCATCGGCGCCCTGGCCGGTGACCGTGACACCCTCGAAGCCAAAGCGCACGCCGTGCCGGGTCAGGACCTCGGGCAGCGTCACCTCGTCCTCGATGCTGCCGTCCGCCGCAACCCGCAGCAGAATGTCGCCGACGGGGTTGTCCTTGCGCTCGGGATTGCCCTCCGAGGCCAGCCAGAAGCCGCCGCCCGGGCGGGTTGCGATGCCCTCAAGATCAAGGCCGGCTGGCTTGCCGCCCCGCATCACGGTCAGGGCCCGCACGATCTTGGCAGGTGCGGCCGTGGCGTCGATCTCCAGGATGCGCGAGTGCGCATAGGCGCTGTCGGTCACCGCGTAGAGCTTGCCGGGGACGGTCCGGTCGGCTGAGAGGCCAGAGAGCGCGCCCCAGGGAATGATGCCGTCGGGGCCATCGACGGAGACGATGCTGGGGTACGTCGGGGTGCCTTCCGCGCGCCGGTAGATCGACACATGGGACCGGCCGAGGCCGTCCTTCACCGCATCGACCTCGCCTGTGACAACCAGCAGGTTGCGCGACGGGATGGCGATCAGGCCCTCCGGCGCGGTGCTGGTCGGCAGGGCCTGAAGGAAGTCGGGCGCGCGTCCCGGGCCGTTGTCGCGATAGACGAGCGCCAAGGAGGCGCGCTCGAGCCCGACAAAGAACAGCCGCTCCGAGCCGAACTGCCCGACGGCCACGCCCTCTGGCTCGCTGCCCTTGGCGGCCGAGCGGCGCTCAGGGTAGTGACCATGCCGCATGGCGATGTGGTCGACGGACGACCCTGAGTCGAACTCCACCGTGCCGTCCTTGCGGAAGATCGTGAAGCCGCGGCTGCCGCCCTCGTAGTCGCCCTCATTGGCCGTGACGAAGCGGTCGTCGTCTAGCCAGGCAACAGCATCGGGCTCGCGCTTGACGTTCTCGAGCCGGTCAACTGGCGCGATGATGCCGTCGCGCTTGGAATCGATCTTGTCGAGCGTGACAGCGCCCGCGCTGAAATGCTTCGTCACCTTGCCGGAGGCGACATCGACAACCGCGATGTGGTTGTTTTCCTGAATGGTGACAACGGCTTCGCCGCGGCTGTTGACGTCGACGAACTCGGGTTCAGGATCCTCGGGCGCCACTTCGGCCAGCCCGGTGAGGTCGACCACCCGCTTCGAGCCGCAGTCGAGACCGTTTGGACCGAAGCCGATCAGGGTCAGGTTACCGGCCGGCAACTGAGGAAGCTTGCCCTTGTCTTTCTTCTCGTCGCGCTCGTTCTCCATGGCGATGGCCAGGGTCCGGCCGTCTGCGGTCAGCTTCACCGAATCGGGCTGTCCGCCAACCTCGCAGATGGCGTCGATCGTCTTGCGGGCGAGGTCGATCACCGCGATATGGCCGGAGGGCTTGTCGAAGGACGGCGAGGTGACGACCGCCACCAGCGCCTTGCCGCTGCCGATTGCCACGGAGGTCGGCTCGCCGCCGAGCGGCACAAAGCCCGCAGGCTTGGGTTGGGTAGGATCGGCGATGTCGATGAGGCCCAGCGCCTTCTGATCGGCGTCCGTGTAGGCCAGCATCATGCCGTCAGCTGTGGCGGCGATGATTTCCGCCACCGACTGGGTGTTGCGATCGCGGTCGGCGGGGAGGTTGGTGACAACTGGAAACGACGCCACCCGGTTGAACACCGGTTCGGCGGAAGCGGGAAGGGTGGTCGTTGCAAGCAAGCAGGCGGCAAGGGATCCCAGAATGCGCGGGGTCATGACGGCGTTCTCCAGCGAGGCCTCAACAAGACGATGGCCCAACAATGCTGGCTTGCATGACGCGGGCGTGACATTCGTGACTATGGATCGGGAGCAGATGCGTCGTTAGATGAGTGGGAAGGGGCTGCCGGTCCGGGCGCCCCACGAGGAGGCCGGCGTGCTGGCAAAAGTGGTGCACGATCTGGAGCCGTTCCGCTGGGTGTTCATTCTGGCGGCGCTCGACCCGGTGGTCATCGGAATAGGCCTTTGGATGGGCTGGCACGCCGACCAGGTTGGCAAATTGTTTCTTGCCGGCCTTGCCGCATGCCTCGCGGGGATCACGGTATCCTTCCTGCTGCGGTTTGTCGGGATTCCATGGTTCGAGGGTGGCTTTGCCTTTGGCGGAGCTCATGCCCTGTCTCGTTTCGTGACCGGATGTGCCTGGGCGGGTCTAGGCTATGCGGCGCAGAGGGTGTTCAGGCCTCCCACCGGAGCGGACCCGAGTGCCGGCCCAACCTAGGGTGAGGCCAAACCTCCGCCCTGCTGCGGCCGACTGCGACCATAGCCGGCAGTCTCGCCCTTGACCGGGGCGCCGCGAAAACCCAAAACCGGCTCGCATCGCCCGCAAGCCCAAGCCAACGACACGAGATTGACCGATGACCGCCCTCGTCGACACCCGCACCCTCGATCCAAAGAAGCTGATCCGGGGCGCGACCGGTGACTGGGAGATCATTGTTGGCCTGGAGATCCATGCTCAGGTGACATCACGGTCAAAACTGTTTTCGGGCGCCTCGACGGCGTTCGGCAGCGCCCCCAACGACAATGTCTCGCTCGTCGATGCCGCCATGCCGGGCATGCTGCCGGTGATCAACGAGGAGTGCGTCCGCCAGGCCGTTCGCACCGGACTTGGCCTGAAGGCCGAGATCAACCTGCGCTCGGTGTTTGACCGCAAGAACTATTTCTATCCCGACCTGCCGCAGGGCTACCAGATCAGCCAGTACAAGAGCCCCATCGTGGGCGAGGGCGAAGTGCTCGTCGACATGCCGGACGGCAGCCAGGTCCGTGTCGGGATCGAGCGCCTGCATCTCGAGCAGGACGCCGGCAAGTCGCTGCATGACCAGCACCCGACGATGAGCTTCGTGGATCTCAACCGCTCGGGCGTGGCCCTCATGGAGATCGTCTCCAAGCCGGACCTGCGGTCGTCCGAGGAGGCGAAGGCCTATGTGACCAAGCTGCGGACGATCCTTCGCTATCTCGGTACCTGCGACGGCGACATGGACAAGGGCAGCCTGCGCGCCGACGTGAATGTCTCTGTGCGCCGTCCGGGCGAGGGGTTCGGCACCCGCTGCGAGATCAAGAACGTCAACTCGATCCGGTTCATCGGCCAGGCCATCGAGACCGAGGCGCGCCGGCAGATCGGCATTCTCGAGGATGGCGGCCGGATCGACCAGGAAACACGCCTGTTCGACCCTGGCCGCGGCGAAACGCGGTCGATGCGCTCCAAGGAAGAGGCGCATGACTACCGCTACTTCCCTGATCCGGACCTGTTGCCGCTGTCGTTCGATCAGGCCTTTGTGGATGTGCTGGCCAGCGGGCTGCCGGAGCTGCCCGATGCCAAGAGGGCGCGTTTCATGGCGCAGTATGGCCTCGCCGCTTATGACGCGGGCGTGCTGGTTGCCGAACGAGATTCTGCCGATTTCTTCGAGGCGGTGGCGCATGGGCGCGATGGCAAGACCGCGGCCAACTGGGTCATCAACGAGCTGTTCGGGCGGCTCAACAAGGAGGGGAAGGACGTGACAGCCTCCCCGATGTCCGCCGGGCAGCTCGGCGCCATCATCGACCTGATCGGCGATGGGACGATCTCGGGGAAAATTGCCAAGGACCTCTTTGAGCTCGTGTGGGCCGAAGGCGGCGACCCGCGGACCCTCGTCGAGAACCGCGGCATGAAGCAGGTCACCGATACCAGCGCGATCATGGCGGCGATCGAGGCTGTCATTACCGCCAATCCGGACAAGGTTGAGCAGGCCAAGGCCAAGCCGACGATGATCGGCTGGTTTGTTGGCCAGGTGATCAAGCAGTCGGGAGGCAAGGCCAATCCGCAGGCGGTCAACGACCTGCTCAAGAATCGGCTCGGAATCTGACTGCCCGGCGGGGTGATCGTCACGGATCCGTCAGGCGCGCGTCACGCCGGTGAAGCGTGGCGGGCGTACCGGGCAGGCTCCCTGCCGGAGGATTACCCATGACCGACATCCGCCTCGACCGCCGCGCCATGCTGGCCGGTCTCGCCACCGGCGCGGTCGCCGTACCCGCGCTTGCCCAGGCGACGCGGACGCTGCCGCCGCTGCCCACCGGGGGTGCCCTGGCGACCGACGCCGGGTACTGGTCGGCGGTGCGCAACCTCTATTCCGTCTCGCCTGACATCATCAATCTGGAGAACGGCTATTGGGGCATCATGGCCGAGCCGGTGCGTCGCACCTTCATCGCGGCGACCGACATGGTGAACCGCGAGAACTCCGTCTATGCCCGCACCAGCTTCGGCAAGGATATGGAGGCGGCCCGCGTCAAGCTCGCCGCGGCGGTCGGCGCTGACCCCGCCGAGATTGCCTTCACGCGCGGCGCCACCGAGGCGCTGCAGCTGCTGATTTCCAACTACAACCGCCTGAAGCCCGGCGACCAGGTGCTTTACGCCGACCTCGACTACGACTCGATGCAGTATGCGATGGTCTGGCTGAAGGACCGGCGCGGCGCCGAGGTCGTGAAGTTCGCCATTTCGGAGCCGGCGACCCGGGCCGCGGTGCTCGCAACTTACGAAAAGATCCTCGCCGACAACCCGCGCGCCAGGCTGCTGCTGCTGACGCATGTGAGCCATCGCACCGGGCTTGTGATGCCGGTGGCCGAGATTGGCGCCATGGCAAAGGCGCGCGGCGTGGACGTGATCGTCGATGCCGCCCACTCGTGGGGCCAGATCGACTTCAAGGTCGGCGACCTTGGCGTCGACTTTGTCGGCTTCAATCTCCACAAATGGATCGGCGCGCCGCTCGGCCTCGGCTTCATGTGGATCCGCAAGGACCGGATCGCCGATATCGACCGGGCCTTCGGCGACGAGGACTGGTCGGCCGCGGATATCCGCTCGCGCGTCCATACCGGCACGTTCAACTTCGCAACCCTGCTGTCGCTGCCGGCCGCCCTCGACCTGCATGCCGAGATCGGGCCGGCGGCCAAGGCCGCCCGCCTGCGTCACCTGCGCGACCGCTGGGTGTTGCAGGCGCGCGGGTTCTGCGACCTGGAGATCCTGACCCCTGACGAGCCCGGCATGGCGGCAGGGATCACGTCTTTCCGCCTGGCCGGCAAGACCTCGGCGGCGGACAACACCGCCATTGTCACCGCGTTGCGGGAGCGCTTCGGCCTGTTCACCGTGCGGCGCGGTGGCGTCGCCAAGGGCCAGTGCATCCGCGTGTCGCCGGCACTGTTCACCACCGAACAGGATGTTGATCGCCTCGTCGAGGCGCTGGCCGTGATCACCGGCACCAAGGCGGGCTGAGCGCCCCCGCGTGGGCACGCCGGCCGGGGCGGACCCGGTCGGCGTGCGGTCAGCGCACGAGGTAGCCGACACCCAGCGTGCCAGCGCCGAGCGTCCAGGTTGCCCAGACAAAGGCCGAGGTCCAGTTCGCCAACTGGAACATGCCGTAGGGCATGGTGCAGGCTCCCGCCACCAGCGGCACGATGGCCCGCATCGGCCCGATGAACCGGCCGAGAAACACGCCGAAGAAACCGTACTTCTCGAAGAACGCATGCCCGCGCGGCAGAAGGTCAGGGCTGCGCGAAAGGGGCCACATCCGCGCGATCTGCACGTGGTAGTGCTGGCCTAGCCAGTAGGACAGCCAGTCGCCGAGCCCGGCGCCGAGGACTGCGGCGAACCAGACTGGCCAGAAATCGATGCCGCTGGCACCGATCAGCGCGCCGATCCCCCATAGCAGCACCGTCGCGGGGATCAGGAGTGAGACGAAGGCGAGGGATTCCCCGAAAGCGAGCAGGAAGACGAATGGTGCGGCCCAGCCCTCGTTGGCGCGCAGGAAGCCCAGCACGGGTTCGGCGAAATCGGGCAGCGACACGGGGGATGCTCCGAGGCAGGTTCCGCAGAGGTGGGCGCAGCTCGCGGCCAAGTCAACCTCCCGAGCGGCTTGCGGTCGGAACCGAAAGGGCTACGCTGCCGCCGCCGCGAGCCGCGCGGCCCTGTTTCGAGGTTCACCATGGCTGCCCGCTACATGCTTCACGGTCTTTTCCTGTCTGGGCCGACCTACAAGGTTGCGCTGATGCTCGCGCTTGCGGGCGAGGCCTTCGACTACGAGCACGTTGCCTTGCGCGAGGGCGCGCACAAGACCCCCGAGTTCCGGGCGAAGAGCCGGTTCGGCCAGGTTCCGTGCCTGGTCGACACGTCGAACGGCCAAAGCCTCTGCCAGTCTGCATCCATCCTCGAGTATCTCGCCGACAAGACCGGCAAGATGGGCGGGGCGACGCTGCAGGAGCGGATTGCCGCCCGCGAATGGATGTTCTGGGACTTCGACCGGCTGGCGGGACCCGTCTACCGGCAGCGGGCCGCCAAGTTCGGTTTCCGCACCCTCGATCCGGCGACGCTCGCCATGTACGAGGCCGAGGGCAAAGTGGCGCTGCAGACCCTCGAGGACGCACTGGTGGGACGTGACTGGCTGGTGGGTGAGGCACCGACGATCGCCGACATCGACATCTATGGGGTCATTCACTACGCCCCGCAGGCTGGAATCGACCTGTCCGCCTATCCTGCCATCGTGGCCTGGAAGGCACGCTTCGAAGCACTGCCAGGCTTCGGCGAGCCCGAAGCAATCCTGCCTCCGGCCAGCCGCGCTGCTGCGTGACCGCTCTCGTCATCCGGGAGGCGTCCGACGACGACCTTGAGGCCGTCGTCGGACTTCATGCTGCCGATCGTGTCGGCTACGGGGATTCCTGGAGCGACGCGACCGAACCGGCCTATCGAGCTGCCTTTGCCGTCATCGCGGCAAGCCCCGACACCCGGCTTTACGTCGCCCTGGAGGATGGACGCGTGGTCGGCAGCTTCATCCTCACCTTCATGCCCGGACTGACCGGCCTTGGCATGCGGCACGCGGTGCTGCGCTCGGTGCAGGTAGTGGCCGACTGTCGCTCTCGTGGGATCGGGGCGGAGATGGTGGCGGAGGCCGAGCGACTGGCCGTCGCCGGCGGCGCCGGAATGATCGAGCTCACGTCAAACCTCAGGCGCGAGGCGGCCCACCGCTTCTATCGGCGGCTTGGCTATGCGCAGAGCCATGCCGGATTCAAGAGGGTGCTTTAAGGCGTGGCCTGGAAGAGATGTGGCCTGGAAGGACTGCCCCATCGCCTCAGTTGCGCTTGAGGCATTCGCTCGCGAATTCCCGCCAGGTCTTGCCCTTCGTGGCGGCGGCCTTCTTGAGCCCCTGCCATTCGGCTCCGCAGGCCTTCATTTTGCTGCGCTGGGCCAGTTGGGCTGGCGTAGGCGCTTTCCGCTCGGCGGCCGCGGCCGCAGGGGCTGGGTCGGCAGCAGGCGTTGCCGGTGCGGCCGGAGCTGCAGCCGGAGGACGGCGCAAGGGGTTTGTGGCCGGTGCCGGCTGGTTCGGCTGAACGGGTTGCGCCACGACACTGGCGCAGCCGAAACTTACCAGCAGGCCGATTGCAAGAACGTGTTTGCCGATCATGGCGGGCTCCCTGAAAGCTTTTGGTCCGGGCCGTCCTGCGCGACCCGGCTAATCGGCCAATCCTGACCACAACGCACGCCGGCGCAAGACGCCAGCGGTGGCAGTCACGCTCACCTGCACGCAGACAGTTTGACGTTCGCTGCGGTCCCTGATCGGGGCTGCACCGGCGCGCCCGGGAGGCTGGCAAAGGCCGGCGGCCCGGCAGCCGCCGGCCCGCCGGTCAGTCGGCGCGGGTCAGGGTTTCGGCCTTGCAGACCATCCCGCCGAGCACGCAGCCCTCCAGCTTGAGTTGGCGGGCGCCCTCCATGGTCATGAAACCCGTGTAGGTCTTGCCTTCGTCGGCCTTGTAGACCTGCCCCTTCCAATGACCGTCCTTGCCGGTCGGCGCCATGCCGATGATCACAGTGGTGCCGAGCAGAGGGCGCGAACGCCGTGAGGGGTCCGGGTTCTGGGCATCGGTCACCGGCTTCCCATCAGACCCGTTGGGTTCGCGCAGCCAGGCGATTGTTCCGCAATAAGCCTGTCCGCACCGAGCAATCCGCAATCGCGAGGTGCCACTCGGGCGCGACCAAGTGCCTGCAGGATCGGCTGACTGGGCCTGGGCGGCGTTGATGCCGTCCACCGCCGTTGCGCCGAGAATGACCGCAAGCGCGGCCGCAATTCCGGTTCTCATGGTCTTGTCCTCCCTGGGCACGTTTTTTTGCGGCATGCCGCGCCAGTTTAGGGCGCACTGGCGCTGCTACAAACCGGCAGATCTTACCTTTGCTGGCACCCCCTTGTTGCCGGAGAGTCAATGAACACTGAACGTTCTGTCGTTATATGCTGACCATCAGTGATCTCTGAGGATTGATTCAACGTTGATTTTCGAAGCAACGTCGTGAATTTTCGCTAATATTTACGATGGCTTGAATTTCCGCTTACAGAGAATTCATCGAAATTTTTAGGCGTTGGTTGAAGGGATAAGGGCAAGACTGGCTTCCATCAACGGCGGCGCAGGGCCGACCGGAATGGGCAGAAGCCCGGAATAAGGGAGCGGTATCATGGCGCGTTTCGAGATCAATGCGGCCGAGATGGCCAGCATGGGCGCAGCGCAGATGGATGGACGGGCATTTTACGAGCTCGGCATGATGTATGCGGCAGGTCGGTCGGTCGAGCTCGACCGTGTCGCTGCCCACAAATGGCTGAACATCGCAGCGGTGCGCGGCTGTCGCGAAGCCCTTCCAGTGCGTGCGGAAGTGGCCGCCGAGATGAGCCCTGCCGAGATCGCCGACGCCCAGCGCGCGGCGCGGATGTGGCTGTCGGTTCACTGAGCAGACCGTCAGGTGCAACCCGGAATCCTGATCGGTTGATCAAGGCAATCGGGGTGCTCGAGGGCTTGTTCTGCTGACCGGATGGCGCCCAGGCGCCTCCGTTGGAACCGGAGCTGGCCGAGCGAAGCTGAATCGTCTGCCGCAGACGAGCTTCGCTGCAGCACCATTCGGGCCGCCTGTCTCGCGGGCGCGCCGGGGTCTTGGTCCTGCTCCTCCTGATGGGACGCGCGAGCCTGCGAACTGACATGGAGAACGCCGCGCCGACGACCGTGCCGATGAAAACCCGGCCTGCGTGCGCCGGTTGTGGGCTCCCAATCTGCAGCAGTTGACCACGCGCGTTGGACAGACTACGCACTTCGCGCGTGGAGATGTGGCCGAGCGGCTGAAGGCGGCGGTTTGCTAAACCGTTATAGGGTTGTAAAGCCCTATCGAGGGTTCGAATCCCTCCGTCTCCGCCAGTCCCCCCCCATTCTTTCACCGTTCCATGACCCTTCCCGCAAACCGCGGCGAATGCGGGGTCTTTCGCGTCCAAACCGGTACTGTTTCCCAAATCTCGGCCGGAATTCCGGCGCTATGGGCGGGCTTTTGGTGCCCGGTCTCCGGCTGCCGTGATGCAGGGTGAGTTTGGCCAGGTCCGGCCCGTATTTTGTTGGTAACAGCGGAAGGACCCGGACCTTTGTGCGTTTTGATGCCGTCTTGGGCGATCTGGCGGACCCAACGCACTGCATCCTCATCACAGGCAGATCCCCGGGGATCGCCGAACTGCTGCTCTTGCTGACTGGCACCAGCGTCGCACGAGCTGAAAACTACCGGCTTTGGTTGCTTTCCGAGACTTTTTTTGACTTGTCTGGAAGCATGCGTCTGAATGTGCACGGCGAACAGGTCGTGCAGTCGCATCCCGAATGAGCCAGTCCTGATTTTTTCCAGCACTGAAAGCCCCGTGCCATGAGCAAGAACGTGTTTTCGGGCGTGATGCCCGCACTGATGACGCCCTGCAGCGCGAACCGCCAGCCGGACGTCGCCGCGCTGGTTTCCAAGGCCAAGGAGCTCGTCAGCGTCGGCATGTCAGGCGTGATTTATTGCGGTTCAATGGGCGACTGGCCGCTGCTGACTGACGAGCAGCGCATGGAAGGAACGGAGGCGCTGGTGAAGGCCGGACTGCGCGTGATTGTCGGCACCGGCGCGCAGAACTCCATGCGCGCTGCCGGATTGGCCGCTCATGCGAAGCGGATCGGCGCTGCTGGGCTGATGGTGATCCCGCGCGTGCTTTCGCGCGGATCATCAACGGCTGCGCAGCATGCCCATTTCGCCGATATTCTCGAAGCGGCGGAGGATCTGCCGTCGGTGATTTACAATAGCCCCTATTATGGCTTCGAAACCAAGGCTGACCTGTTTTTTGCACTCCATGACAAATATCCGCATCTCGTTGGTTTCAAGGAATTTGGCAGTGCTAAATCCCTGAGCTATGCAGCCGAGCACATTACTGGTCATTCGCCTTCGCTGACGCTGATGGTGGGTGTCGATACAGAAGTCTTTCACGGTTACGTCAATTGTGGAGCAAAAGGCGCGATCAGCGGCATTGGCAATGTTTTGCCAAAGCAAGTTCTCCATCTTGCAGCCTTGTGCGAAAAGGCTGCGCAGGGCGATGTCAGCGCGCGTCGACAGGCGCTGGAACTGGAGGCGGCCCTGAAAGTGCTCTCCACCTTTGACGAGGGCATCGATTTGGTGTTGTTCTACAAATATCTCATGCTTCTCGAGGGCAATGCCGAGTACGAGCTGCATTTCAACCCGCGTGACCAGCTGTCGGAAAGCCAGAAGAGCTTCGCCAGCAACCAGATTCGCATTTTCAAGGCCTGGTACGCTGGTTGGGCTTCAAACAACACGCTGTGAAGCTGTCCCGGTCTGGCGCCAAAGAACAATCTGTTGACCGACAACGAGTGGGATGGCGTTCAGCTGTCTGTTGGCTCCGCGATCTCTGCCATTTTAGATTCTGAAATCGTTTTGGTTGTTTTGTCTGCTCAGCCGCTGCCACCGCCACCGCCAAGTGTATCGAAGGCGTAGTCAGAGCAACATCGTCTTGCCGAACTCGGGGGTAGGGAATAGCCGAGCCGGCAAGCCTCGGCTGCGGCTCTTTCGCTGCTGGTAACGATCTTTTACCAACGGCCCTCGTGATTGACCGATATGCGCCCTGTCGCGCATGCCGATTGAGGTGATGGTCTCGGGCTCTTTGACGAGGCCGTTCCAGGCGTCGCAGGCGGCGTCGATGATCTCGTCATGGGTGTCGAAGACGCGGTTGCAGAGCCAGTTCGCGCGGATGTACTGCCAGATCTGTTCGACCGGGTTCAGCTCGGGCGAACGCGACGGCAGGAACATCAGGGTGATGTTCCGGGGGACATCGAGGCGCTGGCCACTCGAATTCGTCATCGTCTATCTGGCGACCCTGACGCCCTATCGTGTACTCATGACGTGGGTCTGCAGCCACACGCAAAGCCTCCTGCTGGCGATCATCATGCACGCCAGCTTCACTGGCTGGCTGCTTGTGCTGTTTCCCCTGACCGATTCGCCTTAACGCCTGGCATGGCAAGCGATCTTTGCGCTTCGCCTTTGGTGCGCGGTCGCGATCGTCTTCAGGGGAGAGGCGGCGCAAGTTCGAACAATGCGAGGCGATGGTGCGCTCTGGCGCCATTGAGCGGCAGTCTTGGGTTCACCGGTGACCGCCCGGCCTTGCGCGTGATGCCGTTTTCCGTGTTCTGGCCGATCTTCACGGTAGCCATCACCGCAGCCACCATTGATCCGGCCGCCGCACTGCCGGCGTTGGCGCCTCTGTTGTGCCGTCACAGCGAGAAGAACTGGACAAGGATCCTGCTGGATGCATGACTGCGCCTTCTCGTATGGGTCGGGCGGACCTTCAGCTTGCGAAACGCCGCTTTGCATCCCGTTACTTGGAACTGGGACGGCGATGACGGGAGCACAAAGAGTCCTTTGCTCATGCCCATGACTGCGGCCTCCGAGATCACCCCGTTCGATTCCCGCTGCGCTCGACTGATCGCCGATCTAGGGTTGGGAACAGAGGTTCTGGCGGTGACGCCTTTGACAGGTGGTGTTGCGTCCGACATCGCTCGGGTTGATCTGCCGGAGGGGCCGGTCTGCGCGAAATTCGCACTGCCGAAGTTGAAAGTTGCCGCCGACTGGTTTGCTCCTGTGCATCGCAACCGCGCTGAATATGAATGGCTTGCGGTGGCCGGTTCCGTCGCCCCCGCCTCAGTGCCGCGGCTGCTGGGCAGGAGTGAAGCGCTGAACGGCTTTGCGATGGAGTTTCTTCAAGGCGACACGGTGTATCTTTGGAAAGCCGCGCTGCTGGCCGGTCAGGCGCCAAAAGGCGAGGCCGCGCTTGTGGCCGATGTTCTCGGCCGCATCCATGCCCGCTCAACCGAGCCCAGTTTTGATCCTGCGCCGTTCCAGAACCGCGACGACTTTCGTGCGATCCGGCTGGAGCCCTATCTGAGCCAGACCGCGATCTGCCACCCTGATCTTGCGATCCGGATTCGAGACCTCTCGGATTGGCTTTTCCAAAGCAGCACGGCTTTGGTGCATGGCGACATCAGCCCCAAGAACATCCTGATGCGCGACGGCGTGCCGGTCATCCTTGATGCTGAGTGCGCGACGATGGGCGATCCGGTGTTCGACGTGGCGTTCTGCCTGAATCATCTGGTCCTGAAGTCCCTGCACCTGCCCGGACAGTCTGCCATCCTGCAGGGAGAGGCCCTGGACTTCTGGCACGCTTACGCCCGGCGCGTGACATGGGAAGCGCCGTCTGATCTCGAGGCCCGGTTGGTGGTCTTGCTGCCTGCGCTGATGCTGGCCCGGGTGGATGGCAAGTCGCCGGTGGAGTATCTGGGCGCCGCCGCGCAGCAGAAAGTGCGTCGAATTTCGCGCGATCTGATTGGTCACCCCCCGGCCACTCTCACCGATCTTCTGACCCGGCTAGACGAAAAGGGGACGCTCGAGTGACTCCTGACACGATCACGTCTGTCACCGCCCGCCGGGTCTGGGACAGCCGGGGCAACCCGACTGTCGAAGTCGAGGTGCTGCTGAACGGTGGCACAAGGGGGCGTGCTATTGCCCCGGCCGGGGCATCGCGGGGCTCACGCGAGGCGATCGATCTGCGCGATGGCGGGACACGGTTGCGCGGACTGGATGTGGGCGGAGCGCTGGCGAATGTCGCCAACGTCATCGCACCTGCGCTGACCGGCAGGCGGGCAAGTGATCAGGCCGGTGTGGACGCTGCCATTCTGGCGCTGGACCCTTCGCCACTGAAAGCGACGCTGGGCGGCAATGCCACCGTCGCCACCTCGCTCGCGGTGCTGCATGCAGGTGCGGCTGCCGCCGGCGTGCCGCTCTGGTCCCACGTTGCGTCGCTTGCAGGGACACGTCCGAGCATCCCTCTTCCCGAAATCCAGATCTTTGGCGGCGGTGCGCATGCGGGCCGGCGTGTCGATATCCAGGACTTCATGGTGATGGTGCCGGGTGCCTCCAGCTTCGACGAGGTGATGGAGGTGACGAGTGCCGTCTACTTCGCCGCAGGTCAGATCATGGCAGAGCGCGGCAAACTGGCCGGCGTCGCGGATGAAGGCGGCTGGTGGCCGCAGTTCGACAGCAACGAAGAGGCCTTGGAAACGCTTGTTGCCGCCATCGAAATGGCGGGCGAAGTGCCTGGCGACCGGGTGGTGATCTCGCTGGACATAGCGGCTTCGGAATTCGGCAAGGCCGGTCAATACCGCTTGGCCCTCGAGGGCCGCACGCTTGGCTCGGACGACATGATCCGGCTCCTTGAGGGCTGGATAGACCGTTATCCGATTGCGTCGATCGAGGATCCCCTGGCCGAGGATGATCCGGCGGGGATGCGCGATTTCACCCGCGCCTTGGGCAACCGGATCCAGATCATCGGCGACGACTTTCTCGTGACCAATGCCGGCCTCGTTGCGCATGCGGCGGCAGAGGGCGCCTGCAACGCGGTGCTGATCAAGGTCAATCAATCCGGCACGGTCAGTGAAGGCCTAGCCACCTTTGCCGCGGCGCAGCAGGTTGGCTATCGCGCTGTCGTCTCGGCACGGTCAGGCGAGACCGAGGATACCTCGATCAGCCATCTGGCGGTGGGTCTTGGCGCGGGACAGTTGAAGGTCGGGTCGTTCACCCGCTCCGAACGGATGGCAAAATGGAACGAGTGCCTGCGCATTCAGGATATGCCGGGATCGGGACTGTTTGTCGGTGGCGCCCCTTTGGCGCAGACGTGGTGGGGCCGCACCCGGCGCGGCGCACTGACCTAGCACCCCCTGCAGTTGGTAGGGTTGCGGGAGCGAAAATTGACGGCGTTCATGACGGGTGTCGGCATTGGAGCATCGAAATCTGCCCTTTTTGCTCCGGACTCCCACACCCAGTCCGACCGAGAGGCAAATTGATACCAACGGCCGCTGCGGGTGACTCACGGGGTCTTTTCAGCGGCCGGGTTCACTGATTCCATTGGCGCGAGGAGGATTCGCGCCATGCCTGCTGCAGTGAAGCTTCGAACGGATTACTCAGCCTTCGACCTGCGACGTCTGGCTGCAGGCTCCAGGCATGCAAACCAGAGCCGACGACTTCTCTCGCTGGCAGCTGTCCTCGACGGCATGGATCGGGAGCAGGCCGCGCGGATCGGTGGCATGGACCGCCAGACGCTGCGCGATTGGGTGCATCGGTTCAACGAGCACGGTCCCGACGGGCTGCGCGATATTCGATCCAAGGGACACCCGCCCCGGCTGTCGAAGGACCAGTTGGTCGAACTCGCCGAGATCGTCGAGACCGGTCCCGACCGCGCCGTCCATGGCGTCGTGCGCTGGCGTCGCATCGATTTGCAGAAGGTCGTCCTTGAGCGCTTCCACGTCGATTATCACGAACGTACGATTGGCAAGCTGCTGAAGCAGATCGGCTTCTCCCACATCAGCGCGCGGCCGCACCATCCCGCCCAGGACGAGCGCACGATCGACGCTTTTAAAAACTTCACGACGACGCTGAAGGCTCATCTCGCCCACGTC
>JBEIIL010000032.1:0-33281 GCA_040380755.1 Methylobacteriaceae bacterium | reverse complement strand
GATCGGACACCATGACCCAGGCCCAGACGACCCAGGCCCAGAAGTTCGGCTTCGACGAGGACTTTGGCAACGATCGCCGCGGTGGCGTGTCGCGTCGCGCCGCCGACGCCGAGCGCCTGAAGGCGGCCGAGCTGGAAGGATTCCAGCTTGGCCGGCTCGACGGCCGGCGCGAGGCCGAGGCCGAGGCCGCGATGCGGCTGGCGCAGGCCATGGAAAGCGTCGCCGGCACGGCGGCCGGCATCCTGTCCCAGCTCGACGCCGAGACGCGGCGCTTCGAGCGCGAGGCCGCCGATCTGGCCATCGCGTTCGCCCGCAAGCTCGCCGGCGACCTGCTGGCGCGCCAGCCGCTGGCCCCCCTCGAGGAGGCCGCCGCCGAGTGCTTCCGCGAGCTGGCCGGCGTCGCCCATGTCGCCGTGCGGGTGCCGGTGGCCCATGTGGACGATTGCAAGGCCTCGCTCGAGCACCTGGCGGAACGCACCGGCTATGCCGGACGCCTCGTCGTGCTCGGCGAGGACGGCATGGCGGAAGGCGACTTCCGTCTCGAATGGGCCGACGGCGGCGTGCTGCGCGATCGCGCCGGCGTCGAGGGCCTGATCGGCGAGGCCATCGCCCGCCATTGCAACGGCATCGACTGAGAGGACCGACACCATGGCCGGACCTGACGACCTTTCTCTCCCCAACCTCAAGGGCGACGATAACGATCTCGGCTTCGCCGAAGACGCGCCCCGCGAGATCCATGACGAGCTCGCCTCCGCCAAGGTGGCACAGGACCTCGAGCACGTGTTCGACGTCCCAGTCCATGTCTCGGCGGTGCTGGGCCGCGCCAGGCTGGAGATCGGCGAACTGCTGCGGATGGGCCCCGGCACCGTGCTGGAACTCGACCGGCGCGTCGGCGAGGCCATCGACATCTTCGTCAACGACCGTCTGGTGGCCCGCGGCGAGGTCGTGCTCGTCGAGGACCGTCTCGGCGTGACCATGACGGAAATCATCAAGGCCGGCACCTGAGAGCGGAGACTGAACCATGCGGCTTCTCATCGTCGGCACCCTGAAGGGCCAGCTCTCGCTCGCGACCAAGATCGCCATCGAGCGCGGCGCCCAGGTCACCAGCGCCGAATCCGTCGACCAGGCCATGGCGGTCATGCGCGCCCGCGGCGCCGACCTCGTGATGATCGACGTGGTCCTGTCGGTGAAGGACCTCGTCGAGCGCTTCGAGGCCGAGCGCATGCGCACGCCGATCGTCGCCTGCGGCACCGGCACCGACGCGAAGGCGGCCGTTGCGGCGATCCAGGCCGGCGCCCGCGAATACATTCCGCTGCCACCCGATCCCGAGCTGATCGCCGCGGTGCTCGAGGCGGTCTCGCGCGACAACCGCTCCTTCGTCTACCGCGACGAGGCCATGGCCCGCGTCGTCCGGCTCGCCGAGCAGGTCGCCCGCGCCGAGGCCTCGATCCTGATCACCGGTGAGAGCGGCACCGGCAAGGAGGTGGTGGCCCGCCTCGTCCACGCCAAGTCGCCGCGCCGCGACGGCCCGTTCGTCTCGGTCAACTGCGCCGCCATTCCCGACGCCTTGCTCGAATCCGAGCTGTTCGGCCACGAGAAGGGCGCCTTCACCGGCGCCGTCGCCCGCCGGGTGGGCAAGTTCGAGGAGGCCAATGGCGGCACGCTGCTGCTCGACGAGATCTCCGAGATGGACATCCGCCTGCAGGCCAAGCTGCTGCGCGCCCTGCAGGAGCGCGTCATCGACCGAGTCGGCGGCGGCAAGCCGGTGCCGGTCGACATCCGCATCCTGGCGACGTCCAACCGTAACCTCGCCGAGGAGGTCCGCAAGGGCACCTTCCGCGAGGATCTGATGTACCGGCTGAACGTGGTGCACCTGAAGATCCCGCCGCTGCGCGAGCGCACCCAGGACATTCTCGAGCTCGCCGGCCATTTCGCCCGCAAATATGCCGAGGTGAACGGCATGCCGCCCCGGCCGATTGCCGCCGATGCCCGCCGCGCGCTGCTGGCCAATCCCTGGCGCGGCAATGTCCGCGAGCTGGAGAACACCATGCACCGCGCCGTGCTCCTCGCCGTCGGCGACGAGATCGGCCCGGACGCCATCCTCACCCCGGACGGCGAGACGCTCGGCCAGCCGCGCGACACCGCCGCCCGCGCCGTCGAGACCGCCGGCATCGCCGCCCGCGCCCTCGTCGGCCGCACCGTCGCGGAGGTCGAGCGCGAGCTGATCCTCGACACGCTCGACCATTGCCTCGGCAACCGCACCCATGCGGCCCGCATTCTCGGCATCTCGATCCGCACGCTGCGCAACAAGCTCAACGAGTACACCGCCGAGGGCGTCCCCGTGCCCGGCCCCGGCGAGGCCCGCGTCGCCTCCGCCTGAGCCGCCGCGGCGCACTGCTCCGGTCGCCCGGCTTACCGCTCAACGGCACTCCCGACAGCCGTCATTAACCCAGCGCTAACCATACACCCGGCAAGACTTGCCGGGTGCGGGCCTTCGTGGCCGGCTTGGGAGACGGCGGCGCATGAGCGACGTGACGGCAGCGGGCGTTCCGCCGGCAGCGTTATCGGGACTGCCGGGCTTCGGCGCCATGGCCAGGGTGCTGGTGCGGCCCGACATCGGGCTCGCCATCGCCGTCATGGGCATCCTTGTGGTGCTTGTCGTGCCGCTGCCGCCGATGCTGCTCGACCTGCTGCTGGCGGTGTCGATCATCCTGTCGGTGCTGATCCTGATGACGGCGCTGTTCATCGAAACGCCGCTCGAATTTTCCGCCTTCCCGACCGTGCTGCTCATCGCCACCATGCTGCGGCTGGCGCTGAACCTGGCCTCGACCCGCCTGATCCTCGCCAATGGCCACACCGGCACGGGCGCAGCGGGCCACGTCATCGAGGCCTTCGGCCATTTCGTCATGGGCGGCAACTTCGTCATCGGCATCGTGGTGTTCGCGATCCTGCTGGTGGTGAACTTCGTCGTCATCACCAAGGGCTCGGGCCGCATCGCCGAGGTGGCGGCGCGCTTCACCCTCGACGCCATGCCGGGCAAGCAGATGGCGATCGACGCCGACCTGTCGGCCGGGCTGATCGACGAGCAGCAGGCCAAGTCCCGCCGCAAGCAGCTCGAGGACGAAAGCTCGTTCTTCGGCGCCATGGACGGCGCCTCGAAATTCGTCCGCGGCGACGCCATCGCCGGCCTGCTCATCACCTTCATCAACGTCATCGGCGGCATCATCATCGGCGTCGCCCAGCATGGCGTCAGCTTCTCCCAGGCCGCCCGCACCTACACGCTACTGACGGTGGGTGACGGCCTCGTCGCCCAGGTCCCGGCGCTGATCGTCTCCACCGCCGCCGGCCTGCTGGTGTCGAAGGCGGGCGTCTCCGGCTCCGCCGCCAAGGCCCTCACCACCCAGCTGGCCAGCATGCCCAAGGCGCTCGGCATGTCGGCCGGCGTCATGGCGCTGATCGGGCTGATGCCCGGCATCCCCATGCTGCCCTTCCTCGGCCTCGCGCTCGGCGCCGCGCTGCTGGCGCGCCATGTCGACAAGCTGCGCAAGATTGCCGACGCGGCCGCCGCGACGGCGGCGGCCGCCGGCCCCAAGGCCGAAGCCGCCGCCCGCGAGGAGACCATGGCGGACGTGCTGCGCATCGACGAGCTGAAGATCGAGGTCGGCTACGGCCTGCTGCCGCTGGTCAACTCCCCCGACGGCAGCGACCGCCTCACCGAGCAGATCAAGGCACTGCGCCGGACGCTGGCCTCCGAGATGGGCTTCGTCATGCCGTCGGTGCGGATCCTCGACAATGTCCAGCTCGAGGCCAACAGCTATGTGGTGCGCCTGAAGGAGGTCGATGCCGGCCAGGGCCAGGTCTACCCCGGCCAGTTCATGGCCATCGATCCCGCCGGCGGCATGATCCAGCTGCCCGGTCAGCACACGATCGAACCGACCTTCGGCCTGCCCGCGACCTGGATCGACGCCTCGCTGCGCGACGAGGCGCAGATGCGCGGCTACACGGTGGTCGACGCCGCCACCGTGATCTCGACGCACCTGACCGAGATCCTCAAGGCCAATGTCGGCGAGCTGCTGTCCTATCCGGAAATGCAGAAGCTGCTGCGCGAGCTGCCCAAGGAGCATGCCGACCTGGTCAAGGAGCTGGTCCCGGCGCAGGTGCCGATGACCGCCGTGCAGCGCGTCCTGCAGCTGCTGCTCGGCGAGCGCGTCTCGATCCGCGATCTCGGCACGATCCTGGAGGGCATCGCCGAGGCGGTGAACATGACCAAGAACCCGCGCGACATCGCCGAAGTGGTGCGCCAGCGCCTGGCCCGCCAGCTCTGCGCCCAGCACGCCAACATGCAGGGCCAGCTGCCGATCATCACGCTGTCGCCCAGCTGGGAGACCGCCTTCGCCGAGGCCATTGTCGGCCAGGGCGACGACCGCCACCTCGCCATGCAGCCCTCGCGCCTGCAGGATTTCGTGCTCGCCGTGCGCGACCGCTTCGAGGACGCCGCGCGCCAGGGCGAGATGCCGGCGCTCGTCACCTCGGCCTATGCGCGGCCCTTCGTGCGCCAGATCATCGAGCGCTTCCGCCGCGAGACCCCGGTCCTGTCACAGGCCGAGATCCACCCGCGCGCCCGGCTGAAGACCGTCGCCAGCGTCTGAGCCTGGGGCCTGGCGACCCCTGAGAAGAGCGTCCTGAAGGTGAAGGGGCGGATGCTGATGAGCGGTGACTGCGAACAGTCCCATCCTTGCCCGTCCATGTCAGATTTGATCTATTCAGATGTGGTCAATCGAGATCCTCAATGACGCGGTGAAGGCAGAGCTGAACGCTTTGCCGGCCGACCAGATCGCACGCTTCCTGCGGATCGGCGACCTGATTCAGGCCTTGGGGCTTGAACGCGTCGGCGAGCCCCATGTGAAGCACACTGAGGGTCCGCTTTGGGAAATGCGCATGAAGGGCCGGGATGGCATCTCCCGTGCCCTTTACGTGGTGGCAAGGCCGAAGCGGGTTGTCGTGGTCCGGGACTTTGACAAGAAAACGCAGAAGACACCGCGACGAGAGATCGAGCTTGCCTTGAAGCGAGCGGAGGACGTGCAATGACCAGGTTCGATGATCTGAAGACAGATCTTCTGACGCGCGCTGATGTTCGCGCCGAGTTTGACGCCTTGGCCCAGGAGTTCTCGCTTGCCGAAATGCTTCTGCGGGCCCGCGCCGAGGCGGACATGACCCAAGCGCAGGTGGCCGACAGGATGAAGACCTCACAGTCCTACGTCGCGAAGCTCGAAAGCGGACGGGTGAGCCCGTCAATCAAGGCCTTGCAGCGCTATGCGGCGGCCACGGGCGCGCGGCTGAAGATCAGCCTCGAGCCCGTCGTTGCACCCTGACGGTTTGGCGCGCCCTCACGCCGCGCTGCGGGCCGTCTCCGACAGCCGCCAGCGCTCGAACAGCAGCACCACCGGCAGCGAGATCACCAGCGGGATGATCAGGTAGAACAGCCGCCACACCAGCAGGGCGGCAAACACCGCCGGCGCCGGCATGCCCGGCATGACGGCGAGGAACACCGCCTCCATCACCCCGACCCCGCCCGGCACCTGCGACAGCAGCCCGGCGGAAAACGAGATCAGGAAGGCGCCGAGCACGATGAAGAAGCCCGGATTGCCCTGCTCGGGCAGCGCGAAATAGATGATGCCGGCAGCGCCGAGAAGCTCAAGCGGAGCCGCCAGATACTGGCGCGCCACCACCGGCAGGCGCGGATAGATGAGCTCGAACCCGCCAATCTTCATCGGCTTGAAGTGCAGCCACGCACCGATTGTGTAAATCGCGCAGAAGGCCAGCATGGCAAAGCCGAAGATCCGCGCCACGCCCTCGCTGACCGCGAAATAGGGCGACAGCGACGCCAGCGGCTTGAGGATGTGCGGTTCGCCGACCAGCACCAGGCCCAGCAGCAGGATCGTGCCGAACCCGAAGGTGAACGAGCACAGCGCCACCAGCACTGCGACCTCGGCGGCGGTCAGCCCCTTCGCCGTGTAGGCGCGGTAGCGCACCATGCCGCCCGAAAACACCGACGCGCCGATATTGTGCGACAGCGCGTAGGTCACGAACGAGCAGGTGGAGATGTAGAACCAGGAAATGCCCTTTGCCTTGTTCAGGTGGATCAGGGCGATGCGGTCGTACCAGGCGAGCGCCGCATAGGCGACGAGCGTCGACAGGCCGGCGAGCAGATAGGCATGCGGCGGAATCGCCGCGAGCTTCTGGCCGATCACACCCGCAATGATGCCGATGTTCTGGAGCAGCGAGCCGGCCTCGAGCTGCGCACCGGTGACCGCGTCAACCGCAGCCTCGGCCTTCAGCTTCTTGTAGAGCAGATCGACCGACCACACGACGGCCACCAGCCCGATGACGGGCCAGACAAAGTCCATGATACGCTTCATGCCCGTCGGACTTTCGTCCGCCCCCTGCAGGCCTCATTTTGCGGCGCATCACTGCACCACGGCAACCGGAACCGCAAGCAGGAACGCTTTCACACGACTGACGCGTGATTCAGCTTCTCTGCCCGATGGGTCGCGATCTACTTGCCGCGCGCCTTCAGCCAGGCCTTCATCGATGCGATCTCGGCCGTCTGGGTCCGGATCACCTCCTCGGCCAGCTTCCGGGTTTCCGGATCCTTGCCATGCGCCAGCACCACCTTTGCCATTGCGACGGCGCCCTCATGGTGGGGGATCATGCCGCGCACAAAATCGACATCAGCGTCGCCCGAATAGCGGATCGCCATGTCGGCATGCATGCGCGCATTGGCGGCCTCAAAGCCGGCTGTCGAGGGAGACTTTGCGACCGCCGTCGCGGCGGGGGCGGCGCCGTGGCCGGAATGCCCCTGCTGAGCAAGGGCGGTGGCGGAAACCGCGCACAGAAGGGCGGTGACGAGCAGGATCGTGCGCATGGCGGACCTCACAGCGGCGATGCTTGCTGATTGTCCACCGGTGTGGCCGCAACAAGGCGCCGGGCACCGGGGCTTCTGCACACCACACAGGTTCGCGGATCCGGAATTAGGAATATTATCTTGACACGAATGACGCTTCGTGCCAGTGTCCGCCCGCTTCGCATCGGCCGGCACCGCCTTCGGGTGGGTCCGGCGGGGCCTCGGCGCCGTCACGCCGGGGGATGCGGAGGCGATGGTCCGGGTGGGGATGACGACCCCTCCCATGGCCGCGCCGCAGCATGCGCAACACGTCGCGCGCGGACCGCAGGAGCCCCGCTGACTCCGGGCCCGTCCCGTCCCGTCCCGGTCCCGATCCCGACCCAGGGGTCGCGGCCACCTGCGGTCCGCGCCACCCTGGCGCACCGTGTGTCACCCGGGCCGCAGGGCTGCGGGTTTGCAGCCGCGCGCTGGCCGGTCGCCGCGCCAGCCCTTAGGCTCGACGGACGTGCCCTGCCCCTGGCAAGGCCCAGTCAGGAGACACTGCGCCGTGACGCTGCCCGACGGCTACACCGACGTTCCGCCCGGCAAGATCGCCGCGGTTGTGACCTACCTGGAGATGCGCGCAAAAGTCGCATCCCGGCCCACGCCTGCCACAGGGCTGTCGCTGCGGCGTCTGGGGCCAGCCGATGCCCTGGACTACCTCGCCGTGTATCGGCGCATCGGTGAGCGCTGGATGTGGTTCTCGCGCCTCGCCGCCACGCCTGACACGGTCGCTACGGTGCTCGCCCGCCCGCAGATCCTGGCCTTTGCGCTGCAGGACGGCGACGCCGCCATCGGCCTTTTGGAACTCGAGCAGCAGGGCGACGAGACGGAAATCGTCTATTTCGGCCTCGTCGACACGGCCGTGGGCGCCGGCGCCGGCCGCTGGCTGATGAACGCGGCGGTGGAGCTGGCCTTTGCGCGGCCGATCCGGCGGTTGTGGCTGCACACCTGCACGCTCGACCACCCGGGCGCCCCGGCCTTCTATCGCCGCTCGGGCTTCGTGCCCTACCGGCTTGCCGTCGAGGTTGCCGATGATCCGCGCCTCGCCGGGCTTCTGCCACCAGACAGCTTTCCCGACATTCCCATCACCCGCTCCTGATGGGGTAGCAAACGACGCATTGTCGCCCCGGCGCGGCGCGCCAGGGCCTCGTCATGCCTGTTTGATCGATCAGGCCCGTGCGAAATTGGCGCGCAGACCAAGCCCGATGCGGTCCATCTCGGCCTGCTCGCGCACCGTGTCGGCGGCGCGTTCACGGGCCTGCTCGCGATCGTCCAGGATCTCGAACTTCTTCAGCTCCTGGAAGGCTTCCTCGAGCTCCCGACGGGCGTCCTCGAGCTGTCCCTTGAGCTCGTCGGCCGACCGCACCAGGTTTTCCCGGCGCTGCAGCGCAGCGCGGGCATAGGTCGGATAGGCGAAGTGGGCCTTGTCCGAGATTCCGGCCCTCTGTTCCTCGATCGCGATCTCGCGTTCGAGGTCGGCGGCCATCCGCCCAAAATCGGCAATCATCATTTCGATCTGCGCGACCCTGCGACGCTTCTCGTCGACCTGGAAGCGCTTCAGCCGCATGACAGTATCACGCGATTTCATCGTGTTCGACTCACACTGCGGAGGCCGGTCGGGACGGCCTGCGATGGACGGGTCACCTGGCCTTAGACGCTGGCCATGATCTCCGCGAGACGGTGATAACCATCGCGCAGCGAGGTTGCTTCTTCCTTACCTTGACGCAGGAAAGCGTCGATCAGGGGTTGCAATCTGATCGCCTCGTCGACTTCTGCCGAGGATCCGGCCCGGTAGGCCCCCAGCCGGATCAGTTCCTCCATGTCCGAATAGGTCGCCAGCACCGCCCGCGCCCTCTGCACCACCGGCCAGAACGCCGGGTCGCACGACCGCGGCATGGTGCGCGACACCGACTTGAGCACGTTGACCGCCGGGTAGCGCCCGCGCTCGGCGATGCCGCGCTCCATCACGATATGGCCGTCGAGAATGCCCCGCACCGCGTCGGCCACCGGCTCATTGTGGTCGTCACCATCGACCAGCACCGTGAACAGGCCGGTGATGCTGCCCTGCCCCGTCCCCGGGCCGGCCCGCTCCAGCAGCCGCGGCAGCTCGGTGAACACCGTCGGCGTATAGCCCTTCGTCGTCGGCGGCTCGCCTGCCGCCAGCCCGATCTCGCGCTGCGCCATGGCGAAGCGGGTGACGCTGTCGATCATGCACAGCACGTCGGCGCCGTCGTCGCGGAACTTCTCGGCCAGCGCCAGCGTCAGGAACGCCGCCTGCTTGCGCATCAGCGCCGGCTCGTCGGAGGTCGCCACCACGACGATCGACCGTGCCAGCCCCTCCTCGCGCAGATCCTCCTGCAGGAACTCCTGCACCTCGCGGCCGCGCTCGCCGACAAGTCCGATGATCGCCACGTCGGAGGCCGCGTTGCGCGCCAGCATCGACAGCAGCACCGATTTGCCGACGCCCGAGCCGGCAAAGATGCCCATGCGCTGCCCGCGGCAGCAGGTCGCGAAGGTGTTCAGCACGCGCACGCCGAGATCCAGCGGCTCTCCGACACGCTGGCGCGCATGCGCCGGCGGCGGATCGGCGCGGTAGTGCACCAGCTCGTGGCCGGCCGGCAGCGGCCCCTTGCCGTCCACCGGCTCGCCCACCGCGTTGACGACGCGCCCGAGCCAGCCGCGGCTCGGCCGCACGCCGCCGGGCGCGCTGCGCACGATGGCGCGGCTCCCGCGCCGCAGCCCCTCGACCGTCCCGAACGGCATCACCAGCGCGGCATGGCCGGAAAAGCCCACGACCTCGCTCGCCACGAAGCGCCCCGGCGCCACCTCGATATCGACGAGCCCGCCCACATGCATGCGCGACAGTGGCCCGGCGATCTCGATCATCAGACCGCGCACGCTGGCCACGCGCCCATAGGTGATCGTCTCGTCCAGCTCGCCGAGATCGGCGCGGACGCTGTCGAGTCGCGAACGTCTGTCGTGGGTCATCTGCGCGGCCGTAACGATTCGTTTACGCCTCCCGTTAACAATGCACGGACGGAACTTGCATGTCGCCTCCGTCGCCGGCCCGCCGGCGGGGAGAGGCGAGTCGCAGGAATCGGTTGTAGAACTTCGCTAAAGTGGCACATGAGGAGCCAAACTGTTCGATTCAGGAGCGCAGGCAACATATTGGGACGATTCGTGAAGATCGGAACCAATCAAGCTTGCGGATCAGAATCAGGGTTTGTTAACCATTGTCCTGTAGCGTTTCGAGTCGAGAACGAGCGGATGTCCGACCGGATGTCCGCTGGCCTCTGCCGGGTCCCGCCGGCTGATGCTGGGGTCGCGGACCAAGGGACGAGCCTGGAGACCTGATCATGCGCGTACTGCTCATCGAGGACGACAGCGCAACCGCTCAGAGCATCGAGCTGATGCTCAAGTCCGAGAATTTCAACGTCTACACGACGGATCTCGGCGAGGAAGGAATCGACCTCGGCAAGCTGTATGACTACGACATCATCCTGCTGGACCTGAACCTCCCCGACATGTCGGGTTACGAGGTTCTGCGCAGCCTCCGGGTCGCCAAGGTCAAGACCCCGATCCTCATTCTCTCCGGTCTGGCCGGCATCGAGGACAAGGTTCGCGGCCTGGGCTTCGGCGCCGACGATTATCTCACCAAGCCGTTCCACAAGGACGAGCTGGTCGCCCGGATCCACGCCATCGTGCGCCGCTCCAAGGGCCACGCCCAGTCGGTCATCACCACCGGTGACCTGGTCGTCAATCTCGACCAGAAGACGGTCGAGGTCGCCGGCTCGCGGGTGCACCTCACCGGCAAGGAGTACCAGATGCTGGAGCTCCTCAGCCTGCGCAAGGGCACCACGCTCACCAAGGAGATGTTCCTGAACCATCTCTATGGCGGGATGGACGAGCCCGAGCTGAAGATCATCGACGTCTTCATCTGCAAGCTGCGCAAGAAGCTCGCCAACGCCTCGCAGGGCAAGAACTACATCGAGACCGTCTGGGGCCGCGGCTACGTGCTGCGCGAGCCGACCGACGGCGAAGTGCGCATCCCCGCCTGACGGTGGCCATGGCCACCGCCGCAAGAGGAAAAAGCCCCGCTGAGCGGGGCTTTTCTGCGTGTGGCGGTGGACGTTGAAGCGACGCAGAAATAGCCCGGGACCCGGGCCTTCGGTCAGGCAAGCCCGACCTGCTGCAGCTTGCCGAGCATGATTTCGCGGTCGAACGGTTTCATCATGAACTCGTCCGCCCCCGCATGGATGGCGCGGGCGATGTGTGCGACGTCGTTCTCGGTGGTGCAGAACACCACCTTGGGATGTACGCCATTCGGCACCTTGCGCAGGGTGCGCAGGAAGTCATACCCGTCCATCTCCGGCATGAAGCCGTCGAGCAGGATGCCATCCGGCATTTGCTGGTTGCAGATCTCCAGGGCCCGCTGGCCGCTCTCGGCCTCGGTGATCTGGAAGTCGAGCGCTTCGAGGATGCGGCGGGCCACCTTGCGGATGACCGGGCTGTCGTCGACCACGAGGCAATGCTTCATGACGATATCCTTCGGGACTGGAGGGAGCTGCCGGACCGGTCCGGCGGCGACAGGGATGCGGGATCGATCGCCACATCGATGTCGATGACGACGAGCAGGCCGGTTTCGAGCCAGTGGATGCCCTTCGAGAAGCGTCCCCACCGCGGGTCGAGATTGATCGGGTTGGGCTGCATCTCGGCATGCTGCAGCGTCAGCACCTCGCCAACGCCATCAACGACCAGCCCGAACGACTCGCCGTCATGCTCGATGCCGACGACCATCCGGCCCGCGAGCGTATCGGGCGGCGGCTGCTGCAGCAGGCAGCGCATGCACAGCGCGGTGACCACCCGGCCGCGCAGGTTGAGGAGGCCGGCGATCTCGCGCGGCGCCAGCGGCACCGGCGTCACCGTGTCGGCGATGAAGACGTCGTGCACCGACGCGATCGGCAGGCCGAACAGCTGCCCGCTGACGATCACTGTCACATAGTCGCGGGTGGGGCCGGAGTCCGGCGGCAGGGCATGCGGGGCGGGGCTCATGCGGCAAGGCCTCGCGGTTCGGTGGCTTCCTCGATGGCGGCGATGAGCCCGTCGCGGTCGAACTTGGCGACGAAGTCGGAGAAGCCGAGGTCACGCGCCCGCTCGATCGCCGCCGGGCTGAGCCGCGACGCCAACCCGATGATCGGCAGGCGCAGATGCGGCCGCTCCGCGGCCAGCAGCTCGCCAAGATCGAAGCCGTTGAGCCCCGGCGCCTCGACATCCGCCACCACCACGTCGACCGGCTCGCCGCCGCGCTGCAGCAGCGTCACGGCGGCCTCGACCTCGGCCAGCGCCAGGACATCGAAACCGGCCGCCTTGAGCACCGGCATGAGCAGGCCGCGGAAGAACGGCGCGGCATCGACCAGCAGCACACGGCGCGCCCGCGCCTGCCGCGGCGCCGGGCCGCCAGCCCCAGCAAACCAGCCGGGGATCGCCAGCGACAGGTAATGCCCGACATCGACGATCTCGGTCGCCTGGCCGTGGATGATGGCCGAGCCGACGACGCCCGGCGACTGGCCCGTGGCACGGATGTCGAGATGATCCTCGACGATGTCGACGATTTCGTCGACGGCCAGTCCGGCGGTGCGGTTCTGCTCGCAAAACACCAGCACCGGCTGGATCCCCTCGGTGCGCATCACCATGCCGGGGCCGGCCGGAATCACCGGGATGAGGGAGCCGCGGTACTGCGCGACGCTGCGCCCGCCGACCTGGCCGAAGTCCGCGGCATCGAACTCCTCAAGCCGGGTCACGGCCGACAGCGGCAGGGCCTTGAGGTCGCTGCTGCCGGCCCGGAAGACGAGGAGCGAGCTCTTCTCCTCGGGCTGGCGGACCGCGACCGGCGCGACCTCGCCGGCGCTGCGCTTTGCCGCCGGCACCTCGCCAAGCTGCGCCAGCAACCCGTTCGGATCGAGGATCAGGATGACGGCGCCGTCGCCCAGGATGGTATTGCCCGAGAACATCGGCAGCGGCTTCAGGAGCCCCGACATCGGCTTGACGACGATTTCCTCGGTGTGGAACACCGCGTCGACGACCACCCCGAAGCTGCGCTTGCCGACCCGCAGCACGACGATGAAGCCCTGGTCGGGATCGGGCTCGGCTGTCGCATCGATGCCCAGCACCGCCGACAGGCGCACGACCGGCAGCAGCGCCTCGCGCAGCCGCAGCAGCCAGGTGCCGGCGATGCGCTCGAGCCGGTGCTCGGACCCCGAGCGCGGCTGCACCAGCTCGACAACCGCCGGCTGGGGGACGGCGAAGCGCTGGCCGCCGGCCTCGACGATCAGGGCCGACACGATCGCCAGCGTCAGCGGAATTTTCAGTGTGAAGGTCGCGCCTTCGCCCGGCGTCCAGCGCACGTCGACAAGGCCGCCGATCAGCTCGATATTGGTGCGCACCACGTCCATGCCGACGCCGCGGCCCGACACATGCGACAGGTGCGAGGCCGTGGTGAACCCCGGCTCGAAGATGAACCGGGCGATCTGCGTGTCGGTGAGACGCTCCATTTCGCCGGCCGTGGCGAGGCCGCGCTCGACCGCCTTGGCGGCGATCCGCTGGACATCGAGGCCGCGGCCATCGTCGCTGACCTCGATCGTGATGCTGCCGCTCTCGTGCATGGCCGAGACGCGGATCGTGCCGCGCGCCGGCTTGCCGATCATCCGCCGCTCGACCGGGGTCTCGATGCCATGGTCGGCGGCGTTGCGGATCAGGTGGGTGAACGGGTCCTTGACCAGCTCCAGCACCTGCCGGTCGAGCTCCGTCTCGGCCCCGGTCAGGACGAGGTCAAGATCCTTGCCGAGCTCCGCCGACAGGTCGCGCGCCAGCCGCGGCAGCTTCTGCCAGGCGGTGCTGACCGGCTGCATGCGGGTTTTCATCACCCGCTCCTGCAGCTCGGCGGTGACGCTGGAAAGCCTCTGCAGCGGCGCCTTGAAAGCGGCATTGTCGGTGCGGCGTGCGATCTCGATCAGCTGGTTGCGGGTCAGCACCAGCTCCGACACCATCGTCATCAGGCTTTCGAGGGTGTCCAGCCCGACACGGATCGACTGGCCCTGAACCGCGCCTGCCGGCATCGCCGGACCTGCACCGCCGATGGAATCCGTCTGGGCCTCCGGCTCGGCTGCGAGCGCCTCGGAAATCACCGGGATCACGGGGGCGGCGAAGGTCGCTGGCTGCTCGCTCAGGGCGGCGATCAGGTCGCGGTCGTCACCGTCCGGCTCCGTCTGCTCCTGTTCGAGATGCCGCAGGATCAGCTTGATGCGGTCGATCGCCTGCAGGATCAGCGTCACCGCATTGCTGGTGACGGCAGCGCCGTCGCGAAACTGGCTGATCAGCGATTCGGCCGCGTGCGACAGCGCCTCAAGCCGGGGCAGGTCGAGGAAGCCGCAGGTCCCCTTCACCGTGTGGACGAGACGGAAGATATTGGCGAGCGTTGCCGCGTTGGTCGGCTCCTGCTCGAAGCGCACGAGTTCCCGGTCGACGCTCTCGACACTGTCGAGGGCTTCGGTCACGAACTCACGCAAGACCTCGTCCATGGCAGCTTCCGATGACGACCCGCAAGATGCGGTTCACCATTCATCACCTGCAAAGCTTGAGGATCGGTTGAGGATTGGCGGCCTCAGGCCGGATTCAGCCGGCGTCCGCTGTCGCCGCGATCGTCACGGCATCGCCGTCGATCGACAGCCCGACCTTCATCCGCGCCGCCCGTGCGATCAGCCCGGTGTAGTAGGGCTGGATGCCGTGGGCGTCGACGATCCCGCTCTCGGGCTCGCCGGCGAGAAGCGCCGTCGCAGTGGGGGGAATGCGCGCATTGATCCCCTTGGCGACGATGGTGAAGGTCCCCTGGTCGCCCTCCACCGCAAGGGTGACGGCGATCACGCCGCCACGCGGCACCGCCGTGGTGGCAATCACCAGCAGGTTGAGCAGCAGCTTGACCTGGTTCTTGGGCAGCAGCACCCGCGGCGCCGTCCAGGTCAGCGTCGTACGGTCGTCCTGGATGAACCCGCGCGCCACCTGCTCGGCATCGCCGGTATCGATCGAGGCCCCTGCCGAACCGGCCGCCCCGAAGGCCAGCCGGGCAAACTGCAGCCGGGCCGAAGCCTGCTTCGCACTCTTGCGGATCAGGTCCTGCGCAAAACCGCGCATCGACTCGTCCTTCTCGTCCTCCAGAACCTCCAGGCCGTTGACGATGGCCCCGACGGGGCTGATCACGTCGTGGCAGACACGGCTGCACAGCAGCGCGGCGAGATCGAGCGACTCGAGAACGATGGCGGTCATGAAGGCCTCCGGGCACGCGGGCGCGAATCGGCATGCCGGCGAATCGGCACACCGGTTTGACTCTGGCGATACACCCCTAAGGCCGCGTCTCCAAGCCGTTCACGGCTGCAGCAGGCGCCTCATCCCCGGCCAAGCGGTGTCGGCTGCCGCCCGCAGGTCGGTCGCCAGCCAGCGCTGCCGCGCCTCCGCCGATCGAAACAGCAGCAGCCGGCCGTCCTCGATCAGGTAGACCGTCGGGTCGGAGTCGACCGGTGTGCCTCGCGACACCGCTTCGGCGTCATAGCCACCGAAGGCCGGCGCGAACACCTCGGGGTTGCGCAGGAAGGCAACGCGGTTCGCCTCGGAGCAGAACCGCCAGGCGACACCCAACCAGATGGCCTCATGGGCGCGGTCGCCCGCCCGGGCTCGTCCCTCGACGAAATAGGCCACCGTGTCGAACCCGAAGATCGCGATTCCCGACAACGGGTCGGCGACGATCATGTCGGTGGTGCCGAGGCCGGCCGCACGGACCACCGAGGCACCGACGCACGCACCGAGCCCGGCGAGGAAGCCCCGCCTTGCCAGCGACATCATTGCTTTCGACTGTATCACTCGAATCGCTCCGCCTGCGGCAGCATGCATCGGGCGGCTTAGGGATCGGTTGACGCCGGCTGGGCCGGGGATGAACGGAGACGACAATGCTGCGCAGGCGTGACGTGACCCGGGCCGCCCTGCTGATGGCAGGCCTGCTCCTCGCCGGAGGAGCTGCGGCACAACAGTCTGGCGGCGCTGGCGCCCGGCCCGAAGCCTTCTCGTCCGACGAACTCGTCAATTCCGGCCATCGCTTCTTCGGCAATGTCTCGCGCGGCCTCGCCATGACGATCGAGGAGGCGACCAAGCGCTGGGGCCAGCCCAATGGCTATGTGCTCGGCCAGGAGGGCGGCGCCGCCTTCGTCGGTGGCCTGCGCTACGGCGAGGGCATGCTCTACACCCGCAATGCCGGCGATCGTCGCGTCTTCTGGCAGGGGCCCTCGCTCGGCTTCGATTTCGGCGGCCAGGGTGCCCGCACGATGATGCTGGTCTACAACCTGCCGGCGACGGACCAGATCTACCAGCGCTTCGGCGGAGTCGACGGATCGGCCTATGTGGTCGGCGGCTTCAGCATGACGGCGCTGGTCGCCAACGACATCGTCGTCGTGCCCATCAGCTCGGGCATCGGCGCGCGGCTGGGCGTCAATGTCGGCTATCTCAAATTCACGCCGGCCTCCACCTGGAACCCCTTCTGACAGCCAGCCCGGATGCCGTCGGCCCCGGGCTGTGCTAAGGCTCATGCCGTGATGCATTCGGTCGAAAGGCGCCGGCCGTGATCGAAACGGCCATGGTGTTCGCACTGGGCGTGCTGGTGGCCGCCCTGCTGGCCCTGCTCGTCCTGCCGGCGCTGTCCCGGCGGGCCGAACGGCTTGCGCGCCGGCGGGTGGAGGCCCGGTTTCCTGCATCGCTGGCCGAGATTGCTGCCGAGCGGGACCATTTCCGCGCCGAGCTGGCCGTGGAGGCGCGTCGCCTCGAGCAGCGCGCCGCCGCAAACGAGCTTCAGCGGGTCGACGACATGGCCGAACTGGGCCGTCGCGCGCTGGCCATTTCCGACCTGCGCACCGATCTGGCGGCGCGCATCGCCACCATCGCCGCCGTCGACCGCGACATCGGCGCGACCCGCGGGGCGCTGGAGCAGACCTCGGCCACGCTGGAGGCGACGCTTGCCAGCCTGCGCGAGACCACCGCTGACCGCGACCGGACCGCCGCCGCACTGGCGACGCTGGAAGACGCGCATCGTCGGCTTGAGGCGGTGGCAGAGGAGCGTCGCCTCACCGTCGCGGCGCTGGAGACCACCGGTGAGAGCCAGCGCGCCCGCATCGGCGAACTGGAGCGCGACGGCGCCGACGCCCGCAGCCGCGCTGCGGCCGATGCAGCCGAGGCCCGGATCCGCGCGGCAGCGGACGCGAATCGCATCGCCGAACTCGAGACCGGCGTCGCCGTGCTCGAGCGCCGCGTCGCCGCCCTGCAGCAGGAGCGCGACGACCGCGACCGGCTGATCGAGACCTTGCGAGCCGAGCGCCAGGGCCTCTCCGACCGGCTGGCCGCGGCCGCCGCCGCGGCCGCCGATCGGGACCGGCAGATCCTCGGCCTGACGGCGCGCTCCGAAACCGCCGAGGCCACGGCCGAGCGGGTGCGTCGGGAGGAGCACGCCGCCACGAGCAGCCTCGCCATGACGCTGGAGACGCTGCGGGCCGAAAAGGCCGCCGCCGAAGGCGCGCTGGCCGGGGCCCGGGACGATCGCCACGCCCTGCAGCAGGAGCTGACGGCCCTGCGCCATGCCGGAGACGCCGCCACGGCAGCGCAGCGGCTGGAGAATGCCGCGCTGCGCGAACAGCTCGACGTCATCGCCAGCGACATCCTGGCCCTGGGCAAGGCAGGACACCTGTCGCCACCGCCACCTCCCCCGCCGGGCCCCGGTCGCCGCCGGACCAAGCTCGTTGCCGTTGGCGAGGCCAGTTCCCCGGCCAATTCACCGACCAGATCCCCGGCCAACGACGCCCGGTCCGGAGACGGCGCCCCTCCGGCACCCGTCGCCCCTCCAGCGGCATCGCCTCCCGCCGCTTCGGTCTGAATGCCCTGTTTGCGACGCCGTGCGTCGCCGCTAGACTGACCCTGTTGCGCCGCGCCGGGGTGGTCCCGCACGCGCGGCGGTAGCGGGAACCGCGATGCTGAACAGCCTCGTCTCGCCCGAGACGACGCCCCGCGAGGCCAGCGAGCCGCGCGGGCCCGAGGCCGCGTCGGTTGACACGTTCGGCTTCCTGCTGGTGCCCGACTTCACGCTGATCGCCTTTGCGTCCGCCATCGACACGCTGCGGCTCGCCAATATCTGCTCGGGCCGGACGCTCTACGCCTGGAAGCTGTATTCGCCGGACGGCCGCCCCGTCATGGCCTCCACCGGCGTGGCCGTGGCGGTGCACGGCTCCTTCGCCGAGGCCGGGGCGATGACGGCCGCCGTCGTCTGCGGCGGTGCCGACATCCAGCGCTTCGACCCGCGCGAGCTGTGCGCCCGCCTTCGGACGCTCGCCTCCTACGGGGCGGCGATCGGCGCCGTCTGCACCGGCACGCATGTGCTCGCCAAAGCCGGCCTGCTGGCCGGGCGGCGCTGCACCATCCACTGGGAGAACCACGACGGCTTCCACGAGGCCTTCCCCGACATCGAGGTCACGCAGGAGCTGTTCGAGATCGACCGCAACCGCTTCACCTGCGCCGGCGGCACCGCTGCCATCGACATGATGCTGTCCATCATCGCCAAGCAGAAGGGCGCCGACATCGCCGCCCAGGTCACCGACCAGCTCATCCACCACCGCATTCGCGATGCCCATGAGCGCCAGCGCATGGAGCTGCGCGCCCGCCTCGGCGTCGCCCACCCCAAGCTGCTCGCGGTCGTGCAGGAGATGGAGAATACCCTGGAGACGCCGCGCTCCTGCGCCGAGCTCGCCGCCGCGGTGGACCTCTCCACCCGCCAGCTCGAGCGCCTGTTCCGCAAATACATCGGCGAGGCGCCGACGCGGTATTATCTCGGCCTGCGCCTCAACCGGGCGCGCTTCCTGCTGCGCCAGACCTCGATGCCGATCCTGACCATCGGCCTTGCCTGCGGCTTCGTCTCCGCGTCGCATTTCTCCAAATGCTTCAGCGAGACCTTCGGACGCACGCCCTCCCAGGAGCGCCGTGTCCAGACCTGACCGACAGTACAAAACAGGCGCATGCGGCGCCGGCCTCCCGGCCGGTCGACGCATCCTGCGCCAAGACAAGTGGGGATGAGATGCCGACCGATCTGGAGATTGCCCGCAGCGCACAGCTGCGCCCCATCGCCGACATGGCGGCCCAGCTCGGCATTCCCGAGACGGCGCTGCATCCCTATGGGCGGCACATCGCCAAGGTGGGGTTCGACTTCATCGACAGCCTGACGGAGCGGCCCGACGGCCACCTCGTCCTGGTGACGGCGATCAGCCCGACGCCGGCCGGCGAGGGCAAGACGACCACCACCGTCGGGCTGGGCGACGGCCTGAACCGCATCGGCAAGCGCACCGCAATCTGCCTGCGCGAACCGTCCCTCGGCCCCTGCTTCGGCCAGAAGGGCGGTGCTGCCGGCGGCGGCTACGCCCAGGTGGTCCCGATGGAGCAGATCAACCTGCACTTCACCGGAGATTTCCACGCCATCACGTCGGCCAACAACCTGCTGGCCGCGATGCTCGACAACCATGTCTACTGGGGCAACGCGCTCGACATCGACCCCCGCCGGGTGAGCTGGCGCCGGGTTCTCGACATGAACGACCGGGCGCTGCGCCGCATGGTCAGCTCGCTGGGCGGCGTCGCCAACGGCTTCCCGCGCGAGGACGGGTTCGACATCACCGTCGCCTCCGAGGTGATGGCGGTGTTCTGCCTCGCTCGCGACCTTGCCGACCTTGAGGAACGCCTCGGCCGCATGGTCGTCGCTCGCTCTCGCTCCAAGGCTCCCGTGACGGCAGCCGACCTGGAGGCTGCCGGCGCCATGACGGTGCTGCTGCGCGATGCGCTGCAGCCCAACCTCGTCCAGACCATCGCCGGCAGCCCGGCTTTCGTGCATGGCGGTCCCTTCGCCAACATTGCTCATGGCTGCAACTCGGTGCTCGCCACCCGCACGGCGCTGAAGCTCGCCGACTACGTCGTCACCGAGGCGGGCTTCGGCGCCGATCTCGGCGCCGAGAAGTTCTTCGACATCAAGTGCCGCAAGGCCGGCCTGTCGCCGGCCTGCGCGGTGATCGTCGCCACCGTCAGGGCCCTGAAGATGCATGGCGGCGTCGCCCGCGAGGACCTCGGCCGCGAGGACCTCGACGCGCTGCGCCGCGGCAGCGTCAACCTCGCCCGCCATGTCACCAATGTCCGCCGCTTCGGCGTCCCTGTCGTCGTGGCGATCAACCATTTCGCCACCGACACGCCGGCCGAACACGCGCTTCTGGCGGAGATTTGCGCCGGGGAACTCGGCGTCGAAGCGGTGCAGTGCCGCCACTGGGCGGAGGGCGCGCGCGGTGCGGAGGCGCTGGCCCGCGCCGTCACCGCGCTGGTCGAGCGCCCCCGGGCGCCCGCCGACACCGGCTTCCACCCGCTCTATGCCGACGAGCTGCCGCTGTGGGACAAGGTCCGCCTCGTCGCCACCGAGATCTACGGCGCCGCCGAGATCACCGCCGACGCGGCGGTGCGCACCCAGTTCGCCGAGCTGCAGGCCGCCGGCTATGGCCACCTGCCCGTCTGCATCGCCAAGACCCAGTATTCCTTCTCCACCGATCCGACCCTGCGCGGCGCCCCATCCGGACATGTCGTTCCCATCCGCGAGGTTCGGCTGTCGGCAGGTGCCGGGTTCCTGGTGGTGATCTGCGGGGAGATCATGACCATGCCGGGATTGCCGCGGCGGCCCGCGGCGGCCCAGATCCGTCTCGACGCGCAGGGCCGCGTCGAGGGCCTGTCCTGAGCCCGGAACCCCCATGACGACCACACTCCACCGCATCCCGACCTTCGTCGACGGCGAAGGCGCGCTGACCCAGCTTGGCACCGAGGTCGCGTCCATCGTAGGCTCCGGCGTGCCGGTCCTGCTCGTCGCCGATCCCGGCCTGCCCGCCGGCATCGCCGACGACGCCATGACTGCGCTGCGGACCGCGGGCCTCGCCCCGACCCTGTTCGATGGGCTGAAGAGCGACCCCACCACCGCCCAGGCCGATGCCGGGGCCAACCTGTCCCGCCGCGTCGGTGCCCGCGCCGTGGTCGCGCTCGGCGGCGGTTCGGCCATGGATGTCGGCAAGGCCGTGGCGGCGATTGCGGCAGGCAGCGCATCGGCGGACGCCTATGCGCTCTGCGCCATCCCCTTCCCGGCCGGCGCACTGCCCTGCGTCTGCGTGCCGACCACGTCCGGCACCGGCTCCGAGACGACGCGAACGGCGGTGCTGACCGACCCCGAAGGTCGCAAGGTCTGGCTCTGGGGCGACGCGATGAAGCCCGTCGTGGTGGTGCTCGATCCGCTCCTGACACTCGGCCTGCCGCCGCACTTCACCGCTGCGACCGGCATCGACGCGCTGGTGCACGCCATGGAGGCGGCGACGAGCTTACGCGCCCATCCGCTGTCCGACATCTCCTGCCACGCCGCCATCGCGCTGGTCGTGCGCCACCTCGAGGCGGCCGTCGCCAACGGACAGGATCGCACTGCGCGGGCCGCCCTGCAGCGCGCGGCAGCACTGGCCGGCATCGGCATCGATGCCGCCGGCACCTCCGTCGGCCACATGATCGGCCACGCCATGGGGTCGCTGCGCCCGATCCACCATGGCCGCGCCGTCGGCCTCGCCGTGCTGGCGACGCTCCCCTGGAGCGTGGCGGACGATGACGGACCCTTCGCGGCCGTGGCCCGGGCGATGGGCGAGGCACCCCAGGCCGCCCGCGTGCCCGCCGCCTTCGAGCGCCTGCTGCGGGCGACCGGGATCCGCGTGTCCATCGCCGAGGAGTTTGCCGGCATCGATGCCGCGACCCTGGCCGCCCAGATGGCGAGGCCTGAAAACGCGCCGATGCGCCAGTCCAGCCGACGCAGGGTCGACGATGCCGATCTCGGCCGCTTCGCCCAGACGGTTATCACCCAGACCTGACCCTGGAGGGTCGCTATGAAGATCACCGGCATCTCGATCAGCCAACACCGCTTCCACTTCGACCCGCCCTTCCATGCCAGCTGGGATACGCGTCCCCGCACGTTCTGGGACGCGACGATCGTGCGGGTCGGCACCGACGGGGGACTGGTCGGAATCGGCTCCGGCGACCTCATGGTCGGGTTTGCCGGCCATGAGCACCTGTTCGTCGGCCGTGATCCGATGGATCTGGAGCGCCACTACAAGGTGCTGGAGAACATCCAGTTTCACTACGGGCGCTGCTGGCCGCTCGACCTGGCGCTGTGGGACCTCGCCGGCAAGATCACCGGCCAGCCGGTCTACAAGCTGCTGGGCGGGCTCACCGACCGGACACGGGCCTACGCCTCCTCCGGCACGCTGCGCGAGCCCGAGGCCCTGGCCGATGCCGCCGAGCGCTATATCGCCGAGGGCTTCGGCGCCATGAAGATCCGCTTCCACCGCGGCGACTGGCGCAAGGACGTCAAGGCACTGGAGGCCGTGCGCACCCGTGTCGGCAACCGGCTCGAGCTGATGGTCGACTGCAACCAGGGTTGGCGTCTGCCCTGGGACACCTATCCGGCCTGGTCGCTCAAGGACGCCGTCGCGGTCGCCCGCGAACTGGAGGGCGTCGGTGTCTACTGGATGGAGGAGCCGCTCCACCGCGGCGACCGCGAGGGCATGCGTCGCCTGCGCGAAATGACCTCCGTGCGCATCGCCGGCGGCGAGATGACGCGCGAGTTGTACGAATTCCGTGACCTCATCGCCGACCAGGCGCTCGACGTGCTGCAGCCCGACGCCGCGCTGGTGGGCGGCATCACCGGGCTGCGCAAGGTCGCCGCCATGGCGCAGGCCCACAATCTCGTCTTCACGCCCCACACCTGGACGAACGGCATGGGCGTGACCGCCAATGCCCACCTCGTCTGCGGGACCACCGAGGGAGTCTTCCTCGAATATCCCTACGACCCGCCGGAATGGGGACTCGACCGCCGCGACTACATGATGGCCGAGCCACTGCGGGTCGGCGCCGATGGCTGCATCGCCATGCCGACCACACCGGGCCTCGGCTATGCCCTCGACGAGTCGATGCTGGAGCGTACCCGCATCGGTTGATGCAACGCTTCGTCAACACAAGTCATGCGACATGAAGGGACGTCTGAAAGGCCGTTTGCGATATACCCCAGCTCCGAAACGACCATGACGATCAACACCCCTGACCCCCGCTCGCTGGCCGATAGTGCCCTTCCTGTCAGCCTGATCGAGCGCATAGGCCCGGTGCTGGTGGTCGACGACGAGCCCATGATGCGCACCATCCTGTGCCGTGTCCTCGAGAAGCTCGGCATCGTGACAGTCGATGTGGCGGAAGACGCCCTCAGCGCGCTGGAACTGGCCCGCACCCGTCGCTATGGGCTGATCGTTTCCGACATTAGGATGGAGCCGATGAACGGCATCGAGCTGTTCCGGGCGCTGCGCGGCACCGGCAACGCGACGACACCGGTGCTGCTCACCACCGGAACTTACTCGACCGAGCTCGCCGCCGAGGCACGTTCAGTGCGCGCCCGCTGGTTCATCCTGAAGCCGTTCTCCACCCAGCAGATCGGCCGCAAGCTGCGAGAGATCTTCGCCTGAGATTGTCGCCTGAGGCCGGCCCCCGGCGTCAGTTGACGGGCGCCCCGCCCTCTTCGGTCCGCCGGGCGACGAACGCATCGATCGCCTCGGCCGCCGCCGGGTCGAGGCCCGGATCCTCGTACTCGGACAGCGCCGTGCGGGCGATCTCGGACGCCCGCACCGTGGCGTCCTTTTCACCATCGTCCGCCCACGCGTCGTAGTTCCGCCAATCCGAGACCAGTGGTGCGTAGAACGCGGTTTCGTAGCGCGCCAGCGTATGCGGCGCCGCGAAGAAATGGCCGCCTGGCCCGACCTCGCGGATCGCATCGAGTGCCAGCGAGCCAGCATCCACCGGCTCGGGCGTCAGGAACGCCGCAAACAGCTGCAGCATCTCGATGTCGAGCACGAATTTCTCGAACGAGGCGCACAGCCCGCCCTCGAGCCAGCCCGTCGCCTGGTGCAGCAGGTTGACGCCGCCGGCCACCGCCGACCAGGTGGCCATCATCGACTCGTAGGCCGATTGGGCATCCGGCGCGTTCGACGTGTTGATGTTGGAGGAGCGGAACGGCATCCGGTAGCGCCGCGCGAGCTGGCCGGAGATCAGCGCCGCCTTGGCATATTCGGGCGTGCCGAAGGCTGGCGCCCCGGTCTTCATGTTCACATTGGTGGTGAAGGCGCCGTAGACGACTGGAGCACCCGGCCGCGCGAACTGGCTCACCGCGATGCCGGCCAGCGCCTCGGCGTTCTGCTGCGCGATGGCGCCGATGAGCGTCACTGGCGCCATGGCACCCGCCAGCGTGAAGGGCGTGATGACCGTCGGCTGGTTCATCCGCGCCATCTCGGCAATGCCCTCCACCATCGCCTTGTCGAGCTGCAGCGGCGAATTGGTGTTGATGACCGCAAAGCAGATCGGCGCCCGCATGACCTCGTCCTCGCCCAGGCCGGTGGCCAGGCGGATGATCTCCATCGCATCGCGGGTGCGCTGCAGCGTGTGGCAGTAGATCCGCGGCACCTTGTCGGTCAGCGTCACCATCGAGCGCAGGCCGAAAAGGTGGCGCACCGGCACCGGCACGTCGAGTGGCTCCACCGGATAGCCGCCGATGACGTGCACCATGTTGAACAGCTGCGACAGCCGCAGGAAATCCTCGTAGTCCGCCATGCTGCCAGGGCGCCGCCCGCGGACGAGGTCGGAGCAGTTGGGCGGGCCGCTCACCGTGGCGAAGGCGAGGTGACCGTCGCCAAGCGTCACCGCCCGCTCGCGATTGCGCGGCGTGATCGTGAAGCGTGACGGCACCGTCGACAGCACACTGTCGATCAGGGCTCTGTCGAACCGCACCCGCACGCCATCGGCGAGCACCTCGGCACCATGCTGGCGGCAAAGCTCCCGCACCGTGTCCGACTGGATGGCAATGCCGGGATTCTCGAGGATCGACAGCGATGCCTCGTGGATGGCCTCGATGGCATCGGCCGACAGGATCGCCATCGGCGGAAACGGATTGACCGGCTGCCGCCACGGCATCTGCCGGTCGCTGATCCGCGCCTGCCGCGAGCGCGGACGGTGTCCGTCGCGGCGCTGCCGCGGTGCAGGTGTCTCGCTGTCCGTCCCGGCCATCGGCCCTCCCGTCTGCGCCGAATGGCGCGCCTACGCCCGCATGCGGCTACCGGAGGGATCGAACAGCGGCTCGGCAATGCGCCGCGCTGCCCGGCGTTCGCCGATGATCTCGATCTCGAACCCGGTGGTCTCGCCGGCGAGTGCCACCGGCACATAGCCGAGCGCCACCGAGGTCTTGCTGTGGTGGGCGTAGCCGCCCGACGTGATCCAGCCCACCACCTTTCCATCATGCCAGACCGGCTCGTCGCCGATCGCGTCCGCATCGACGGCATCGACGGCAAAGACCACGAGCGTGCGCACACCGCCCGACGCCCTCTCGGCGGCCGCCGCCTCGCGACCGACAAAGTCGTTCTTCTTCATGTCGATGAAGCGGCCGAGCCCGGCCTCGAACGGCCCATAGATCGGCCGGTACTCCCGCGCCCAGGTGCCGAAGCTCTTCTCCAGCCGCATGGAGTTCAGCGCCCGCCCGCCGAAATGGCCGATGCCGTGCGGCTTGCCGGCCTGAAGCAGCAGGTCGAACAGGCCGCGCTGGTATTCGGGCGCCACCCAGATCTCGTAGCCGAGGTCACCCGTGAAGGTGATGCGCCCGACCAGCGCCGGGATCGGCCCGAGATCCATCCGCGCCACCGACAGGAACGGGAAGGCCGCCGTCGACAGATCGTGCCCGGTGAGCCCCTGCAGCAGGTCGCGCGAGCGGGGGCCCGCGACGCTGAGCCCTTGCAGCCGCTGCCCGCAGGGCTCGATGCGTAGGTCGAGTTGCTGCGCCGCCTTGAGGAACCAGCGCATGTGGTAGGTCTCGGCCGGGCCCGAGCCCCACACCATGAAACGCTCAGGGCCGAGCTTGCCGACAGTGAAGTCGCCGATCAGCCGGCCGCGCGCGTTGAGCATCGGCGACAGCGCGATGCGGCCCTGCGCCGGCATGCGGCCGGCCAGGACGCGCGACAGGAACGCCTCGGCATCTGTCCCGGTGACCTCGTATTTCGCGTAGCCCGAGATCTCCATCAGGCCGACGCGCTCGCGCACGGTGCGCACCTCCTCGGCCACATGTGCGAACGCATTGGAGCGCCGGAAGGTGATGTCCTCGACCGGCGCGGTACCCTGCGGCGCGAACCACAGCGGATGCTCAAGTCCGAAGCTCTCGCCGAACACCGCGTTCTCGGCCTTGAGTCGGTCGTAGAGCGGCGTCGTGCGCAGCGGCCGCGCGGCGGTCAGCTCCTCGTTGGGGAAACGGATGCGGAAGCGCCGCGAATAGTTCTCCCGCACCTTGGCGTTGGTGTAGGCGAGCGTCGCCCAGTCGCCGAAGCGCGCCACGTCCATGGCCCAGATGTCGAAGCCGGGATCGCCCTCGACCATCCAGTTGGCCAGCGCCAGGCCGACGCCGCCCCCCTGGCTGAACCCCGCCATCACCCCGCAGGCGACCCAGAAATTCTTCAGGCCGCGGATCGGCCCGATCAGCGGATTGCCGTCCGGCGCGAAGGTGAAGGGGCCGTTGATGACCTTGCGGATGCCGGCCTTCTCCAGCACCGGATAATGCGCGAAGCCGACCTCCAGCGACGGCGCGATCCGGTCGAGATCGTTGGCCAGCAGCTCGTGGCCAAAGGTCCACGGTGTCTCGCGCTCCGACCACGGCACGCCGGCCCGCTCATAGGTGCCGAGCAGGATGCCGCCGCGCTCCTGGCGCATGTAGATCTCGCCCTCGAAATCGACGACGTGCAGCATCTCCTTGTCGGCATTGACCAGCTCGGGGATGTCCTCCGAGATGATGTACTGGTGCTCCATGGCGAGGATCGGCAGCTCGAGCCCGACCATGCGGCCGACCTCGCGCGCCCACAGGCCGCCGGCATTGACCACGTGCTCGGCATGCACCGTGCCCTTCTCGGTGATCACGTCCCAGCTGCCGTCGGGGTGCTGCTGCAGGTCGGTCACGCGCGTGTGCCGCACCACCTCGGCTCCGGCGATCTGGGCCGATTTCGCATAGGCGTTGGTCACGCCCCATGGATCGACATGGCCCTCGATGGGATCGTAGATCGCGCCGACGAAGTGCTTGGGGTCCATCAGCGGGAAGAGCTTGTAGGCCTCCTCGATGGACATCATCGTCAGGTCCATGCCGAGGTAGCGGCCCCGGGCATAGACCATCTTCAGCCAGTCCATGCGCTCGCGGGTGCCCGCCAGCATCAGCCCGCCGGTGAGATGCACGCCGCAGGACTGGCCGGAGATCGCCTCGATCTCCTTGTAGAGCTCGATCGTGTACTGCTGCAGCTTGGCGACGTTGGGGTCGCCATTGATCGTGTGCATGCCGCCGGCCGCGTGCCAGGTCGACCCGGAGGTCAGCTCCGAGCGTTCGATCAGCACCACATCCTTCCAGCCCGCCTTCGTCAGGTGGTAGAGCACGCTGGCGCCGACGACGCCGCCCCCGATGACGACGGCCTGGGCATGGGACTTCATGGTGCGATCTCCGATCGGTGGGCCGCCGCGCCGGGGAGACCGGACGGCGAGGTGTCAGTCTGCCAGCAGATCACGGATTCTGGAACATCGCGACTGCTGCAGATGGGTCAATGACAGCGCAGGAGCCATGCGTGGCCTTCAATAGTCCGTCGGCGCCCCGCCCTCGGCCTTGCGGCGGGCGACGAAGGCCTCCAGCTCCTCGAAGATCGCGGGGTCCACCGGCGGCGGCACGAATGCGTCGAGCCGCTGATGGTAGAGCCGGTTGGCGGTGTCATAGGCCGTCGGCGCCCCGGCCTCGCGCCAGCTCTCGTAGTTGCGCCAGTCCGAGATCATCGGCGCGAAGAACGCCGACCGGTAGCGCGCCTGGGTGTGGGCGCAGCCGAAGAAATGCCCGCCCGGGCCGACCTCCCGCATGGCGTCCAGCGCCAGTTCGTCGGCATCGACTTTCACCGGTGTCAGGAACGCCGCGACCATGTCGAGCAGGTCGGCATCCAGCACCATCTTCTCGAACGAGGCGTGCAGGCCCCCTTCCATCCAGCCGGCACCGTGCATCAGCAGGTTGGTGCCGCCCATGATCGCCCCCCACAGCGAGAACACGCTCTCATAGGCCGCCTGGGCGTCGACGGTGTTGGCCGCATTGGCGTTGGACGAGCGGTATGGCAGGCCGTAGCGCCGCGCCAGCTGGCCGCCGAGCAGCGCCGCCTTCATGTATTCGGGCGTGCCGAAGGCCGGCGCGCCGGACTTCATGTCGACATTCGAGGTGAAGCCGCCATAGACGAAGGGTGACCCGGGCCGCACCGTCTGCGCCAGCACCAGCCCGGCCAGCGCCTCGGCATTCTGTTGCGTCACCGCGCCTGCGATCGTCACCGGCGCCATGGCGCCAGCCAGCGTGAACGGCGTCAGCACCGTCACCTGGTTGGCGCGCGCCATCTGGATGATGCCCTCCAGCATGGGCCCGTCGAGCCGCAGGGGCGACGACGAGTTGATGATGGTGAACAGCGACGGCTCGCGCTCCAGTGTTGCGCGGTCGATGCCACGGGCAATCCGCACCATCTCCAGCGCGTCGAGATTGCGCTCGCGCCCGAGCGAATAGGCGTGGATCGGCTTGTCCGACAGGGTCAGCATGTCGAACAGCGCATCGAGATGGCGCACCGAAGCGTGGATGTCGGCCGGCTCGACCGGATAGCCGCCCCACAGGTGCACGGCGTCGAGCGACTGCCCGAGCCGCAGCAGGTTCTGGTAGTCGGCGCGGTTGCCGGGCCTGCGCCCGCCATCGCGGTCGGCAACGTTGGGGGCGCTGGCGACCGAGCAGAACGCCACGGCGTTGCCGCCGATGGCGACACTGCGCTCCGGGTTGCGCGCATGCAGGCGGAATTCCGTCGGCGCCAGCCCGATGACCGTGTCGACCAGCCCGAGCGGGAACCTCACGCGCTCGCTGTCGGCCTCGACCTCGTCCCCGGCCTCGCGCAGGATCTGCCGGGCTTCCGCATGGAGGAAATCCATGCCGATCTCTTCCAGCACCTGCAGCGAGGCCTCGTGGATCGCCTCCAGCTCGTCCGCCGAGACGGCGGCAACGGGCGCGAAGAGCGATCGCGGCTGCGGCCGCGGCAGCGCCGCACCGGCCTCGCTCTCGGCGCGGGCGCGCCGGCGGCGGCCGCGGGCGTCGGTGACGGGCTCCATGCAACTCTCCGGTTGGGCTTGCGGTGGGCGGTGCCGCTCAGGCCGCGTGGAGCACACCGCGTGGGGTGCGCAGGCCTTCCATGCCACGGAACTCGACGAACCGCGTCATCGCCGCCCACAGATGGTCGCCATAGGTGAACGGCGCGAAGGCCTCGGCCCCCGCGAGCGGCAGCGGCACGATCACCGCGTCGACCCGCGGCTCGTAGAAGAACGGGATCGAATGGCGGGTGCGACCGGGTCCGAGAACCCGGTGCTCCGTCGCCTTGATCCGCCCGCCGCTCCAGCGGTCCAGCAGCTTGCCGAAATTCACCGCCAGCGTGCCGTCGACCGGCGGCACGTCGACCCAGGTGCCGTCGTGGGCGAGCGCCTGCAGGCCCTCGACGCCGTCCTGCGCCAGCAGCGTGACGAAGCCCGAATCGACATGGGCGCCACCGGCTACGGCACGGCGCTCGCCCTGGTGCATCACGAACACGCGATCAGGGTCCGCTCCGGCGAAGCTCGCATCCGGGCGAACCGGATAATGGATCAGCCGCAGCGTTGAGATCCCGCCCGTGAAGGCGGCGTCGAAGAACGTCTCGGGCAGACCGAGCCCGCGCGCGATCGACGCCATCAGCACCCGGCCGAGCTGCTCCATGCCGCGGTAATAATCCGCGGCCGCAGCCCGCCAGCCCGGCAGGTCGGCCTCGTCGGGGAGCGGCGTCGCCTCGCACAGCGGGTCGCCGCCCACCTTGGCGTCCGCATGGGCGATGTCGGGACCCATGTCGATCCCCTCCTTGTAGGTCGCGACCCCGTTCTGCAGCGGGAAGAAGCCGCGATAGACATTCGGGCGCGACGCATCGAAGGCCTGGCGCAACAGCCGTGCCTTGGTGGCATCGGGAAGACCGAACAGGCGCAGCAGGTCGGCGCGCACGTCCTTGCCGGCGGGCACATGTCCCTCGAGGCCGCGGATCGTCATGAACCCGGAGCCGGTGGCGGCCGCCATCACGGCGGCGTCGGTGGCGTCGCGGGCCGCGGACGCAGGGCCGAACAGCGGGGCAACATCGATGCTGGGGATCATGGTGGGCCTCCCGGGTCTTGCAGGCGAACAGACGGATAAGCACGAAGCTATGTCGCATTCACCCCAGACGGTGTCTTGCGTGCGACATCGTTCCGCCCGGTTCGCGACCAAGGTGGTGTCTTGTGCGGTCGGCGGCGAGCCGGCCCGATGGAGACTGCGCGCATGGCCGGAGACGATCTCGATCTCGACACGCTGTCTGACCCCGACCTCGTCGAGCAGATGCACGACGACCTCTATGACGGCCTCAAGGAGGAAATCGAGACGGGCGTTCGGATCCTGCTCGGGCGCGGCTGGACCCCCTATGAGGTCCTCACCCGCGCACTGGTCGAGGGCATGCGCATTGTCGGCGAGGATTTCCGCGACGGCATCCTGTTCGTTCCCGAGGTGCTGATGTCGGCCAACGCCATGAAGGCCGGCATGTTCATCCTGCGGCCGCTGCTGGTCGAGACCGGCGCGCCCAAGATCGGCAAGATGGTGATCGGCACCGTCAAGGGCGACATCCACGACATCGGCAAGAATCTCGTCGGGATGATGATGGAGGGGGCGGGCTTCGAGGTCATCGACCTCGGCATCAACAACCCGGTCGAGAACTACATGAAGGCCATCGAAGAGCATCAGCCCGACATCGTCGGCATGTCGGCACTGCTGACGACGACGATGCCCTACATGAAGGTCGTCATCGAGACCATGAAGGAGAAGGGCATCCGCAACGACCATGTCGTGCTGGTCGGCGGTGCCCCGCTCAACGAGAGCTTTGCCGAGGCCATCGGCGCCGATGCCTATTGCCGCGACGCGGCCGTGGCCGTCGAGACGGCGCGTCGCTTCATGGCCGGCCGCCAGGGCTCGATGCAGAGCCAGCAGGCGGGCTGAGCGCCGCATGGCCAATTCTGCCGGGGAAACGGCCGCTCCGTCCACGCTGGTGATCGCCTGCGGCGCGCTGGCCCGGGAACTCGTGGCCGTCATCGCCGCACACCGGCTCGACGCGCTCACGATCACCTGCCTGCCCGCCATCCTGCACAACCGGCCCGAGCAGATCCCGGCCGCGGTCCGGGCCAAGATCCGCGCCGGGCGGCGGCGCCACGACACGATCCTGTGCCTGTATGGCGACTGCGGCACCGGCGGCCTGCTCGATGCCGTGCTGGCGCAGGAGGGTGTCGAGCGCATCCCCGGCGCCCACTGCTACGAGTTCTTTGCCGGCACCACCGATTTTGCCGCGCTGGCAGAGGCGGAGCCCGGGACGTTCTTCCTGACTGACTATCTGGCCCGCCATTTCGACCGGCTGGTCTGGCGCGGTCTCGGGCTGGACCGGTTTCCGCAGCTGCGCGACGACTATTTCGGCCACTATCGGCGGCTGGTCTATCTCGCCCAGACCGACGATCCGGTGCTGGACGCCCGCGCGGAAGCGGCCGCCGCCCGGCTGGCGCTCGCCTATGAGCGGCGCTTCACCGGGCTCGCCGGGCTGTCGGCCTTCCTTGCTCCTCCGGTCACAGCAGGATCGGCCTGATGGCCAGCCTCATTGTCCTTTTCTGGCGCGACATCCCCGCCCAGGTCATCGTCCGGGCCGGCCGCCAGTCGGCCAAGCGCGAGCTGCCGCTGCGCTTCACCGAGGCGATCGACCGGGCCGCCATGCGCGCCGGTGCCCACGGCACCGACGACTACCTGGCCGCCTGGCGGCGCAGCGATCCACAGCCCTGCGGCGACGATCTTGAGGCGGAGGCCGAGGCCGCATCCCAGCGCCTGCAGGCCGACTATGACGACGCGCGCCTGAAACGCCTCGTCGACGCCCATGGCCGGAGCGAGCCGGCATGACCGATCACCTGGTCGTCTTTACCCCGTCTGGCCGCCGCGGTCGCTTCGCCACCGGCACGCCGCTGCTGCAGGCGGCGCGCAGCCTCGGCGTCGACCTCGACAGCGTCTGCGGCGGGCGCGGCATCTGCGGCCGCTGCCAGATCGTGGTAGCGGAGGGCAGCTTCGCCAAGCATGGCATCGACTCCGGCAGCGCCAGCGTCACGCCGGCAGGCGCCGTCGAAGCCCGCTACACGGACAAGCGCGGGCCGCTACCGGCCGGCCGCCGCCTCGGCTGCCAGGCACGCCTGACGGCAGACGCCGTCGTCGACGTGCCGGCCGACTCGCAGGTGCACCGTCAGGTGGTGCGCAAGCGCGCCGAGGAGCGCGAGATCGCGCTCGATCCGGTGCTGCGGGCCTGTTTCGTCACCGTCGCCGAGCCCGACATGCACGACCCGTCGAGCGACCTGCGCCGCTTGCAGTCCGCCCTGGCCGAACAGTGGGGCATCGCCTCGGCCCGCGCCGGCCTGCCGGTGCTGGCCGGGCTGCAAAAGGCACTGCGGGCAGGCCACTGGTCGGTCACAGTGGTTTTGCGCCATGACGGCGAGATCATTGCAGTCCGTCCCGGCCTGCAGGACCGGCTGTTCGGCCTCGCCATCGACGTCGGTTCGACCACCATCGCCGCCCACCTGGTCGACCTCGGCACCGGCGAGGTGGTGGCGTCGGCCGGCGCCATGAACCCGCAAATCCGCTTCGGCGAGGATCTGATGAGCCGGGTCTCCTACGTGATGATGAACCCGGGCGGCGAGGTCGAGCTGACGGCGTCCGTCCGCGGCGCTCTGGCCAGCCTGGCTGCGGAAGTCTGTCGCGACGCCGAAATTGCCGTCACCGACATTGTCGAGGCGACCCTTGTCGGCAACCCGGTGATGCACCACCTGCTGCTCGGGCTCGACCCGGTCGAGCTGGGTGGTGCGCCGTTCGCCCTCACCGTGGACGCCCCGTGCGACGTCGCCGCAGCCGAGATCGGCCTCGCTCTGGCGCCTGGCGCCCGCGCCTGGGTCCTGCCCTGCATCGCCGGCCATGTCGGCGCCGACACCGCCGGCATGGTGCTGTCTGAAGGACCTTACCTGCGCGACG
>JBEIIL010000031.1:0-33316 GCA_040380755.1 Methylobacteriaceae bacterium | reverse complement strand
GATGCCCTGTGCCAACGCTTCGGCATCGACAACGCACGCCGGACCAAGCACGGGGCACTGCTCGATTCGGAGATTCTCGCCGACGTCTACATTGAGCTTCTGGGGGGGCGGCAGGCCGACCTTGGTCTTGCTTCCGCCGAAAGCAATCGCACGGGGCCGGCCAGCATCGGCGCCCGGCCGCAGGCCCGCTCGGGTGCGCTGCCAGCGCGTCTGGCAGCGGCCGATCTTGCCGCGCATGAGGACTTCGTCGCCACCCTGACGGATAATCCCGTGTGGCGCGATTACCTGCCGGCCGCAGGCACCGGCGGCGCGGCATCACGATAAGAAAAAGGCGGGCCATGGGCCCGCCTCAGAACACGATCTGCCGAGCCCGATCGCTCAGGCGTTCGCGGTGGTTCCTTGCACTTCTGACACACGCTGGCGGAACAGCGCCGCAAAGTCGATCGGATCGATGAACAGCGGTGGGAAACCGCCATTGCGCACCGCATCGGCGACGATTTGCCGGGCGAACGGGAACAGCAGGCGCGGGCATTCGATCATCACGACCGGATGGACGTTCTCGGCCGGGATGTTCTGCACGCGGAAGATGCCCGCATAGAGGAGTTCGAAGCTGAACAGCAGGTTGGGCGCCTCACCGGCCTTGCCCTCCAGCGTGAGCTCGACCTCGAAGTCTGTGTCCGCCAGCTGCTTGGCGTTGACGTTGACCGAGATCGAGATCTGCGGCGGATTGGGCTGCGGCTGCAGCGAGCGCGGCGCGTTGGGGTTCTCGAACGAGAAGTCCTTGATGTACTGCGCCAGCGCGTTGAGCGCGGGAGCGAGCTCCTGCTCGGGCGCTCCGCCATTGCCGTTTGCCATTTCGTGTCTCCGTGAGCCGGCCTCCCGGGCCGGCATGAACCGTTGCATGTCCGGCGCGCTGGCCGATCCTGCGCTGCGGGCTAGCATGGAACACACGCACCGACAAGGCGACGGGGGCCGTGAGCGCCGGGGCCTTGAAGCTCCCCCTTGCGTTCGGTGCCGAGCGGGTGGATGAACCGGTTCGCATCTCCATATACTGGACGAAGGTGCGTACCCAGCCGGGTGCCCTTGTCCGCAGAGGACGTTCATCGCCATGGAATTGACCCCGATCGTTTTTTTTGCGCTCGCCGTCTTCGTGATCTGGCGGCTGCGCTCCGTCCTTGGGACCCGGACCGGCACCGAGCGTCCCCCGTCCGAGATCATGCGCGACCGGCAGGCGCCGGCCCCCGCCAATGACAGCAATGTCGTGCGGCTCGACAAGTCGACCGAGTCCCCTGTGCTTGGAGCCCCGCCAGAGCCAGTGGCTCCGACCGAACGGTGGCATGGCATTGCCGAGCCTGGGACGCCGCTGGCGGCCGGTCTCGACGCCATCGCGGCTGCCGAGGGCGGTTTCGACGCGAAGGGCTTCGCTGAAGGTGCCAAGTCGGCCTACGAGATGATCGTTTCGGCCTTTGCGGCGGGTGATCGTCGCGTGCTCAAGGACCTGCTGTCTCGCGAGGTCTTCGAGGGTTTCGTGGGCGCTATTGCCGAGCGTGAGAAGCGTGGCGAGAAGGTCGACACCACCTTCGTCTCCATCGACAAGGCCGAGATCGTCGATGCCCAGTTGCGCGGGAAGGTCGCTCAGGTCACGGTCCGCTTCCTCTCGAAGCTGATCACGGCCACGCGCGACAAGGACGGGACGGTCATCGATGGCGCGCCGGACAAGATCGTCGACGTGACCGATGTTTGGACCTTCTCGCGTGAGGCCGGCACCCGCGATCCCAACTGGAAGCTGGTGGCGACCGAGTCGGGCCAGTGACGGCAAGGGGCCGCGATGCGCGTCCCCGCGTTCTGTCCTGTGCTGCCGCGCTCGGCCTGCTGGTCGCTGGCGAGTTCGACGCCTTGAGCGCCCCGACCGGACCCGGCAACGCCAGCCTGTCGCCGATGGCCTGGACCGATGTACCGGGCTGGGCGACCGACGATCACGCGGCTGCCTTCGCCGTCTTCCAGCTGACTTGCCCGGGCGTCGTCAGTGGCGACACAGTGCTCCGCCCTGGCCTGCCACCTGGCCGGGCGCTCGTTGCGGCTTGCAGGGCGGCCCTGATGACCGGGGCGCTCACGGGTGACGCCGCGAAGGCATTTTTCGAGACGCGGTTCCGCCCGTTCGCCGTCACCCCGCCGGCCGGCGAGGGATTTCTCACGGGCTACTACGAGCCGGAGATCGAGGCGTCGCTGGCGCCCTCCGACGGCTTCCCGGTGCCAGCGCTGGGCCGTCCGTCCGACCTCGAGACCCTCGCCCCGGGTGAAACGCGCCCCGGCCTCGACCCGGCCCTTGCCGCAGGACGCCGGTCTCCCGAAGGCCTCGTGCCCTATCCCGACCGCGCGGCGATCATGGACGGGGCGCTTGCTGGGAAGGGCCTCGAGATCGCCTGGCTGCGCGACGAGGTCGACCTGTTTTATGCGCAGGTCCAAGGCTCCGCCCGCCTTAGTCTCCCGGATGGGACGTTGGCAAGGCTGGTCTATGCCGGCCGCAACGGACTGCCCTACACCTCGATCGGCCGGGTGGTCGTCGCCGAGGGGCACATGACCATGGAGGCCATGTCGCTCGAGCGGCTCCAGGCCTGGCTGCGCGCGTACCCGGCCGAGGCCCGCCGCGTCATGCGGCTCAACCGGTCCTACATCTTCTTTGCCGTCCGCCATGATCTCGATCCGGCCAAGGGACCCGTTGGCGCCGCGTCCGTCCCGCTTGTGCCGCTGCGGTCGATCGCGGTCGACCGGACGCTCTGGCCCTATGGCACCCCCTTCGTCATTGCGGCGGATCTGCCCGAACCCGCAGGCGGAACGCGGCGCTTTGCGGCGCTCACCATCGCCCAGGACACCGGATCAGCCATTCTGGGCGCGGCCCGGGCCGACATCTTCTTCGGCTCCGGCGCCGCCGCAGGCAATCGCGCCGGGCTTGTGCGGCACCCTGGCCGATTCGTGGTGCTGCTTGCCCGGGACGCCGATCCGTGAGCCGGCGTCGCCGGACACTGACGCCCGACGAAGTCGCGCTTTGGGCGCAGGTTGTCCGCCACGTGGCGCCCATGCCCGGTCAGGCGCCAGCCGAGCCATCGCCGCCTCCGCCAGCCCCTCCCGAGCTCCCTGCCGCCGAGCCGCCCCCGGTCGCCGCACGCGCTACCTCGGGCCGGCCAAAACCACCCCCGGTCCCGACTCCGCCGCCGCTGGCCCCGCTGGAGCGACGCCTGCGCCAGCGGCTCGCCCGCGGCAGCCACCCGATCGACGCCATGATCGACCTTCACGGCATGCGCCAGGAGCAAGCCCATGCCGCCCTGCGGGGCTTTCTCGCCAGGGCCCAGTCAGACGGGTGCCAGGTGGTCCTCGTGGTCACCGGCAAGGGCGGCGGGAGTGCCCAGGATGGCGGCCTGTTCGAGGAGCGCGGCGTCCTGCGGCGCGTTGTGCCGCACTGGCTGCGCCTGCCGGATATCCGCCCCTTGGTCGTCGGTTTCGAGGAGGCCGCCGGGCACCAGGGCGGAGCAGGTGCGCTCTATGTCCGCATCCGCCGCCGGCGGAGCAGCGAGGCGTGACGCCGTTCGGCCAGCGGGTCCGGGCGCTGCGGGCCGAGCGCGGCATCGCCCTCAAGGACATGGCAGCGGCGCTTGGCGTCACGCCCACCTACCTGTCGGCGCTGGAGCACGGACGCCGCGGCCGGCCGGGCTGGGGGTTCGTGCAGCGCGTCATCCAGTACTTCAACGTCATCTGGGACGATGCCGAGGAGCTGCAGCGGCTGGCCGATCTGTCGCATCCGCGGGTTGTCGTCGACACCGCCGGCCTGTCACCGACCGCCACCCATCTCGCCAACAGCCTCGCCCGTCAGATCGGCGATCTCGACGAGGCCGAGCTTGTGGCCCTGTCGGCAGTCCTCAGGCGGCGCTCGCCGCGCTGAGGCTTGACCGGACGCAGACGCGATGCGACAGGGGCGCACCAGTCGCAACCGGACCCGCAAATGCCCGCCATTCAGTACGACGTTCTCGGCCTCGGCAACGCCATCGTCGACGTCATCGCCCAGACCGACGACGCCTTCCTGATCGCCAACGCGCTGCACAAGGGCTCTATGCGGCTGATCGATGAGCCCGAGGCAGAGCGGATCTACGCCGCCATGGGTCCTTCCACGATCGTGTCCGGGGGCTCGGTCGCCAATTCGGTTGTCGGCGTAGCCTCGTTCGGCGGCCGCGCTGCCTATATCGGCAAGGTCCGCGACGACAAGGTCGGCGGGCATTTCCGCCACGACATCGGCGCCATGGGGATCCACTTCCCCACCGTCGCCGCGACGGATGGACCTGCGACGGCCCGCAGCTTCATCCTGGTGACGCCTGACGGCGAGCGCACCATGAACACCTATCTGGGCGCCTGTACCAATTTGAGGCCGACCGACATCGATCATGCCACCGTGGAGGCGTCGGCCTTCGTCTATCTGGAGGGCTATCTGTGGGATCGCGAGGAAGCCAAGCAGGCGTTCCGTGTCGCCGCCGACATGGCCCATGCGGCCGGCCGCAAGGTCGCGATGACGTTGTCTGACAGCTTCTGCGTCGATCGCTTCCGGGGAGAATTCCTCGACCTCATGCGGTCCGGCAAGCTCGACATCGTCTTCGCCAATGAGAGCGAGCTGAAGAGCCTCTACGAGACGTCGGATTTCGATTCGGCTGTGTCCGCACTGCGCAACGAAGGTGTGTTGGGCGCCGTGACGCGATCGGAGCATGGCTGCCTGGTGGTCACCCGCGAGGAGACCCGAGCCGTCGAGGCCAGCCCGGTCGACACCATCGTCGATACGACGGGCGCCGGCGATCTGTTCGCGGCCGGCTTCCTGTTTGGCCTGGCCCGCGGCTTCGACGGCCCCACCTGCGGCCGGCTCGGCGGCTTGGCCGCAGCCGAGGTCATCCAGCACATCGGGGCGAGGCCCCAGGTCGAGCTGCGCCAGCTGGCGCGCGACAACGGATTGCCGGTCTGACAGCTGCGGACTTCGATTCCTGGCCGCAGCATCCGGAATGATTCACGTGAAACATTCCGGGCACGCCCTGCCGCAACCCTACGGGCGGGTCGGGAAACGAGCCAACGGTCAGTGCCACAGTGGCACCCAAGGGCCATCCATGCTGAAGAACGAAGTCGGTGCGTCACGCGCGCCCGGCATCACACCGCGCCGTTGCAGGCATGCTCTCCGGGCCTGCCGGATGACGGACCCAGCGCCAAACGGCCAAGAACGCCGCCCGCCGTGCGGCGGCACGGGCGCGCGTCGCTGCCCGGCGGTGACTGTCGATATCGATCTCCAACCGTGCGGCGTCGAACATCCAGGCTGCGTAGGGATTTGACATGGCGGCCTCCTGAGGAATGGCTTGCGATGGACAAACCGTATTGCATTCCTTAGAGATTATAATCTGGTCTTCGGGCCGCACACTCAGGACAAGAAGTCTTGAATACGGGTCCAGCCCAATTGGCGGCGTTCGTTCGGGTCATTGACCGTGGCGGCTTCGCAGCGGCCGCCGAAGGCAGCGGGCTGACGGCATCGGGCCTGTCGAAGGCCGTGACCCGGCTTGAGGACCGTCTCGGCGTCCGGCTGCTGCAGAGGACGACCCGGCGCCTTATCCTCACGCCCGAGGGTGAAACCATGCTGGCGCGCGCCCGCGACATCCTGGCTGCCGTCGAGGCCGCCGAGGCCGAGGTCACCGCCGCACGCGGCAAGCCGCGCGGCCTCGTGCGCCTCAACACCGGCACGGCCTATGCGAAGCACCGCCTCGCCCCGCTGCTGCCGGGCCTGCACGCCCGGTATCCCGACATCACGCTCGACCTGTCGATCGCCGATCGCCGCGTCGATGTGATCGGCGAGCAGATCGACATCGCCATCAGGACCGGCCCGCTCGGCGATTCCACGCTGGTCGCCCGCCGGATCGGCGAGGCCGCCCGGATCATCGTCGCCAGCCCGGAGTATCTGAAGCGCAAGGGTACCCCGCGTACGCAGGCTGACCTGGGGGTCCACACCTGCCTTACATTGAGCGGCCTGGCGCGGCTTGCCGATTGGCCGCTCCGGGTGGACGGCAGGGTGGTCCTGCACCCGGTGAAAGCCGCGATCACCAGCGACAGTGCCGATCTGCTCCTCGACATGGTGCTGTCAGGTCTTGGCATCGCCCGGCTGGCAAGTTTCCTGATGGAGGATGCCCTGGCCGACGGCCGCCTGGTGCCGATCCTGGCCGACATCCACGTCTCCGAGGTCCTGCCGGTGACCGCCCTGATGCCACCGGGCCGCCAGCATTGGCCTCGCGTCCGCGCTGTGCTCGACTACCTGGTCGAGAATGCGTCGGTGACCCGTTCGCCAGGCTGAGGCTCACAGCTTGCGCAGCGCCACCTGTTCGATGCGGTGGCTGGCACCCTTGGTCAGCACCAGGTCTGCACGCGGCCGGGTCGGCAGCACGTTGTCGCGCAGATTGGGCAGATTGGTGCGATGCCAGATCGCGTGAGCGGTCCCCTCGGCCTCGGCGTCGCTGATGTCGGCATATTTGCGGAAATAGGACCGCGGATCGCGGAACGCCGTCTGCCGCAGCCGCATGAACCGCTGGATGTACCATTTCTCCAGAAGGTCCTCGTCGGCGTCGAGGTAGATCGAGAAGTCGAAAAAGTCGGAGACGAACGGGATCGCCTTGCCGTCGCGCGGTGGCCGGTTCGGAAGCAGCACGTTCAGGCCCTCGACAATCAGGATATCGGGGCGATCGACGCTGACGGACTCACCCGGAACGACGTCATAGGTTAGGTGCGAGTAGACAGGCGCCTCGACATGGGGGTTGCCGGCTTTTACCTGCGACAGGAAGCGGATGATCGCCGAACCGTCGTAGCTTTCCGGAAAGCCCTTCTTTTCCAAAAGACCGTCGCGCTCGAGCACGGCATTGGGGTGCAGGAACCCGTCGGTTGTGACGAGCTCGACCTTGGGCGTGTTGGGCCAGCGCGACAGCAGCGCCCGCAGCACGCGGGCCGTGGTCGATTTCCCTGCCGACACCGATCCCGCAATGCCGATCACGTACGGGACCTTGCCGTCCTCGGCCAGCAGGAAGCGCTGTGTCGCCTTGAACAACCCCTGCGTGGCGGCCACGTAGAGCGACAGCAGGCGCGACAGCGGCAGATAGATGGCCACGACCTCCTCGAGCGAGATCGGGTCGTTGAGCGACTGGATCCGCATCAGGTCGTCGACGCTCAAGGTCAGCGGCGTATCGGCACGCAGCGCCGCCCACTCGTCTCGGCTGAAGACGCGATAGGGCGAGAGGTATTCCTCCTCGGTCAAGGCGACGCGTTGATCCATGGGGCAACCCTCGACCCGCCCGTGTTGCGAAACGCCTCAGCCCTTCGACCGCGACGCTTTCTCTTGCAGCCCGGACTGTGCCGTACGGCGACCGAGCTCGTCGAGGACATCTTGCAACGGGACGCCGCGGGCGCGAAGCACGACCAACAGATGATAGAGCACGTCAGCGCACTCCATCTTCAAGGCAGCGCGGTCGCCCTCCGCACAGGCGATGACGGCTTCCACCGCCTCTTCGCCGAATTTTTTGGCGCAATGGGCAGCGCCTGCGGCCAGCAACTTGGCAGTGTAGGACTCCTCCGGCGACACGGCTGCGCGCCGCGCCAGGAAGGCGTCCAGATCCGACAGCGAGAAGCTCATCAGCGAAACCTCACTGGCACGCCAGCGGCGGCGAGCCGCTGCTTGGCCTCCATGATGCTATGCTCGCCGAAATGGAAGATCGAGGCCGCCAGCACGGCGCTGGCATGTCCATCGCGCACACCTTCGACCATGTGGTCGAGCGTCCCGACCCCGCCGGATGCGACCACCGGAACCGGCACCGCATCCGCAATCGCGCGCGTCAGCGCCACGTCGTAGCCCGCCTTGGTGCCGTCCCGGTCCATCGACGTCAGCAGGATCTCGCCGGCTCCCAGCTCGCACACCTCCTGCGCGTAGTCGACCGCGTCGAGCCCGGTGGGATTCCGCCCGCCATGGGTGAAGACCTCCCAGCGCGGGGCCTCGTCCGGGCCTGAGACCCGTTTCGCATCGACGGCCACGACAATGCACTGAACGCCGAACTTCTCGGCCGCCCGGCGCACGAACTGCCTGTCTTTCACGGCCGCCGTCATGATCGACACCTTGTCGGCGCCGGCCAGCAGCAGGGCGCGGATATCGTCGGTGCCGCGCACACCGCCCCCCACTGTCAACGGCATGAAGCAGGCCTCGGCGGTCCGCGTCACCACGTCGAGGATCGTGCCGCGGTTCTCATGGCTGGCGGTGATGTCGAGGAAGCAGAGCTCGTCGGCTCCGGCGGCGTCATACGCCATGGCGCTGTCCACCGGGTCGCCCGCGTCCCGCAGGTCGAGAAACTGCACGCCCTTGACGACGCGTCCGTCCTTGACGTCGAGGCACGGGATGACCCGAACCTTAAGCATGCAGGACCTGCCGGTCGGCCTGGGCAGCGGCCCGGATCAGGCCGAGCGCCTGCGAGGGGTCGAGGCGCCCGTCATAGAGCGCCCGGCCGGTGATCGCCCCTTCCAGAACGGCGCAGTCCGGCTCGAGCAGCCGGCGCACGTCGTCGAGGGAGGCAAGCCCGCCGGACGCAATGACCGGGATGCTCAACGCATGGCCAAGCGCCAGCGTCGCTTCGATGTTGAGACCCTTGAGCACGCCGTCGCGGGCGATGTCCGTGTAGACGACCGCGCTCACGCCCGCGTCCTCGAAGCGCCGGCCGAGGTCCTCCGCCGACATTTCGGAGAGGCGCGCCCAGCCGTCCACCGCCACCCGGCCGTCGCGGGCGTCGATCCCGACCGCGATCTGGCCGGGAAACCGTCGTGCGGCCTCGCGGACGAACCCCGGGTCGCGTACCGCCGCCGTGCCGATGATGATGCGGCGGACCCCGCGGCTCAGCCAGCCCTCGACCGTCTTCATGTCGCGGATGCCGCCGCCGAGCTGCACCGGCACCGTGATGCGCGCCAGGATGGCCTCGACCGCGGCGGCATTCATCGGCCGCCCCGCGAACGCCCCGTCGAGATCGACCAGATGCAGCCAGGAAAAGCCCTGCGCCGCGAAATCGGCGGCCTGCGCCGCCGGATCGTCGTTGAACACCGTGGCTTGGGCCATGTCCCCCTGGATGAGGCGCACGCAGCGCCCCTCCTTCAGGTCGATCGCGGGAAACAGGATCACGGCCGCCACCTCAGGAAATTGGTGAGCAGAGCAAGCCCGAGCGCCTGGCTCTTTTCGGGATGGAACTGTGTGCCTGCCATGTTGTCGTGCGCGACAAGCGCCGTCACCGGCCCGGCGTAATCGGCGCGCGCGACCACATCCGACGCATCGGCGGCGCTGAGATGGTAGGAATGGACGAAATAGGCGTGCCAGCCGTCGGGACCGGTCGGGATCCCGGCCAGCAAAGCGTGGTCTCGCGCTGTGTCGAGCGTGTTCCAGCCCATGTGAGGAATCTTCAGGGTCGGATCGGCGGGTTCCAGCAGGGTCACGTCACCGCCGATCCATCCCAGCCCGGTGCTCGTGATGTATTCGAGGCCGCGGGCAGCCATCAGCTGCATGCCGACGCAGATCCCCAGAAACGGCCGGCCACGCCGGTGCACGGTCTCCTCGAGTGCCGCGACCATGCCGGGGACGGCATCGAGTCCGGCGCGGCAGTCGGCAAAGGCCCCCACCCCCGGCAGTACGACCCGGTCCGCCGCCAGCACCGCGTCGGGATCAGACGTCACGGACACCGACAGGCCAAGCCCGGCCTCACGGGCGGCCCGCTCCAGTGCCTTGTGGGCCGAGTGCAGGTTGCCAGACCCGTAATCGACGATGGCAACGCTCATCGCGACGGTCCTGCCTCGGGAAAGAGGCCGAGCACCTGTGGGGTGCCGGTCGGCATCGCGGTGACCGGCGGGCGAGGGAGGCTAGGGCGGGAAGCGGCCGCGCCGGCATCGAGCCAGCGGTCATAGAAGCGCCGCTCCGCCTCCTCGGCGTCACGGCCTGAGACGACATCGACGGCCGGCAGCCCACGCCGTCGCAAGGACCAGCCCTTGAGGTCGGCCGCAGTGACTCCGATCAAGACCGCGAGACACAGCTGAAGCGCCAGCACGGGACCCGCGCCGATTCCCGTGGTGGCCGCAAGGGCGCCGATCGCCACCGTTGCGATGAGGACGGCGAGGAACCCCAGCCAGACGCGGTTGGCGAGCAGCCACAGCAGCGGCACCACGGCCGCCAGCCAATGGAAACCGTCGCGCACGAAGATGGCCCGGTCGAGCCCGGCGACATCACCCGGCCGTGCGGTATCCGGCAGATGGACGGTATAGACCTTCATCGCACGTCCCTGCCGGTCACAGGGCTCCCTTGGTGGACGGCACGCGTCCGGCCTCGCGCGGCTCTTCCGCGCAAGCTTCACGCAAGGCCCGGGCCAGCCCCTTGAACAGGCTCTCGGCCATGTGGTGGGCATTGTCGCCGTAGAGCGTCTCGGCGTGAAGCGTCATCCCGGCATTCATCGCAAACGCCTGGAACCACTCGCGCACCAGCTCGGTATCGAAGCCCCCGATGGTGTCGCGACGGAAATCCGTGCGGAACACCAGGAATGGCCGCCCCGACAGATCCACGGCGACGCGGCTCAGGGTCTCGTCCATCGGCAGATGGACGCAGCCGTAACGGCGGATCCCCGCCTTGGCGCCCAGCGCGCGGGCGAAAGCCTGTCCCATCGCGATGCCGACATCCTCGACCGTGTGGTGCTGGTCGACATGCAGGTCGCCCTTCGCCGCGACGGTGATGTCGAACAGGCCGTGGCGGGCAAAGAGCTCGAGCATGTGGTCGAAGAAGCCCACACCGGTGGCGATCTTGGCCGTCCCGGTGCCGTCGAGGGCAATCTCCACCGAAATCTCCGTCTCGGCGGTCTTGCGCGAAAGCGTCGCGGCGCGCATGGGCGGCTCCCCCCGGCGGGAGGGGGTTGCGACCTCCCACGCGGGCGCCTTCTAGCAAGTCGCGTGCCCGGGCGCCACCGCCCTGCCTGTCCGTTGGGCAGATCGTCCCGAATTGCACAATCCAGGCCCGGCCATTGGTGAAATCCGCCGGGCCGCCTACATGTGGAGGCAAGGCGAGGGACGCATGCATGACGGGCCATGAGAGCGACGACCGGCGCTGGCGCGCCACCACCATCCTGATGGTGCGCAGGGACGGCCGGGTCGTGATCGGCGGCGACGGCCAGGTCAGCCTTGGCCAGACCGTCCTCAAGGGCAACGCCCGCACGGTCCGCCGGCTGGCCAAAGGGGCCGTCATCGCCGGCTTTGCCGGTGCCACGGCCGACGCCTTCACGCTGTTCGAGCGGCTTGAATCGAAGCTGGAGCAGTATCCGGCCCAGCTCATGCGGGCCTGCGTCGAGCTGGCCAAGGACTGGCGGACCGACCGCTATCTGCGCCGCCTCGAGGCGATGATGCTGGTTGCAGACCGTGAGGTCGGCCTGCTGCTGTCGGGCACCGGCGACGTGCTGGAACCCCAGCACGGCGTGATGGCCATCGGCTCGGGCGGCAACTACGCGCTCGCCGCGGCGCGCGCGCTCGTCGAGAACACGGACCTGGACGCCGAGGCGGTGGTCCGCAAGGGGCTGATGCTCGCCGCTGACATCTGCGTCTACACCAATGACAGCCTCACCATCGAGAGCCTGGAGACGGCCTGATGCTGCTGCGCCGTCCCGATCTCGATGCCGCGGTGGCCGCCGCCATCATCACCCGCTCCCAGGCCGACGCGCTCGAGTCTTTCGCCATGGGCCGGGCCGGGCGGCCTCACGCCTCCGACGAGCGATTTGTCGTGGTCAACAACTTTGCCGAGGTGTTTGTCTCCATCGGCATCATGATCCTGATTGCGGCGGCGCTCGTGACGCTCCGTCAGGCACCCTCCGGAACGCCGCAGATCGCCGTGGCCGGTGGCAGCGCCGTGCTGGCCTGGCTGCTGGCCGAGTTCTTCGTCTTTCGCCGCCGGATGATGGCGCCCAGCATCGTGTCCGTGTTGGGCGTCGCCTTCTTCGTCGGCACGGCGGTCTCCGTCGCGCGCCATGGGTCAACCCATCTCTGGTCGACGGCCGAGGTTCAGGCGGCGGCCCTGGTCGCCCTCGGACTCGGCCTGGTCCGTTTCCGGGTGCCATTCCTGGTGCTGCCGCTGGCCGCCGCGCTCGCCTTTCTGGCGGTTGACCGCACCGGCGGGCCGTTCCTCTTCGTCATGGCGGGCTGCGGCCTCGTCTTTCTGGCCATTGCCGTGATGCTCGACCTGCGCGACCCCGCCCGGGTCCGGCGCGACAGCCAGTTTGCGTTCTGGCTTTACGTCGCTGGCTCGCCGTTGCTCGTCCATCCGCTGTTCTGGACAGTCCTGTCGACCATACGGAACGGCAAGTTGGGCGACAGTGTGCTGGTCGCGGTCGCGATCGTTTTGGTGGCCGCCGTTGTCACCGTGTTCGGCCTCCTGCTCGACCGCCGCTCGCCGGTGATCTCGACGCTCGCCTATGTGGCGTTCGCCGTCGGCATTGTACTGGTCCAGCTTGGTGCCGGCTCCGCCGTTGCGCTCGGGCTCACGCTGGCGGTCATCGGCTGCTATGTCATCGTGCTCGGCATCGGCTGGCGTGCCGTCCGCGCCGCCGTCCTCAGCCGCTTGCCGCTGGGCAGGCTCCTTGCCAAGCTGCCGCCTGTGAACTGATCATGACCGAATTGTCCCCTCGCGAAATCGTCTCCGAACTCGACCGTTTCATCGTCGGCCAGAAGGACGCCAAGCGCGCCGTTGCCGTGGCGCTGCGCAACCGTTGGCGCCGCCAGCAGCTGCAGGGCCCCATGCGCGAGGAGGTGCTGCCGAAGAACATCCTGATGATCGGCCCCACCGGCTGCGGCAAGACCGAGATCGCCCGGCGGCTGGCGCGCCTTGCCGGCGCCCCGTTCCTGAAGATCGAGGCCACCAAGTTCACCGAGGTGGGCTATGTCGGGCGCGATGTCGAGCAGATCGTCCGCGACCTCGTCGAGGTCGGGATTGGCCTCGTCCGCGACGCCCGCCGCAAGGAGGTCGAGGCGCGGGCCTCCAAGGCTGCCGAGGACCGGATCCTCGACGCGCTGGTCGGGCCGGGCTCGTCGGCTCCGACCCGCGACGCCTTCCGCCGCAAGCTGCGGGCCGGCGAACTCGACGACAAGGAGGTCGAGATCGAGCTGGTCCAGGGCGGCGGTGGCATGCCGCTGTTCGAGCTGCCCAACATGCCGGGCGCCTCAATGGGGGCGATCTCCATCGGCGACATCTTCGGCAAGGCCATGGGTGGCCGCACCAAGACGCGTCGCACCACCGTTCGCGAGGCCCATGCGCCGCTGCTGGCCGAGGAGAGCGACAAGCTGATCGACCAGGACCAGATCGTCGCCGAGGCCATCCGGTCCGTCGAGGACAACGGCATCGTCTTTCTCGACGAGATCGACAAGATCTGCGCCCGCGAGGGCCGCGGCGGTGCCGACGTGTCGCGCGAGGGCGTGCAGCGCGACCTGCTGCCGCTGATTGAGGGCACGACGGTGACCACCAAGCACGGTCCGGTAAAGACCGACCATGTGCTGTTCATCGCGTCGGGCGCCTTCCATGTCGCCAAGCCGTCCGACCTGCTGCCCGAGTTGCAGGGTCGCCTGCCGATCCGTGTCGAGCTCGCCTCGCTCGGCGAGGAGGACTTCCGCCGTATCCTCTCCGACACCGAGGCCAGCCTCGTCAAGCAATACGTGGCCCTCATGGCAACGGAGGGCGTCACGCTGGCCTTCACCGATGATGGCATTCGTGCGGTCGCCCGCATCGCCGTTCAGGTCAATGGCAGCGTCGAGAACATCGGCGCACGCCGCCTGCAGACGGTGATGGAGCGGATTCTCGACGACGTCTCCTACACGGCCCCCGACCGCTCCGGCGAAACCGTGACCGTCGACGCCGCCTTCGTCGAGGCGGCGGTGGGTGATTTGGCCCGCAATGCCGATCTCAGCCGGTTCATCCTGTAGCCGGTCCGCCATTGACGCCTCGCCCCGGCTGCGGCTTACGTCGCGCCGATGCGTCGCGCCGTCTTTTCCGCTGCCGCACTGGTCGGCCTGGGCACGGCGCTGTCGCGCCTGCTCGGCTTTGCCCGTGACGTGCTGGTTGCCGTGCTGCTGGGCGCCGGGCCGGCGGCCGATGCCTTTCTGGTGGCGTTCCGCCTGCCCGGCATGGTCCGCCGCGTGCTGGGGGAGGGTGGGCTCAATGCCGGCCTCGTTCCCATCGACCACCGCATCCGCGCCGAGGAGGGCGACGAGGCCGCCCGCCGTTTTGCCGGCGAGGCGCTGACCACCCTGGCACTGGGCTTGCTGGTGTTGATTGCAGTGACCGAGATCGCCGCTCCATGGGTCGTGCTCGCGCTCGCGGGCGGCTATGCGCAGGATCCCGAGCGGCTCGGCCTGGCCACGCTCTATCTGCGCCTGATGATGCCGCTCGTCGCCGCCGTGACCCTGTCGGCCGTGGCCGCCGCCATCCTCAACGCCGCCGGCAAGGTGCTGCTCGCCGCCTTTGCCCCCGTGGTGGTCAATCTTGTCCTCGTCGCGGTGCTGGCCGCGCTGCTGCGCGTGCCGCTGGCAGATGCCGAGCGGGCGACGATCCTGGCCCTGGCGGTCTCGGTGGCGGGCGTGATCCAGCTCGCTTTATTGGTCCCGGCCCTGTTCGGCGGCCCGGACCGGCCGATTCTGGTCCGCCCCCGCCTGTCGCCGCCTGTGCGCCGCATGCTTCGTCTCGGCCTGCCGGGCCTGGTGGTGGCGGCAGCCTCGCAGCTCGCGGTATTGGTGGCCGTTCAGGTCGCGTCGCACACGCCGTCTGCGGTGTCGCTGCTGTATTTTGCCGACCGCGTCTTCCAGCTGCCGCTCGGCTTCGTCAGCGTCGGTGTCGGCGTGGTGCTGCTGCCGGAGATCGCCCGGCATCTTCACGGCGCCGCCGGATCCGCGCTCCACGATGTGCAGAACCGTGCCCTCGAGGGAGCCCTGTTGCTGGCCATTCCCGCCACCGTGGCCCTGGTGCTGCTGGCCGGTCCCATCGTGTCGGTGCTGTTTCAGCATGGCGCTTTTTCGGCTGCCGATGCGAAGGGTGCCGCCGGCTGCCTCGCCGCCTTCGCACCGGGCCTCGTTGCCGCGGCCGCCGCGCGCGTCATGGCGCAACCCTTCCTGGCGCGCGAAAATGTCCGCGTCCCCCTGCTGTCTGCGGCAGCGACCCTCGTGGTGACCTGGGCCGCCGCGGTGATGCTGGAGCCGGGTTGGGGCGTTGCCGGCATCGCCACCGGCGTCACGCTCGGGGCCTTTGCGGGGGCTGGCGTGCTCGCCCTCGTGCTGGCCGCCGGCAACCTGTGGGTGCCGGACGCGCGCCTCCGCCGCCGCCTGCCCCGCACGGCTGCGGCGAGCGCCGTCATGGCGGTGGCGCTCATCGGGCTGCTGCCGCTGGCCGCGCCGTCGCTGGACCCGGCCCTTCCGCCGCTTGTCCGGGCTGTCGCGCTTGGCCTGCTCTGCGCCGCTGGGCTGGCGGTTTTCGCCGCCGCGGCCTTCGCCTTTGGCGCCGTCAGCCGCTCCGACATGGAGCGCACCGCCTGAGCTGGGCTTGCGCGGCGGGACCGGCGTTGCGATAAGCGCGCCGTCTGCGGAGACCTGACCATGACCACCGCCCGCCCGCTCGTCTTTTCCGGCGTCCAGCCCACCGGAAACCTGCATCTCGGCAATTATCTCGGCGCCATCCGGCGCTTCGCCGCCCTGCAGGAGAGCCACGACTGCATCTATTGCGTGGTCGACCTGCACGCGATCACGGTGGCGCAGGACCCCGCCGAGCTCACGGCCAATATCCGCGAGGTCACCGCCGCCTTCATCGCCTGCGGCATCGACCCCAAGCGCCACATCGTCTTCAACCAGAGCCAGGTGGCCGAGCACGCCGAACTGGCGTGGATCTTCAACTGTGTCGCCCGCATCGGCTGGCTCAACCGCATGACCCAGTTCAAGGAGAAGGCCGGCAAGGACCGCGAGAACGCGTCCATCGGTCTCTACGACTATCCGGTGCTGATGGCGGCCGACATCCTCGTCTACCGCGCCACCCATGTGCCGGTCGGCGAGGACCAGAAGCAGCATCTTGAGCTGGCCCGCGACATCGCCCAGAAATTCAACAATGACTATGCGGCCTCGCTGGCCCGTCTCGGCCTGCCGGAGGCCTTCTTCCCGCAGCCCGAGCCGCTGATCCAGGGCCCGGCGCCGCGCGTCATGAGCCTGCGCGACGGCACCAAGAAGATGTCGAAGTCGGATCCCTCCGACTATTCGCGCATCACCTTCGCGGATGACGCCGACGCCATCTCCCAGAAGATCCGCAAGGCCAAGACCGACCCCGAGCCGCTGCCCTCGGAAGAGGCCGGGCTCGCCGCCCGGCCCGAGGCCGACAATCTGGTGGTGATCTACGCCGCCCTCGCCGGCGTGCCCAAGGCCCAGGTTCTGGCGGAGTTCGGGGGCGCCCAGTTCTCTACCTTCAAGGCCGCTTTGGTCGACCTCGCGGTGACGACCTTCGGCCCGGTCGGCGTCGAGATGAAGCGCCTGCAGGCCGACACGGCCTATATCGACGCCGTGCTGGCCGATGGCGCCGCGCGGGCGCGCCAGCAGGCAGCCGCCACCATGAAGGCGGTCCGCGAAGTGGTCGGCTTCATCGGCAGCCGTTGAGCCCGGGCTTGCGGCCCACCGGATCGACTGACAGACTCGTGTCTCCGTTGGTGGGCCACGCATGACCGTGAAGCCGAGGCGCTCCTACGAGGCGGGTCACCGCCCCAAATTTCTCGTGATCGTCGATGAGACGGACGAGTGCGATCGGGCCGTGTACTTTGCCGCCCGCCGCGCCGGCCGCGTCGGCGCAGGGCTAGCAATGCTCACCGTCATCGCGCCCCCGGACTTCCAGCACTGGCTCGGCGTCGGCTCGGTGATGCAGGCCGAGGCGGAGGATGAGGCCTCGCAGCGTCTCGATGCCGCCGCCGCCCGGGCCCGCAGCGTGGCCGGCATCGAGCCCGAGTGCCTGGTGCGAACCGGCCTCAAGGCCGAGGAAATCCTCCGCCTGATCGAGGAGGACGAGGACGTGTCCCTGCTGGTGCTGGCCGCCGGAACCGGCAGCGAGGGCCCCGGTCCGCTGGTTGCGCATCTCGCCGGCAAGGCGGCCGGTAGTTTTCCAGTGCCGATCGCGATTGTGCCTGGCGGCCTGCGCGACCCCGATATTGACGCCTTGGCCTGACGTAGGCCGGCGTCAAGAAATGCCGACCTGATGTTGATCTGCCGCCCGCCGGGGTCCATATCTGGTGCTGTGCCGCGCGTCCGGCGGCACGGTGCCGCCACCACCGGCCTTGAACCGGTCGCGTGAGGAGATCCAGATGTTCATCCAGACCGAAGCCACGCCCAACCCTGCCACGCTGAAGTTCCTGCCGGGCCGCTCGGTGATGACCGAGGGCACGCTGGATATCCGTGATCCCCGCGCGGCCGGCCGTTCGCCACTCGCGCGACGCCTGTTTGCCGTCGACGGCGTCACCGGCGTCTTCTACGGGTCCGATTTCGTCACCGTCACCAAGCGCGACGGCGACTGGCAGCATCTGAAGCCGGCGGTTCTCGGCGCCATCATGGAGCATTTCCTGTCCGGCGACGCGCTGTTCGACGATGCCTCCGCGGCGGCTGCGGCCGGCGAGGAGGATGCCGAGGAGTTCTTCGAGCCCGCAGACGCCACGACCGTCGCCACCATCAAGGAGCTGCTCGAGACCCGCATCCGCCCGGCGGTGGCCGGCGATGGCGGCGACATCACCTTCAAGGGCTTCCGCGACGGCATCGTCTACCTGACCATGAAAGGGTCCTGCTCCGGTTGCCCGTCCTCAACGGCAACCCTGAAGTACGGCATCCAGAACCTGCTGCGCCACTTTTTGCCGGACGTCCGCGAGGTCCAGGCAGTCTGATCCGCGCGGCCTGAGACGGGGGCGTCGGCCTTGCGGATCCTTGCCATCGACACTGCCCTCGAGGTCTGTTCAGCGGCCGTGTTCGAGGCCGGAACGCCCGATCCGCTGGCGGCCGAGACCCTGCCGATGGCCCGCGGCCATGCCGAGGCACTGATGCCGATGCTGGATCGCGTGGTCTCGGCCACGGCAGGCGGCTTTGCGGCGCTCAGCCGCGTCGCCGTGACGGTGGGTCCTGGCAGCTTCACAGGCCTGCGCGTCGGCATCTCCGCCGCCCGTGCCATCGCGCTTGCCGCCGGGATCCCGGCGGTTGGCGTGACGACCCTGTCGGCCTTTGCGGCACCTGCGGTTGCAGCCGGCCAGCCGAGCCCGGTGGCTGCCGCCATCGACGCGCGGCACGGCGCAGTTTTTCTGCATGTCATGGCGGCCGGCGGACGCACCATCGTTGCACCCCGCCTTGTGCCGGTGCGCGATGGCGCCCGGCTGCTGGGCTCCGGGCCCATCCGCATCGTCGGCTCCGGCGCCGCCATCCTGGCTGCCGAGGCCCGCGCCATGGGCGTCGAGGTGCAGTCGATCACGACCGAGCCAGCTCCCCTGATCCAGTGGGTCGCCCGCCTCGGCCTTGCGGCGGATCCCTCGCACGCTCTGCCCAAGCCATTCTACCTGCGTGCGCCGGACGCGCGTCCGCAGGACCACGCCCGCATTCCCCGCCGCTGAGCCCGCCGGAGCCGGCCGCCCATGCGGCTTCCCTTCCTGACCCCCGCAGCCACCGCCGTCCGTCCGCTGCAGGTCCGCGATGCAGCCGCGGTCGCGGACCTCCACGCCGGCGGCTTCACCCATGGCTGGGCGGTGCATGAAATCGAGGCGCTGCTTGTCGACGCCGCGGTGGCGGGCCAGGGCGTCGGCCCTGCCGGCGGCACGCTGTTCGGGTTCGTGCTGTCGCGCTGCGCCGCCGACGAGGCCGAGATCCTCAGCATCGTGGTCGACCGCCGTCACAGGGGCGCCGGCCTTGCCAGCCAGCTGCTGCGCGCGCATCTGGGCCGGCTGTCGGCGCGGGGGATCCGGCACCTGTTTCTGGAGGTCGACGAGGGCAATGCCGCGGCCCGGGCTCTCTATGCCCGCTCTGGCTTTGCCGAGGTCGGTCGCCGGCCCGGCTATTACCGGCGTCCCGACGGCAGCGCCGCGACCGCCCTGGTGCTGCGGCGCGATCTCGACTGACGGTCGGGGATGTCTCGCGGTGGACGAAAGCCCATCCCGCTCCTATAAGACGGCCCCAGTTGCGAACCAGGAGCGCCTGTGGGCCCGCTGCGTCCTTCTCGCCCGAACCGGATCGAGCAGCGCTGCGTCGCGCGCGGCCTGCGCATGACGGGTCAGCGCCGGGTCATCGCCGGTGTCCTCGCCGAGGCCGATGATCACCCCGACGTTGAGGAGCTGCACCGCCGCGCCGCTGCGCTTGACGGCGGAATTTCGATCTCGACTGTCTACCGGACCGTGCGCCTGTTCGAGGACACGGGCATCATCGCCCGGCTCGACCTGAAGGACGGCCGAGCCCGCTACGAGAAGGCGCCCGAGCAGCATCACGATCACCTCGTCAACCTCCGCACCGGCGAGGTGGTGGAGTTCCGCTCCGAGGAGATCGAGCTGCTGCAGGCCGAAATCGCCCGCCGTCTTGGCTTCCGGCTGGTGGATCACCGGCTCGAACTCTACGCGGTCCCGCTCGACGACGAGCGCAAGGCGTGATCCGCCGGCTGCGCGTCGTCAGCCTGCTGGTCGTTCTCGTGCCGGCCGGCCTTGTCCTTGTCGGCCTGCAGATGCTCGCGCTGCGCTTTGGCTGGCGTCTCAGCCACTGGATTCCGGTCGTGTTCCACCGTCTGGCCTGCCGGCTCTTGCGGGTCAGGGTCGCCGTCCGGGGCGAGCCGGTGACCGGCCAGGCCGTCCTCGTGGTGTCGAACCACATCACCTGGCTCGACATTGTTGTGCTGTCGACGCTGCAGCCGATGTCGTTCATTGCCAAGAGCGAGGTTGCCGGGTGGCCGCTCTTCGGCACGCTGGCACGTCTGCAGCGCACCGTCTTCATCGACCGCAGCCGCCGCAAGGGCGCCGCCGAGGCCAATAGCGAGATCGCCGAACGGCTCGCCGGTGGCGACGCCATCGTGCTGTTTGCCGAGGGCACCACCAGCGATGGCGGCCGTGTCCTGCCGTTCCGGTCATCGCTGCTGGGCGCTGCCCGTGACGCGATCGCCCGGGCCAGCCATGACGGCCACGTGCTGGTGCAGCCGGTGACCGTGGCCTATCCGGCGCGTGGCGGCCTGCCGGTCGGCTACGCCGACCGCCCTGGCATCGCCTGGTATGGCGACATGGACCTGATCCCGCATCTCGTCGGCATCATCGCCGGTCCGCCGCTCGACGCCGTCTGCGTCTGGGGCACGCCGCTGCCCTTCGATGCCGGCTCCGATCGCAAGGCGGTGACCCGCGTGGTCGAGACCGAGGTGCGGGCGACCTTTGCCCGGGAGCGGACCGGGCGCATGCGTGAGGCGCCTTCCGCACCGTCGGGACGGATTCCTGTTCTCACGCGGGCCCAGACGGTCTAAACACTGCGTGAACCCGGCGGCCGCCGACCGGCCACCGCCCTGATTCGCTCGACAGCCGGCGCCTCGCGCCCCACGGAACCATGACGGACGCAAGCAGGAAAGTCTTCGTCAAGTCCTATGGCTGTCAGATGAATGTCTATGATGCCCAGCGCATGGCCGACGTGCTGGGCGAGGACGGGTTCGTCGAGACCACCAGCATGGACGACGCCGACCTCGTCGTTCTCAACACTTGCCACATCCGCGAAAAGGCGGCCGAAAAGGTCTATTCCGAGCTTGGCCGTGTGCGCGCCGTGCGGCGTGATCGCGCCGCAATGGGCCGCGACACCCGCATCGTCGTCGCCGGCTGCGTCGCCCAGGCCGAGGGCGCCGAGATCCTGCGCCGGGCGCCCGGCGTTGATCTCGTCGTCGGTCCACAGTCCTATCACCGCCTGCCCGAGCTGCTGCGCCGTGCCGAGAGCCGGCCTGGTGTCGTCGAGACCGAGTTTCCCGCCGACAGCAAGTTTGATGCGCTGCCCGGCGCAAAACCCGAGCGCACCCGCGCCCGCGGGGTCGCCGCCTTTGTCACCGTGCAGGAGGGCTGCGACAAGTTCTGCAGCTTCTGCGTCGTGCCCTACACCCGCGGCGCCGAGGTGTCGCGCCCGGCCGATGCCGTGGTGGCCGAAGTCGCGCGCCTCGCGCAGGCGGGGGTCCGCGAGGTTTCGTTGCTCGGCCAGAACGTCAATGCCTGGCACGGGGCGGGGCCAGACGGCGCGGCCTGGACTCTCGGACAGCTGCTGGCCCGGCTGGCCGAGATCCCGGGCATTGCCCGGCTGCGCTACACGACCAGCCATCCCCGCGACATGGATCCGGGCCTGATCGTCGCCCACCGCGACGTCCCGGCGGTGATGCCCTACCTTCACCTGCCGGTGCAGTCGGGATCAAACACCATCCTGGCGGCCATGAACCGCCGCCACGACCGAGACGCCTATTTGCGGCTGATCGACCGGGTTCGCGCAGCACGGCCGGACATCGCCCTGTCGTCCGACTTCATCGTCGGCTTCCCCGGCGAGACCGACGCAGATTTCGCCGACACGCTGGACCTGATCGAGCGTGTGGGCTTCGCCGCCTCGTTCTCCTTCAAGTACAGCCCGCGGCCCGGCACGCCCGCGGCCGACAGGGCCGATCAGGTGCCAGAGGACGTGATGGCCACCCGCCTGGCGACCCTTCAGGCGCTGCTCGACCGGCAGTCGAAGGCGTTCAATGCCGCCACGGTCGGCCGCACCCTGCCGGTGCTGGTCGAGAAGCCGGGCCGCCATCCCGGCCAGGTGGCAGGCAAGTCGCCCTATCTCCAGGCCGTCCAGTTCCAGGCCGATGGCGCGTCCATCGGCGACATTGTTCCGGTGCGCATCACCGGGCTCGGCAGCAACAGCCTCTTCGGTGAGCGCGCCGACGGCGAACCGGCACGCGCCAGTGCCTGACGGAGTGCCCCCCTTGCGACCAGCAGACGGCTCTTCGCGCTTCACGCGCCAGACGGCCCGGGAGGGATTGGCCGAGCAGGCCGAGATCAAGCTGACCTTCGAGGACAACCGCCTCGCCAGCCTGGTGTTTGGCCAGTACGACCAGAACATCGCCCATCTCGAGCGACGCCTCGGCGTCGTTGCCGTGGCCAATGGCAACCACGTGGTGCTGCGCGGCAGCCCCGAGGCGACAGGGCAGGCGCGCCGTGTGCTGGAACGGCTCTATGACCGTGTCCGCGTCAATGAAGCCTTGTCGCCCGGCGACGTCGACGGCGTGATCCAGGAGACCGCGCTGCAGGGCTCTTTGTTTCCCGTCGCTGCCGGGAGGCGACGTTCGAGGAGATCGGCACCCGCCGCCGCCGCGTCCGCGCCCGCAACGCGGCGCAGCATTCCTATCTGCGCATGCTCAAGCGCAACGAACTGGTGTTTGCCGAAGGCCCGGCCGGCACCGGCAAGACCTGGCTGGCAGTAGGCCACGCGGTCCAGCTCATCGAGCAGGGTGTCGTCGAGCGCCTGGTGCTGTCGCGTCCGGCCGTCGAGGCCGGCGAGCGGCTCGGCTTCCTGCCCGGCGACATGAAAGAGAAGGTCGATCCCTATCTGCGGCCGATCTACGACGCGCTCTACGATTTCATGGAGGCGCGTCACGTCGAGCGGGGACTGCAGACCGGCATGATCGAGATCGCGCCGCTCGCCTTCATGCGCGGCCGGACCCTGACCAACGCCATCGTGCTGCTCGATGAGGCGCAGAACACCACCACCATGCAGATGAAGATGTTCCTCACCCGCCTGGGCGAGGGCTCGCGGATGATTGTGACAGGCGACCCGAGCCAGATCGACCTGCCGGCCGGGGCCAAGTCCGGCCTCGTCGAGGCCGTCCGGATCTTGGACGGGGTCGAGGGCATCGGCCGCGTGGTGTTCGCCCAGGGTGACGTGGTGCGCCACGATCTCGTGCGCCGGATCGTTGGCGCCTACGAGGCGGACTTTGTCGCCGGATCGGGGTCGCACCGCTCGTGACCATCGTCGTCGTGGACGTGATTGCCGAAACGCCGCTGTGGGTGGCGCTTCCCGGCGCCGAGGACCTCGCCGAGCGCGCCGCGGCCGCGGCCGTGGCGGCCGCCGGCGTCGCGGTGCTGACCGGTGCCGAAATCAGCGTCATGCTGGCCGATGACGCGCGGCTGCGCGAACTCAACCGCGAGTGGCGGGGACAGGACAAGCCCACCAATGTCCTATCGTTCCCGGCCGTGCCGCCGGAGCGCCTCGCGACGTCGCCGCTGCTGGGCGATATCGCCGTTGCCTATCAGACGGCGCGCCGCGAGGCCGAGGCCGATGGCAAGGCGCTGGCCGACCACCTCGTCCACCTCGTCGTCCACGGCACGTTGCATCTGCTCGGCCACGATCACCTCGACCCCTCCGAGGCGCAGCGGATGGAAGCCCTCGAGATACGCGTGCTCGCCGGCCTAGGCATTGCCGATCCGTATGGTGACCTCCCCCTTGACGAGGCCGTGCCAGCGATCAGGATGGCACGCACGCCATGACGTCAGACGACACATCCCCGCCGCGCTCCGGCGCGGCGCAGTCCACGGCCGCGGAGCGCACCCGCGACGCCCCGGAGGGCTTCGTCGATCGCCTCCTGGCACGATTGCGCCTGCGCGGATCCGCATCGGTCCGCGGCGACCTGCAGGATGTGCTGTCGGAGGGAGCCACCGCCGGGGACGACTTCCTGCCGCAAGAACGGGCGATGCTGCAGAACGTGCTCGCCCTGCGCACCCGCCGAGTCTACGACGTCATGGTGCCGCGCGCCGATATCGTCGCGGTGGCGGCCGAAATCAGCCTCGGCGAGCTTCTGCGCGTGTTCCGTACCGCCGGCCATTCGCGCCTGCCGGTCTACGCCGAGACGCTGGATGATCCGCGCGGCATGATTCACATCCGCGATTTTCTCGACTATCTGGCGGCCGGCGCCGAGCAGGCCGATGCCGCCTCCCGCCCCGACCCGGCGGCGCCTGACCTTTCCAAGGTCGATCTCGGTCTGCGCCTGTCGGCCGCCAAGATCCTGCGCCCGGTTCTGTTCGTCCCGCCGTCGATGCCGGCGCTCGACCTGCTGGTGAAGATGCAGGCCTCCCGGACCCATATGGCGCTGGTCATCGACGAGTATGGCGGCACAGACGGACTCGTCTCCATGGAAGACATCATGGAGATCATCGTCGGCGAGATCGAGGACGAGCACGATGAGGCGGAAGGCCCGCTGATCGTCAAGGGCGCCGACGGGTCCTGGCTCGCCGATGCGCGCACGCCGCTGGAGGATGCGGCCGAGGCGGTCGGCCTGCCGCTCGGCGAGGGCGAATGGGGCGAGGATGTCGACACGCTCGGTGGCCTTCTGGCCAGCCTGGCCGGGCGGGTTCCGGTGCGCGGCGAGATGATCGCCCACCCGGCTGGCATCGAGTTCGAGGTGCTGGACGCCGATCCGCGCCGGGTCAAGCGGCTGCGCATCCACCAGCGGCCCGATCCGGCTGCGGCCACCCCCGCCGCCCAGACGCCGCCGGCGGCCTGACCGGATGGAAGCACTGACCCATCGGGTAATCCTGTCCTGGGGATGGCGCCGGCTGGCCATTGCCATCGCTGCCGGCGCCTTGGGTGCGCTGGCCATGCCGCCCTTCGGCTTCCTGCCGGCCCTGTTTGTCTCGCTTCCGGTCGCGGTCTGGCTGCTTGACGGTGCCGCCGTGGGTGTGGGGCGGTTTTCGCCGTCGACACTGGCATCCGCCGCACTGTCCGGCTGGGCCTTCGGGTTCGGCTATTTCGTCGCCGGCCTGTGGTGGCTGGGCTCCGCCTTCCTGGTCGAGCCCGATCAGTTCGCCCTGCTGATGCCGCTCGGCGTGCTCGGGCTGCCGGCCGTGCTGGCCCTGTTCCACGCCCTCGGTTTCGTCTTCGCGCGGCTTGTGTGGTCATCGGGGTCGCGCCGGGTCGCGGCGCTCGCGGTCGGGCTGGTCGGCGCTGAATGGCTGCGCGGCCATGTGCTCACCGGGTTTCCCTGGAACAGCTACGGCATGGCGCTCGGCACCCATCTGGTGACGGCGCAGGTCGCCAGCATCATCGGCCTCTATGGCCTGAGCCTCGTGGCTGTCGTCTGCGCAGCCACGCCGGCGCTGATCGGCACCGGCGGCAAGCCGCGCCAGCGCTGGCGGCCCCTGGCTCTCGCGGTCGCCGCCCTCGTAGGGGTTGCCGGCTTCGGCGGGTTGCGCCTGTGGTGGGGGCCGCCGGGCGACGTACGGGGAGTCAAGCTGCGCATCGTCCAGCCAGATATTCCGCAGGACGACAAGTTCAGGCCGGAGAACCGCGACGCCATCATGCGGATCTATCTGGAGCTGAGCGACCGCGCCACGGCACCCGACCGGTCCGGCATCGCCGATGTCACGCATCTCATCTGGCCGGAATCGGCGTTCCCCTTCGTGCTCGCGCGCGAACCGCGGGCCCTGGCCCAGATCGCTGCCCTGCTGCCGCAGGGCGCGACGCTGATCACCGGAGCGGTCCGCGCTGCCGATCCGTTGCCTGGCGAGGCGGGTCGCCGCTACTTCAACGCCATTCAGGTGGTGTCCGACGACGGCACCATCCAGGCCAGTGCCGACAAGGTCCACCTCGTGCCGTTTGGCGAGTATCTGCCGTTCAACAGCCTGCTCACCGCCTGGGGACTGCGGCAGTTCGTCAATGCGCCGGGCGGTTTCGACGCCGGCGACCGCCGGCGCCTGCTCACCGTGCGCGGGCTGCCGCCCGTGGCGCCGCTGATCTGCTATGAGGCGATCTTTCCCGGCGAGATCGTGCCCGAGGACGGGCGCCCGGGTGTCCTGCTCAACGTCACAAATGATGCCTGGTTCGGGCGCACGCCGGGACCCTGGCAGCACCTCGCCCAGGCTCGGCTGCGCTCCGTCGAGGAGGGGCTTCCGCTTGTTCGGGCGGCTAACACCGGTGTCTCGGCCGTCATCGATCCCTATGGGCGGATCATCGCGTCCCTGGGGCTCGGCGTTCGCGGCGTTCTCGACACGCCACTGCCCCAGGCGCTTGGACCGACGGTCTATGCCCGGCTGGGTGATGCAACTTTCGGTGTATTGTTTTTCTTGTTACTCGTAATTGCTGTTCTGGGTACACGCAGGATTTGACAGGCTTCCGCAATTGCACGATGGTTTATGCAACCGGGAGTCGTTTTTTGCCGGTTGTCGATTGTTTAGACCACAGTTTTTGCTCAGGCCGTTTGGCCACCATTTCGCCGGACACACATCCGGTACCATTCATTGGAGGACACGATGTTGAAGAAGACCCCCAATCCCATCGACAAGCACGTCGGCAGCCGCGTCCGGATGCGCCGTGTTCTGGTGGGCATGAGCCAGGAGCGGTTGGGCGAGGCGCTTGGCCTGACCTTCCAGCAAGTCCAGAAATACGAGAAGGGCACGAACCGAATCGGTGCCAGCCGTCTGCAGCAGATCTCCAATGTCCTTGGGATGCCGGTCGAGTTCTTTTTCGAGGGATCGCCGCAATCGGACGGTGAGGCAGCGGGCTTTCGCGACGGCGCCGACACCACCTATGTGTCGGATTTTCTCGCCACCAATGAGGGCGTGCAACTCAACCGCGCCTTTCTCCGCATCCGCGACAGCCGGGTCCGCCGCAAGGTTGTCGATCTTGTCAGCGCGCTGGCAGGCGATGCCGAGGAGGTCACGGCCCTGCGGGCAGAGGTTCTGGCATGACGGTCAGGACTTGTTCGGTATAAAGAACGAGTTCTGGATTTCGGCTTGACCTGACGAACGGAGCCTGTCACTGAACCGTCCCGTTGGCCGGGCGCATCCCCGGTCTGTCCAGGAGCGAGAAGGTCGTGGCAAGGTCGTCCTATCTGTTCACCAGTGAATCCGTGTCCGAAGGCCATCCCGACAAGGTCTGCGACCGCATCTCCGACGAAGTCGTCGACGCCTTTTTCCGCGCGGCCGCAGACCATGGCTGGAACGCCAGCGACGTTCGCGTTGCCTGCGAAACCCTGGCAACCACGAACCGTGTCGTGATCGCGGGCGAGACCCGCGGTCCGGCAGCGGTGACGCGCGACTACATCGCCCATGTGGCGCGGCTCGCCATCCGCGACATCGGCTACGAGCAGGAAGGCTTCCACTGGGAGGACGCCGACATCGAGGTGCTCCTGCACGCCCAGTCCGCCGACATCGCGCAGGGCGTCGATTCCGCCGGCAACAAGGATGAGGGCGCGGGCGACCAGGGCATCATGTTCGGCTATGCCTGCCGCGAGACGCCCGAGCTCATGCCGGCACCGATCCATTATGCCCACAAGATCCTGCAGGCCCTGTCGGTCGCCCGGCGCTCTGGCGAAAGCAAGGTCCTTGGACCGGATGCCAAGAGCCAGGTGACGGTGCGCTACGAGAACGGCAAGCCCGTCGGCGTCACCCAGATCGTCATCTCCACCCAGCATCTCGACGAATCGCTGAGCTCGCACGACGTCCGCGCAATCGTCGAGCCCTATGCCCGCGGCGCACTGCCGGACGGGTGGCTCGACAAGAACACCGTCTGGCATGTCAATCCGACCGGCAAGTTCGTCATCGGCGGACCCGACGGCGATTGCGGCCTCACCGGACGCAAGATCATCGTCGACACCTACGGCGGTGCCGCTCCCCATGGTGGTGGCGCCTTCTCGGGCAAGGATCCGACCAAGGTCGATCGCTCGGCCGCCTATGCGGCGCGCTACCTGGCCAAGAACGTGGTCGCGGCTGGTCTCGCCGACCGATGCTCCATCCAGCTTGCCTATGCGATCGGCGTTGCCCGGCCGCTGTCGATCTATGCCGACCTCTACGGCACCGGCAAGGTCGACGAGGGCAAGCTCGAGGCGGCCCTGATGGAGGTGATGGACCTCACCCCGCGCGGCATCCGCGAGCATCTCGGCCTCAACCGCGCGATCTACGCTCGGACGTCGTCCTATGGCCATTTCGGCCGCGCGCCCCAGGCCGACGGCGGCTTCAGCTGGGAGAAGACGGACCTCGCCGACGCCCTGAAGGCCCGGGTCTGAGGCGGCTGTGGACGGCGCCGCCGACGGGCGCGGCGCCTTCTGGGGCCGGCGCAAGGGCAAACGCCTTCGCGCCGCCCAGGCCGGGCGCGTGGAGGATCTGCTCCCGCGCCTGCGCTTCGATCCGCCCGACCTGACCGATCCGGCCGCGCTGTTTCCGCGGCCGCTCCGGGAGGTCTGGCTGGAAATCGGCTTTGGCGGCGGCGAGCATCTGCTCGCCAATGCCTGCCGCCATCCAGACATCGGCATCCTCGGCGTCGAACCCTTCGTCAACGGCATGGCCAAGCTGCTGGCCTCGCTCGAGGCCGAGCGCATCGACACGGTGCGGCTGCATGATGGCGATGCGACCGGCGTGCTGGCCGCGTTGCCGGAAGCTTCGTTGGCCCGCGTCGACCTGAATTATCCCGATCCCTGGCCGAAGCGCCGCCACAACCGGCGCCGCTTCGTGTCCGACGACAGTCTGCGCCAGATTGCCCGTGTGCTCCGCCCCGGCGGCACCTTCCGCGTCGTCAGCGACATCGACCACTATGTCGGCTGGACGCTGGCGCGTCTGCTGCGCGCACCCGAGCTGCGTTGGACGGCGGAGGCTCCCGACGACTGGCGCGAGCCTTTCCCGGACTGGCCGGGAACCCGGTACGAGGCCAAGGCGCTGCGCGAAGGCCGCAGGCCGAGCTACATCGCCGCCCGGCGGATCTGAACACGGACCGTTATTGCAGCAGGGCCGGCGGGCTGCGCCGGTTACCGCGCGCCTGCAGGAAGCGCAGCACGCGCTGTGACGTCTCCGGCGACAGCTGCTGGTAGGTCGCGTGCAGACGCCGGGGATCGACTGCGCGCTTGGCCGGGGCGAGACGAAACCCCTGCAGGGCGGCGGCGGTCTCCCAGCGGAAGCCCAGCGCCTTGCAGACCAGCAGCAGCAGATCATCGTCGGGATCGACAAACTGCCGGTCGGCGATCACTTGCGGCAGCCTGGCCATCAGCGCCATCGCCGCAAAGGCGCGTGAGCGCTGGCCCTGCCGGGCAAAGCGGAGCACGTCATCCTCGTCCATCACGCCGCGGGTGTGCATCGTGGCGACAGCCGCAACCTCGGCCGCTTCGGCTTGCAGCCCGACCCGGGCGGTCTCGACGAGCCGGGTGCCGGCAGTGGCCACCACCTCGTCGATGAGCCGCGCGACCCGCGAGTCGGCCTTCGCCAGCAGGCGGGTCCGCGCTGTTTCGCCGGCCAGCGCGACAAGCGTCCGCAACGCCACATCGGGACTGTGGTCGCGCAGGCCGAGCGTGATCTGCAGCGTTTCGTCGCTGCGCGATCGCGTCACCATGCAGGCGAAGCCGGGCGCCCGACCTTCTGCTTCGCATTGACGAAGCGCATGACCCGCTGGGCGGTGGGCACCGACAGGTTCTCATAGCTCGAGAAGGCGCTTTTCAGCAGCGAAGGCGGCGGCGACCCGCCAGCCTTGGCGCCGAGGAAGGCCTTGAAGGTTGGCCAGCTGAAGCGCAGCCCGCGCACGATGAACAGCAGCGCGTCGTAGTGGGGGGCCCCGAACGCGTTGGCCACCGTCTCGGCGGGCAGCCGTGCGAGCGTGCCGAGCCCGGCCAGCGCCTCGGCGAATCTCTCGTTCTTCACCAGCCTGACGATCTCGTCCTCACCGAGTTCCCCCTTGGCGGCGAGCTCGGTCATGCGGCCCTCGGCCTCGCGGACGTCGGCCGCGAGCACCACCGGACCGGTGCCGCGCATCACCTCTTCGGCGCCGATGTCGAGCACCGCAGCCAGCACATCGTCGGCGGCCGCCATGCCGCTGGCGCGCAGATCGCGACGGGCGCGCTCCTTGGCGACAGCCATCAGCTGCTGCATCTGCGCGGCTGGCAGGTCGCCGCGTGTCTGCAGGATGTCCTGCAGGTCGGCATCCGCCGAGGAGCGCTGTATCAGCGTGCCGAAGCCGAGCTCGGAGAACCGGGCCGAGTCGTTGCGGGCCACCGAGCGCACCACCGTCTGGTCGCCGCGCACCACGAGAACATCGGTGACGGTTTCGGGCAGATGTGGCCGATGCGCCAGCGCGAGCAGGTGCTGCTGACCACGCTCGCTGGCCAGTGTGACGAGATCTTTCTCCTCGATGCGCGGCGAGCGCTCGATGACCGGGCGGGCGATCTCGATATTGTCGTCGAACGCGAGGTCGCGGACGGTTTTGCGCGGCGCATTCGAGATGTCGGCGAGACGCTCGGCGAGCTCGACGCGGGCGCGGAACTCGATCTCATGGGCGAGGCGGACGATGACTTCGTCGAAAACCCCGACATGCTCCTCGTTGAGTTGGGGAGCCTGGTCGACGAACAGCGTGGTCACGGCACGCAGGCTCGCGACCCTGCGGCCTTCCTCACCGCTGGCGATAGCGTCCTCGACTTCCGCGACAAATGACTTGAGCGGTTGCATCCTGCACCCCTGCACCAATGTCGCGAGCATGCCGCGAGAACGTCACCAAACCGTTCATTAGCAAAGGTCAAGACAGTCAACATCGGTGTAGAAGTCGCGTTTTGCGCAAGTGGCTTGCACGGTGAGGGGTGTGGGTATATATCGCCGCAATCCAAGACATCTCATGACGGCCGTGTGGTCGACAGGAGAGTGGGGCCCGCCGGCTCCGCTCCGTTCGGTTTTGGGACGAGGCTGCAGTGACGGACCTGAACGAGCCAAGGCTGGTGACCGAGACGGGCGTTGCTGCGCGCGTCGGCACGATTGTCGATCCCGTGTTGCGTGACCTCGGCTACCGCCTGGTGCGGGTGAAGATCAGCGCCCAGACCGGCTGCACGGTCCAGATCATGGCCGAGCGGCCGGATGGCAGCATGACGGTCGAGGATTGCGAGGCGGTCAGCCGCGCCGTGTCGCCGGCGCTCGACGTCGATGATCCGCTCGACCGGGCTTACCACCTCGAGATTTCCTCGCCGGGCATCGACCGGCCGCTCGTGCGCGTCTCCGACTTCGCGCGCTGGGCGAGCCATGAGGCCAAGGTCGAGATGGTGGTCGCCGTGGACGGCCGCAAGCGCTTCCGTGGGATCATCGAGGGTGTCGAAGGCCAGGGCGCCGTCTTGCGCCGCACCGACGTCAAGTCCGACGAGGAGCCCCGCATCGTGCTGCCGGTGCGTGACATCGGCGAGGCCCGGCTGGTCCTCACTGATGATCTGGTGCGCGAATCGCTGCGCCGTGGCAAGGCGGCTCTCAAGGCGGCCGAGGGCGGTGCCGACGACGGTGAGGACGGCGACGGGGATGAGCCCGACATCGCCAATCTCGACGGCTTTGCCGAACCGCCGCCGCTGGCCCCGCTGCCGGCCCGGCCAGCGCGGACCGCCAACGGGACCGAACCCCGGACCCGGACGAAATCGAAATCGAAGTCCAAACTGTTCACGCCGCCCCGCAGGCCGGGCGGCAAGAAGCCCACCAAGGAGTGATGCAGATGGCTGTTAGCGCCAACAGGCTCGAACTTCTGCAGATCGCTGACGCGGTCGCCCGCGAGAAGGTGATCGACCGGCAGATCGTGCTGGCCGCGATGGAGGACGCCTACGCCAAGGCCGCCCGTTCGCGCTACGGCACGGAGACGAACGTCCAGGCTGAGATTGATCCGCGCACCGGCGAGCTGCGCCTGTGGCGGCATCTCCAGGTGGTCGATCTGGTCGACAACCCGGCCGTCGAGATCTCGCTGGAGGACGCCAAGCGCTCCAACCCGGCCGCCCAGGTCGGCGACGCCATCGCCGACAAGTTGCCACCCTTCGACCTTGGCCGCATTGCAGCCCAGTCGGCCAAGCAGGTCATCGTCCAGAAGGTCCGCGAAGCCGAGCGCGACCGCCAGTACGACGAGTACAAGGATCGCATCGGCGAAATCGTCAACGGCGTGGTCAAGCGCGCCGAATACGGCAATGTGATCGTCGATCTCGGCCGTGGCGAGGGCATCGTCCGTCGCGACGAGCTGATCCCGCGGGAGGCCTTCCGCCCGGGCGACCGCATTCGCGCCTATGTGTATGATGTCCGCCGCGAGCAGCGCGGCCCGCAGATTTTCCTGTCGCGCACACATCCGCAGTTCATGGCGAAGCTCTTCGCCCAGGAGGTGCCGGAGATCTATGACGGCATTATCGAGGTCAAGGCCGTGGCCCGCGACCCCGGTTCGCGCGCCAAGATCGCGGTGATCTCGCGTGACAGCTCGATTGATCCCGTCGGCGCCTGCGTCGGCATGCGCGGCTCGCGCGTCCAGGCGGTGGTCGGTGAACTCCAGGGCGAAAAGATCGACATCATTCCTTGGTCGCCCGACGTCGCCACCTTCATCGTCAACGCGCTGCAGCCCGCCGAGGTCGCCAAGGTGGTGCTCGACGAGGATGCCGAGCGCATCGAGGTGGTGGTTCCCGACGACCAGCTCAGCCTGGCCATCGGCCGGCGTGGCCAGAATGTCCGCCTCGCCTCGCAGCTCACCGGCTGGGACATCGACATCCTGACCGAAGCCGAGGAATCGGAGCGTCGCCAGAAGGAGTTCCAGAGCCGCACCGCGATCTTCATGGACGCGCTCGACGTCGACGAGGTTGTCGGCCAGCTGCTCGCCTCCGAGGGTTTCCGCTCCGTCGAGGAGCTGGCCTATGTGGAGCCGGCCGAGCTCGCCTCGATCGAGGGCTTCGACGACGACACCGCCGCCGAGATCCAGGCCCGGGCCCAGGACTACCTGAACCGCATCGAGGCCGCGTTCGACGCCCAGCGTGTCGAGCTCGGCGTCGCCGACGAACTGCGCGAGATCGAGGGCGTCACCACCGAGATGATGGTGAAGCTGGGCGAGAACGACGTGAAGACGATCGAGGACCTCGCCGGCTGCGCCACCGACGATCTGCTCGGCTGGAGCGAGCGTAACGGCACCGAAACGGTCCGCCACGCGGGCTATCTGGACGGCATCGCCTTGTCGCGCGAGGAGGCCGAAGCGATCGTCATGACCGCCCGCGTCCGTGCCGGCTGGATCGCGCCGCCGGCACCGCCGGAGGCCGACGAGACGGAGGAGGACGCGGCGGAGGCGTGAGCCGAAGCCGGTCCGATTGGGAGCCTGGATGGCGCGGCGCGACGGCACCGAAGATGACGAGGACGGCCCGGAGCGCACCTGCGTGGCGACCAGGGTCGCCCGCCCGGTCGACGAGCTGATCCGTTTCGTGGCCGATCCCGGCGGCGTCGTCGTGCCGGACCTG
>JBEIIL010000030.1:0-33432 GCA_040380755.1 Methylobacteriaceae bacterium | reverse complement strand
GGTGACGGACGGGTTTCTCGACTTCGTGGCGCGCGTGCCGATCGCGCTGTTTGCCATCGACGAGGCGCATTGCGTCAGCCAGTGGGGCCATGATTTCCGGCCTGAGTACCGGCAGCTGGGCGTGCTCGGCACGCGTTTTCCCGGCGTACCGCGGCTGGCGCTGACCGCCACCGCCGATCCGCAGACGCGCGACGACCTGCGCGAGCGGCTCGGCCTCGCCGACGCGCCGGTGTTCACGACGAGCTTCGACCGGCCCAACATTCGCTACACGATCGTCGAGAAGGACAATCCGCGCCGGCAGCTGCGCGAAGTCGTGCGCCGCCATGCCGGACAGAGCGGCATCATCTATTGCCTCAGCCGCGCCAAGGTCGAGGAGACCGCCGCCTGGCTGGCGGGGGAGGGCGTGCGGGCGCTGCCTTACCATGCCGGGCTCGATCGCAGCGTGCGCGACGCCAACCAGGACGCCTTCATCCGGGAGGAGGGCGTGGTGCTGGCCGCCACGATCGCGTTCGGCATGGGGATCGACAAGCCCGACGTGCGGTTCGTGGCGCATCTCGATATTCCGGGATCGGTCGAGGCCTACTACCAGGAGAGCGGCCGCGCCGGGCGCGACGGCCTGCCGTCCGAGGCCTGGATGGCCTACGGCATGGGCGACGTGGTGCAGCGCCGGCGGATGATCGACGAGGGCGGCTCGCCCGACGAGGTCAAGCGGGTGGAACGCAGCAAGCTCGGCGCGCTGATCGGCATCTGCGAGACGGCCGGCTGCCGGCGCCAGGCGCTGCTGGCGCATTTCGGCGAGGCCTATGCGGGCGCCTGCAACAATTGCGACACGTGCCTGTCGCCGGTCGAGACGTTCGACGGCACGACAGAGGCCCAGAAGGTGCTGTCTGCCGTGTACCGGACCGGTCAGCGCTACGGCGCCGGCCACGTCATCGACGTGCTGCGCGGCGTCGCCACAGAGAAGGTGACACGGGCCGGCCACGACGCCCTGCCAACCTTCGGCGTCGGTGCCGACCGCGACGAGCGCGGCTGGCAGTCGGTGATCCGGCAGCTCGTGGCCACCGGCACGCTGGTGGTCGACCATGATTCCTATGGCGCGCTGACGCTGGGCGAGGGCGCGCGCGCCGTGCTGCGCGGCGAGGCGCCGGTGCGCCTGCGCCGCGACCGGGTGTTCAAGGCCGAGCCAGGCCGCAGCAGCAGCGGCCGCAAGGCGCGGGCGGCGCACGCCGAGGATGACGATCCGCTGTTCATCGCACTGCGGGCCGAACGCATGCGGCTGGCCCGCGAGCAGGGCGTGCCACCCTATGTGGTGTTCCACGACAGCACGCTGCGCGACATGGCGCTGTTGAAGCCGCGCAACCGCGACGAGATGGCGGCAGTGCAGGGCATCGGCCAGGCCAAGCTGGCGCGCTACGGCGCCGCGTTCCTGGCGATCATCGCCGCCGGGGCCTGAGCACGCCGGTCAGGCCGCCGGCGCCGGCAGGTCGGCGAGGCTGCGCAGCAAGGCCAGCCGCGACAGCGCGATGGCGACGAAGGACGCGGCGAACAGGCCGGCAACGGCGATGAGCGCGACATCGGCGCCGTAATGCAGGGCGAACCAGCCGCCGGCCAGGGCGCCGAAGGGGCGGACGCCGTAGATCGCCATTTGCAGGGTGGCGCCGACACGTCCGAGCAGCTGCGGCGGCGTGACGATCTGGCGAATGCTGGTCTGACAGACAAACCACAGCATCGGCCCGAAGCCGACCATGAACTGGCCGACGAACAGCGCCGGCACCCCGCCGCCATGGGTGGCCGCCAGCAATGCCAGGGGTGCGGCGACCGACAGGGCGGGGCCTCCCAGCAGCACCGGCGCGGCGCCGAGCCGGTGCAGGATCGTCGCGGCTGTCGCCGCGCCGAGGATGAGCCCGGCGCCGTAGCCGGCCTGGCCGAGCCCGACCAGGGCGGGATCGGCCGTCACCTGGGCGAGCGTGAACGGCACGTAGACCGCCACGAAGGCGAAGAAGGCGGCGTTCCACAGCAGCGCGCAGAGTGCGATCGGCCGCAGCACCGGGCTCTGTGCCAGGAACCGGAAGCCCTCGGCGATCTCCGCGCCCATGGCGCGGTCGCACGCCGGTGGCGGGGCGGTGCGCGGCAGGGCGAGCGCGGCGATGCAGGCGAGAGCGGCGGCGCAGGCGGCCGCCGCATAAGCCAGCGTCGGCGTGCCGTGGCGCGCCATCGCGCCGACGGCCACTGGCGCGGCCAGGGTCACCAGCGCGCGGGCGACCTCGATCCGGCCATTGGCGCGGCTGAGCGTCTCGCGGCCGACGAGATCGGGCACCATGGCGTTGACGCCGAGCGCAAACGCCACCGTGCCGAGCGCGGCAATGAAGGCTGAAAGGCCGAGCAGCGGCACGGAGCCGGCAAGGGCCATCGCGGTGGCCACGGCGAAGCCGACCGTGGCCAGCGCCTGCGATCCGGCCAGCACGGTGCGGCGGGAGAGGCGGTCGACGAGGAGCCCGGCGGGCAGGGAGGCCACCAGCCAGGCAGCACCCTGGGCCGCCACCAGAATGCCGACCGTCGCGGCGTCGGCGCCGAGCACGAGGACGGCGGTGAGGGGCAGGGCGGCAAGCGCCAGCTGGTCGCCTGCATGGGCGCCGCAGGTGGCGGCGAACAGGCGGGAAAAGGCCGAGGTGGCAGGGGCAGGGGTGGTTGCTGTGGTCGAACTGTCAGCGGACATCGGGAGCAATCCGGGGCTGGCTCCATCGATGCCCCATCGCCCGACGGCGGGCGACCCGATTCCTGCGGTGGACTTCCCCGCGTCAGTCGTCAGACGCGTCGGCGGACTGTGCCACGGAGGCTGGCCTCTTTTCGCTCTGGGCCGGGGATGGAAAAATCATCCCCACGCCCATCGCCAGCACATCGCCGATGGTGTCGAGCACGGATTCGACGAAGTCCAGCATGGTCTCGATCCCTTCGCAGCCGCGTTCCCTCTGTCATGGAGGATGAATGCGGCCATTGCGGGGAGGTGCGAGGGCAAGCCCGGGACTTTTCGCGCAAGCACACCCGCGGCGTGGCCTTGCCGGGCTGTCGGGGGGCCGTTACATGTGCGGCAACACACCCGTTCACGCCAGCGCGAGAGAAGGCGGCCATGGCCTCCTACCAGTACGTCTATCACATGCAGGGTCTGACCAAGACCTATCCGGGCGGCAAGAAGGTGCTCGACAACGTCCACCTGTCCTTCTACCCGACGGCCAAGATCGGCGTGCTCGGCGTCAACGGCTCGGGCAAGTCGACGCTGCTGCGCATCATGGCGGGGATCGACAAGGAGTTTGTCGGCGACGGCTTCGTCGCTGAGGGCGCGCGCGTCGGCTACCTGCCGCAGGAGCCGCAGCTCGACGAGACCCTGAGCGTGCGCGAGAACGTCATGCTGGGCGTGGCGAAGCAGCAGGCGATCCTGATGCGCTACAACGACCTTGCCATGAACTATTCGGACGAGACCGCCGACGAGATGACGAAGCTGCAAGACGAGATCGAGGCCCAGGGCCTGTGGGATCTCGACAGCAAGGTCGACCAGGCGATGGACGCGCTGCGCTGTCCCGCCGACGATGCCGACGTGGTGAAGCTGTCGGGCGGCGAGAAGCGCCGCGTCGCGCTGTGCCAGTTGTTGCTGTCGCAGCCCGAAATGCTGCTGCTGGACGAGCCGACCAACCATCTCGATGCCGAGACGGTGAACTGGCTGGAAGGCCATCTGCGGACCTATCCGGGCGCGATCCTGATCGTCACCCATGACCGCTACTTCCTCGACAATGTCACCGGCTGGATCCTCGAGCTCGACCGCGGCCGTGGCATTCCGTACGAGGGCAACTACTCGTCGTGGTTACAGCAGAAGCAGAAGCGGCTGCAGCAGGAAGGGCGCGAGGAAGAGGCCCGCCAGCGTTCGCTGGAGCGCGAGAGCGAGTGGATGGCGGCCTCGCCCAAGGCCCGCCAGGCCAAGTCCAAGGCGCGCATCCAGCGCTACGAGGACCTCGTGGCGAAGCAGAACGACAAGGGGCCGAGCACGGCGCAGATCATCATCCCGGTGGCGGAGCGGCTGGGCAACAACGTCATCGACTTCGAGCACCTGTCGAAGGGCTTCGGCGACCGCATGCTGATCGAGGACCTGTCGTTCAAGCTGCCGCCGGGCGGGATCGTCGGCGTGATCGGGCCCAACGGCGCCGGCAAGACGACGCTGTTCCGCATGATCACCGGCCAGGACAAGCCCGATGCCGGGTCGATCGTCGTCGGCCCGTCGGTCAAGCTCGGCTATGTCGACCAGTCGCGCGATGCGCTCGACGACAAGAAGACCGTGTGGGAGGAGATCTCCGGCGGCAATGACGTGATCTATCTGGGCAAGCGCGAGATCAACTCGCGCGCCTATTGCGCCGCCTTCAACTTCAAGGGCGGCGACCAGCAGAAGAAGGTCGGCATGCTCTCGGGCGGCGAGCGCAACCGCGTGCACCTCGCCAAGATGCTGAAGTCGGGCGCCAACCTGCTGCTGCTCGACGAGCCGACCAACGATCTCGACGTCGACACGCTGCGGGCGCTGGAAGAGGCGCTCGAGGACTTTGCCGGCTGCGCCGTGATCATCAGCCATGATCGGTTCTTCCTCGACCGCATCGCCACCCACATGCTGGCCTTCGAGGGCGACAGCCATGTCGAGTGGTTCGAGGGCAACTTCCAGGACTACGAGGAAGACAAGAAGCGGCGGCTTGGCATCGACAGCACGATCCCCAAGCGTATCAAGTACAAGAAATTTAGTCGCTAATCTTATTGCAGGGATTGCAGTGCGAATACGTCGCCGGGTCGCAGGATCCGGCGACGTTTCTTTTACGACCCTGTGCTACGTTGCCGTCATGAGCGAGACCGCCGACCTGCCCGATGCACCGCACACCGCACCCGCGCTGCACTTTGCCGTGGCCAGCGGCTCGTGCTTCGCGGTGCTGATCGCAGTCCTCGTGCTGTTCCCGGCGCTGCTGCCTGTCATCGGGCGCAGCGTCGGCTGCGCCGGACCGGAGTGTCGCCAGGTTGCGCTGGGCATTACGCTCGCCGGAAAGTTGGCGCTTCTGGCGGGCCTCGCGGCGGCGCTGGCGCGGCTTTGGCTGCTGCGGTTGCGGGCGCTCGGCCTTCCCCTCTGGCTCGTCCTCGGCGTGCCGCTGGCGCTGGCGGCCGACTGGACCTGGCTCGTCCTGGCGCGTATGCCCTGGTCCGTGGCCTTCGAGCTTGGGCTGTGGTCGGCACCGCGGCCCGTGTTCATCGCCGGCCTTGCGGTCGCGACCGCCTGGCTGGCGGCGCTGAAGCCCGGCCCCGCCGCTGTCCCGGACGTCGCCTGCCGGGTGGCCGTGGCGGTGATGGTCGCAGGTTGTGCCCTGGCGCTCTGCGACCTTGCTGCCGGGCCGGGTTCGCGGATCCTCGGCGCTACAGCCGCGGAGCCCCTCGGTGCGCTGCTTGGCCAGGCGCGGTCACTGGCGTTGCCGCTGTTGCTGGCCAGCCTGATGCTGCTGGCCCCGCTGACGCTTGCCCAGCGCGGGCATGTTCGCGGTTGAGGCGACGGTGGACCGGCGTGCGTCAGGCCGTCTGCCTCCCCATTGTCTGGTCAACGGCACCGGACAGTCCGCCGATCGGTGCCCCCGGGTCCGTCCGCGCCGGCTTTGACGAAGCGGCCTGCCGGGGCGTATCACGCGGGCGACTGCCGCAAAGGAGCCGCGCGTGACCTGGCACATCGTCAACTCCCCCGAGGAGGCCGTCGATCGCCTCGATGCGCTGTATGGTGCGGCGACCGGGGCGCTGCGCCGCTGCGTCGACCGCTATCTCGAAAGTGCCGAGCCACCCACGCCGGCGGAGCGGGCCGGCTTCCGCTATCCGGCGCTGCGGCTGACCTACCGGCCCGAGGGTGTGCCGGTGACCAATCGCAGGGCCTTCGCCAAGTTTCCCGCGCCCGGCGTGTTCATCACGACGGTGACGCAGCCGGCGGCGTTCCGGACCTATCTGCTGGAGCAACTCGGTCCGCTGTCGCGCGAGTTCGGGGCGCAGATCGAGGTCGGCACCGGCGAGCAGGAGATCCCCTACCCTTATGTGTTCGAGCGCGGCGATGAACTCGGACGCGGCACTGTCACGGCTGCCGAGCTTGCGCGGTTTTTCCCGACGCCGCTGCTTGCGGCCGTCGGCGACGAGATCGCCGACGGGCTGTACGAGTTGCGCGATGGCGAGCCGCGGCCGCTGGCGTTGTTCGACGCGGTGCGGGTCGACTATTCGCTGCGCCGCCTCGTGCACTACACGGGCACCGACTGGCGCAGCATCCAGCCCTGGATCCTGCTGACCAACTATCACCGCTATGTCGACCAGTTCATCCGCTGGGGGCTCGAGCAGATCCGGGCCGGCGGCGACTCCGACGCCCTCGTGCTGCCCGGCCAGGTGCGCATCGACCGGTCGACGCCGGAGGCGGAGGTCGACGCACGCATCGCGGCGGCGCCCTGGCACCGGTTCCAGATGCCGGCCTATCACGTCACCGGCCCGGCCGGGGGCGGCGTCACGCTGGTGAACATCGGCGTCGGGCCGTCCAACGCCAAGAACATCACCGACCACCTCGCGGTGCTGCGGCCGCATGCCTGGCTGATGGTGGGCCATTGCGGCGGCCTGCGGCAGTCGCAGGTGATCGGCGACTATGTGCTGGCGCATGGCTATCTGCGGCAGGACCGCATCCTCGACGCGCTGGTGCCGACCGACATGCCGATCCCGGCGCTGGCCGAGGTGCAGCTCGCCCTGCAGGAGGCGGCCGCGCGGGTCACCGGCGACCGCGGCGAAGCGCTGAAGCGACGGCTGCGCACCGGCACGGTGGTCACCAATGACGACCGCAACTGGGAGCTTCGCTGGACCCAGGAGCGCAAGCGCATCAACCTGTCGCGCGCCATCGCGGTTGACATGGAGAGCGGCACCATCGCGGCGCAGGGTTTCCGGCTGCGGGTGCCCTACGGCACGCTGCTGTGCGTCTCCGACAAGCCGCTGCACGGCGAGATCAAGCTGCCGGGCGCCGCCAATGCGTTCTACGAGCGGGCAGTGGGCGAGCATCTGCAGATCGGCATCGCGGCGCTCGACCTGCTGGCGGGCGAGCGCGAGGGCTTGCATTCGCGCAAGCTGCGCAGCTTCGACGAGCCGCCGTTCCGGTGAGGTGCGGCCGCGGCGCATCAGCGCGGCTGATCGGCGCCATCACAAGCCTGCGTTCGTCGCGCTCTGCCGTGTCGGCTAGGCTGCCGCGATGACCCTTGCCCGCGACCGACTAGGCCTTCTGCTCGGACTGGCCGGCGTCGTGATCTTCGGGGCAACGCTGCCAATGACGCGGCTCGCGGTGGCCGATCTCAGTCCCTGGTTCGTGACCTTCGGCCGGGCGGCGCTGGCCGGCCTTGTCGCGGCCGGCGTGCTGCTGGTGATGCGGCGGCCGCTGCCGTCGCGGCCGGATCTGGCGCGGCTCGGGCTGGCGGCCCTGGTGCTGGTCGGGGGCTTTCCCGGCTTTACCGCCTTTGCGATGCAGCTGGTGCCGGCGGCCCATGGCGGCGTCGTGCTCGGCATCCTGCCGCTGGCGACGGCCGCGGTCGGTGCGGTGCTGATGCGCGACCGGCCACCGCTGCTGTTTTGGGTGAGCGCCGTCGCCGGCGCCGTGCTGGTCATCGCCTTCTCGCTGCGTGACGGCGGCGGCCGGCTGGAATGGGGCGATGCGCTGCTGGCGGCTGCTGTCGTCGCCGCGGCGGTCGGTTATGTGGTGTCGGCGCAACTGGCGGCACGCATGCCGGGCTGGGAGGTGATCTCCTGGATCGTCGTGGTGTCGCTGCCCGTCACCGTGCCGCTGACCCTGTTGTCCGCGCCGACCGATCCGGCGGCCATCGCCGGCCGGTCCTGGCTGGCGTTCCTCTACCTCGGCCTGATGAGCCAGTATCTGGGCTTCTTTTTCTGGAATGCCGGGCTGGCGCTGGGCGGCGTGGCGCACGTCTCCCAGGTCCAGCTGCTGCAGACCTTCGTGACCCTGGGCGTGGCCGCGCTCGTCAATGGTGAGCGCGTCGATGCCGTCACCGTGCTGGCGGCGCTGGCGGTGGTGGCGGTCGTCGCGCTCGGCCGGCGCAGCGTCCAGCGCTGACGGACGGGGTGCCGCGGTTTTCTGACGGCACGTCTCGTTAAGGCTCGCGGCGCTTGGCCTCTTGTCGACGTCGAATTGTCGATATAAAGATATGTTTATGTCAAATTTGAACGATTCGATCGAGGTCCAGACGACGGCCACTGCCGGCCTCGATACCGTCGTGGCAGCATTGAGGGCCGCCGGCGAGGAGACGCGGCTACGCCTGCTGGCGCTGCTCGCCGATGGCGAGCTCAATGTCTCGGACCTCACCGACATTTTGGGCCAGTCGCAGCCGCGCATCTCGCGGCACCTCAAGCTGATGGCCGAGGCCGGCCTCGTCGAGCGCCACCGCGAAGGGGCGTGGGCGTTCTTCCGGCTGGCCGAGCGGGGCGCGGTGGCCGAGCTGGCCCGCAGCCTGGCAGCCCGGCTGGATCCGGCCGATCCGGTCGTGGGGGCCGACCGGGCCAGGCTTGCCGCCGTGCGGGCGGCCCGCGCCGCGGGAGCGCAGGCCTATTTCGACCGCCACGCTGCCGAGTGGGACCGCATCCGCTCGCTGCATGTGGCGGATGCCGAGGTCGAGCGCGCCGTGCTCGAGACGATTGGCGAGCGGCCGGTCGGATCGTTCCTCGATCTTGGCACTGGCACCGGCCGGATGCTGGCGCTGGTGGCGCCGCGGGCGGGGCGGGCCGTCGGGATCGACACCAACCACGCGATGCTGGCCGTGGCCCGCGCCAACCTGGAGCGGGCCGGCATCCGCCGCATCGAGCTGCGGCAGGGCGACATCTATGCGCTGCCGGTGGAGCGCGGTGCCTTCGACCTCGTGCTGATCCACCAGGTGCTGCACTTCCTCGACGATCCTGCCCGCGCTGTGCGTGAGGCGGCAGCGGCGCTGGCGCCGGGTGGCCGCCTCGTCGTGGTCGATTTCGCGCCGCACGGTCTCGAATTCCTGCGCGAGGGCCACGCCCACCGCCGGCTCGGCTTTGCCCGCGAGCAGATCGCCGGCTGGCTGGGGGATGCCGGCCTTGTCGCCGAGGACTACCGGGCCCTGCCGGCGCCCGCCGGGACGCCGGACCCGCTCACCGTTTCGCTGTGGCTGGGGCGCGATCCGCGCGTCGCTGCGGCCCTGCCTGTCGCCAAGGAGGTTGCCTGATGTCGCTCGCCCCCATCCGCGTCAGCCGCGGCTCGGGACCGCGTCCGATCCGCGTGTCGTTCGAGTTCTTTCCGCCCAAGACCGATGAGGCCGAACGATCGCTGTGGGACTGCGTCTCCCGGCTGGCGCCACTGCGCCCGGCCTTCGTGTCGGTGACGTACGGGGCCGGCGGCTCGACGCGCGAGCGCACCCACGCGACCGTGGCGCGCATCGTCCGCGAGACCGGGATGAAGGCGGCGGCGCACCTGACCTGCGTGTCGGCGAGCCGGGCCGAGATCGACACCGTGGTGCGCGGCTTCCATGAAGCCGGTGTCGACCACATCGTGGCGCTGCGCGGCGATCCGCCGGGCGGCATCGGCGAGCCCTATGTGGCGCATCCCGACGGCTATGCGACGACGGCCGACCTGGTGCGGGGCATCCGCGGCATCGCCCCGTTCGAGGTGTCGGTCTCGGCCTATCCGGAGAAGCATCCCGAAAGCCCTTCGATCGACGCCGACATCGACGTGCTGAAGGCCAAGGTCGATGCCGGCGCGACGCGGGCCATCACCCAGTTCTTCTTCGATAATGATCTCTATTTCCGCTATCTCGACCGCATCCGGGCGCGCGGGATCGACATCCCAATCGTGCCGGGGATCGTCCCGGTGCTGAATTTCCGGCAGACGGCATCATTTGCGGCGCGCTGCGGGACCAGCATCCCGCAATGGCTGGCGGACCGGTTCGAGAGCCTCGACGACGACCCGGCCACGCGCCGGCTGATCGCCGCCGCGGTCGCCGCCGAACAGGTCATCGACCTGCTCGACCGGGGCGTGCACGACTTCCATTTCTACACGATGAACAAGGCGGACCTGGTCTACGCCATCTGCCATCTGCTGGGACTGCGCGCCGATCCGGACGTCCGGGCGGCATGATCGCGACCGGGCGACGCCGCCGCCCGGGGCAGACCATGACGGTCGCGACCGCCCGTCAGGCGCGGCCGGCGGCGCGATCGGAGCGGAAGCGCTCGTAGACCTCGCGGCCGCCGCTCTGCGGGCTGGCGAGGTAGGCCCGGAACGCGGCGATCTCGTCGTCCAACCTGCGCTGGTCGGCTGCCAGTCGTGCGCGCTCCTCGCGGATATGGGCGTCGAACGCGGCGTTGCCGGTCGGTGCATCTGACTCCGAAGGACCTGTGGCAGGCCGCGAAACACCGGCCCACAGGCTGTCCAGACCGGCCTGGAGGTGGCCGGCCATCACCTGCAGGCGGGCGCCGAGGTCGATCGGCACGGGCTGGCGGTCGTTCCATAGCTTCCAGCCGAGCACGCCGAGGCCGAGTGGCCACCAGACGGCGAAGGCAATGACAAGAACAACCATGTCGACCGGCTTCCAGCGCCAGGTCGGCGTTGAAACGGGGTCAGGGCTGACGGGCATGAGGGCCTCCTCGATTTGATGCGCAGATGGGGGCCCGGCAGCCCGCCCGCAAGATCTCAACCGGGAAGCGCCCGCAGCAGGTCGCGCAGCGTCGCCAGCGTCTCGGGGTCGGCGATGCCGTCGACGCAGGCCGGGCGGAAGTGGCGCTGGAAGGCGGCGACCACGGTTGCGGTGCGGGCGTCGTACACGCCGGTGACGTCGAGCGCATAGCCGTAAAGCCGCAGAAAGGCCTGCACCGCCTGGACAGGCGGGCCCTCGTCGCCCGGCCGGTAGGTCGGCCCCTCGGCGGCCGCGGCCGGCGGCACCCAGTGGCCGACGCCGGCGGCGTGCAGGCGATCCCAGGGAAAGCGCTCGCCAGGGTCGACCTTGCGCCCCGGCGCGACGTCGGAATGCCCCAGAATGCGCTGCGGCGGGATCGACCAGCGCGTCGCGATGTCGGCGCAGAGCGCCGTCACTGCGTCGACCTGCGCGACGGGAAAGTCCGGGCAGCCGCCGTCATGGCCGGGATTGACGATCTCGATGCCGATCGACAGGGAGTTGAGATCGGTCTCGCCGGCCCAGCCCGAGATCCCGGCGTGCCAGGCACGCGCCGCTTCCGACACCAGCTGGATGATGCGGCCGGTCTCGATCACCACGTAGTGGCTGGAGACCTCGGCCGCCGGGTCGCGCAGGCGGCGGATGGCCGAGGCGGCATCCGCCATGCCGGTGTAGTGCAGCAGCAGCATGTCGGGGCGGCGGCCGCCCTTGCGCTCGCCATGGTTGGGCGAGGGCAGAACCCTTGCTGGCACCCGGCAGTCGGGCCGCAGGCGTGTCACGTCGCGCCGCCGCGCAGGCCGCGCTCCCGCGCCACGGCGTCCCAGGCGGCATTGATCGCCGCCAGCCGGCGATCGGCGATGGCGATGGCCTCGGGCGGCAGTCCCTGGGCCATCTGCCGGTCGGGGTGGTTCTCGGCGACAAGCCGGCGCCAATGGCTGCGCAGCGCATCGTTGGTCCACGCCCGGTCGGCTCCCAGCACCGTCCACGGATCATCGGCGATGCGGACGTGGCGGGCCTGGATGCGGGCCCAGTCACGGGCGTCGAACCCGAAGATCCGGCCGACCTCGGCGAGGTAACGCAGTTCGGCCTCGTGCACCGCGCCGTCGGCCTTGGCGATGTGGAACAGGCCGTCGAGCACGTCCTCGAGCATGGCCGGCCTGCCGGCGAAATGGCTCGCGACCTGCCCGGCATAGGCCTCGAAGCCGGAGGTGGTCGCCTTGGCGAGATCGAACAGCCGGATGACACCCGGCATCTCGGCTTCGGGCACGGCAACAATCCGGCGGAAGGCTGAAACCTCGTCGCGCGTCACCACCCCGTCGGCCTTGGCCATCTTGGCCGACAGCGCGATCAGGCCGGCGGTGAAGACGGTCTCGCTGTCGCCGCCGAACAGACCCGAGCCACCGTCCACGACGAAATGGCCGGCAACGGCGCCGAGCAGTGCGCCCAGCGGCCCGCCGATCGCAAATCCGAGTCCCGCGCCGCCGATCTTGCCCCACATAGGCCGTTCCGATGCCAAACCTGCCGCTTCAACGCAAACGCCGGCCTGCAGGCCGGCGTCGCCGTACCGATGGGACGGTAGCGATCAGGCCGGACGGCAGACCGTGCGGCCGTAATAACGGCTGTAGTAGCAGCGCTCGCGCGGCGCGGTCGCCGAGCCGAGAATGGCGCCACCGGCGCCGCCGATCGCCGCGCCCGCGAGAGCGCCGCCTGCCGTACCGGATGCCAGGCCGCCGATGACGGCGCCTGCCGTGCCGCCCAGCGCAGCCCCGGTCAGAGCCCGATCGCCCTGGGCCGTGCCGCACGACGCCAAGCCCAGAGCCAAGGCCGAAATCGCAATCAGCTTCTTCATGACTGTCCTCTGATGAATCCGGGGCTCGCATACACGAGCACCATAGTGAACCCCACGGCATCACTGTACCCCGTGGCAGCCTCTGCGCCAACGACAGTTTGTCATCGCTGCACAAACGGTTGTCAGCGGACGATCAGGCGCCTTTTGAAAACCTTCTGGGACAGTTGAAAATTCAACAGTCAGGGTACGATCCTGATCTCGTTTTGTCCTGCCCTTGAAAGATGGGCTGACACGGCCCCAGACGGTGCCGTCACACCTTGGCCTTATTTGGCGCTAGGGTCGCCGCTCGTAGCCGATATCTCTCACCCGACACACGGCCACGGTCGGGTTCGCGGAAAGGACAGACCGGAATGATGGCACTTGCGCAGCAGCCCCACGGGCAGCGCTGCCTCCGCCTCGGGCATCAAGCTCTGTGGCTGTGGCTGGCGCTCGCCGTCGTGATCCCGGTCGCCGCCCGTGCTGAGGAGGATACGCGCTACACCGCCATCATCCGGGATGCGCCGGTCGCTGCTGCTGAAGCCGTCGTTGAGGCGTCTGCCGAGACCCGCCCGGTGCGGGTCAAGTTGCCGCTGCCACCCGAGCGGCCGGCCCGCTACGGGCGCTCGCCGACGGTCGCCGCAGAGGCCGCTGCCGCTGACATCCCGATGCCTGCTTCCGCCGCGACGCCGGTCATCACCGTGGTGACGGTGCCGGAGCCTGCCGTGGAGCCTGAGCTGACAACAGGGCGTCGCGGCCGGGCAGCGCGCGGCGAGACGGCTCCGCCGTCGATCCGCGACATGATCCTGCGCCATGCCGCCGCGCACGGTGTTCCAGCTAGCCTTGCCGATGCGATGGTGCGGGTCGAGAGCCGCTACAATCCCGCCGCCCGCAACGGCGTCAATCTCGGACTGACCCAGATCAGCCACTCCACCGCCCGGTCGCTCGGCTATGGCGGGTCGGCGTCCGGTCTGATGGACGCCAACACCAATCTGCAGTTCGGCATTCTGTACCTGGCGCGGGCCTACCGGCTCGCCGACGGCGACACCTGCCGGACCGTGCTCAAGTACCAGGCGGGCCATCGCGCCGTGTCGATGACGGCGGCGGCCCGGGCCTATTGCAGCAAGGTCAAGACCCACGTCGCCAGGACGACCCTGGCCAAGGCGCCGTGATGCCCACGCCGCACTGAAGCCATTCGCCGAATTCCGACGACTGCCTTGTCCACGCGAAGGGTGGCGGCGGTGCCTGCAGGGCGTGTCCCCACCCCGAAGCGCCAATGGCGTGGTCGTCGCGGCAGAGCCCGGCGACCGGTGGGACCGCGTCCGGATGCTGACCGAGCATCCACCGGTGACCAAGTCCTGTCCGGGCTGGCGCCGGCTTCTTTCCTGAACTTTGGAGTTTCCCAGATTGAAGACATCCCTGATGGTTGCCGCGCTCATCGCCGGCAGCATGGCTGGCCTGCACCCTGCTCTGGCCGAACCGGCCGATCGCCACGACATCGCCTTGGCGCCGGTGGCCTCCCTGTCGGCATCGCCTGACGCTGCTGTCCGGGGCGAACCCGCCGCTGCGGCGCCTCGGCGGACAGCGATGCGGCCCACCGGTCGAACCGCCGGCAGCTCGCCCTATGCGGCATTGATCGCGCGCCATGCGGCCGAGAACGGCGTGCCGTTCGCGCTGGCCGATGCGGTGGTGCGGATCGAGAGCCGGTACAATCCGTCGGTGCAGCATGGCGGCGCGATCGGCCTGATGCAGATCAAGCACCAGACCGCGCGCGGCGTCGGCTATGGCGGGAGCGCCGCCGGTCTGCGGAACCCGGACACCAATCTGCGGTACGGCATGAAGTATCTGGCGCAGGCCTACCGGATGTCGGGCGGCGACACCTGCGCGACGGTGATGCGCTACCAGAGCGGCCACGGTGCGGTGCGGGCCAATGGCGCCAACCGGGCCTATTGCGCCAAGGCCCGCACCATCATGGCGCGGCTCGACTGAGCCAAGACCGCGCATGGTGCTTGACCGCACCCGCATCCCTGCTACGCACAGCGCGCCAGTCGGCCGGACGGCCGCTCCCGCAAGGGGGAGGAAAGTCCGGGCTCCATGGAAGCACGGTGCCGGATAACGTCCGGCGGGGGTGACCCCAGGGACAGTGCCACAGAAAGCAAACCGCCACGCCCCCGCCCTCGGGCGGGTGCGCGGTCAGGGTGAAAGGGTGCGGTAAGAGCGCACCGCGCGGCCGGCAACGGGCGCGGCATGGCAAACCCCACCGGGAGCAAAACCGAATAGGGACGGCTGCGACGGGAAACCGCCGCGGGGGCGCTTTCAACCCCTGCCGTCCGGGTTGGTTGCTCGAGGCGGTCGGCAACGATCGTCCCAGAGGAATGGCCGTCACGTCGCGGGGCGCAGGTCCCGCGGCCCTCCAGAACCCGGCTTACAGGCCGGCTGGCACCCTCGGCCCGGGCCATGCGCCTGGGTCGTCCTGCGGCCAATTGTAGCCACAGCCATGCTGCCATGCCGGCGTCACAATCGGACCCAAGTGTGCCGTCATGGAACCTTCCGTCGCCGTCCTGCCGCTGGCCCCGCTGCCGGCTCCCGTGCCGCGCAAGGCCCCGCCCAACGCCTTCGAGGTGTTCGCCGGGATGCGGCGCAATCCCATCACCCTGTGGACGCGGGCGCATTTCGCCCGGCCGAGCGTCACCCGCCGCGGCATCATGGGGCTGATCGTGGCGCTGCAGGATCCCGCCGCGATCCGCCACGTTCTCGTCGACAATGCCGCCAACTACCGCAAGGACCCGCTCCAGCTCAGGATTCTGCGGCCGATGTTTGGCGACGGGATCCTGACCGCCGAGGGCGAGGCCTGGCGGCGGCTGCGGCGCACGACCGCGCCGGGTTTCGTGCCGCGGCGGGTCGATGCCTTCGCGCCGGCCATGGACCTGTCGGCGCGCGCCGCCACGGCCGGCCTGCGCGACCTGCCGGCGGGATCGGCGGTGCAGGTCGACGCGGCCATGGCCGATGTGACGCTGGCCGTGCTGGCAGCCACGGTGTTCCCCGGCGGACTGGGCACCGATGCCCGCGACATCACCGGCGCGATCACGCGCTATCTGGAGACGGCCGGCCGGGTCTCGCCGCTGGACATCCTCGGCGTCCCCGATTGGGTGCCGCGGCCGGGCCGGGTTCGGGCCCGTGGCGCCATCGCCGTGCTGCGCGGTGCGATGCAGCGGCTGATCGATGCCGAGCGGGCTGGGCCAGCGGCCGATGCCACGCCGACGCTGCTGGCGGGGCTTCTGGCGGCGCGCGATCCCGAGACCGGGGCGGCGCTGGGCGACGACGAGGTGCTGGACACGCTGCTGACCTTCATGGCGGCCGGCCACGAGACCACGGCCAACGCGCTGACCTGGACGCTGCTGCTGCTGGCGCTGCACCCGGCCATCCGCGAGACCTGCGAGGCGGAAGCCGACGCGGCCGCAGGCTTGCCGGCCGAGGAAGCGGTGGGGCGGCTGGTGCTGTTGCGCGCCGTCATCGAGGAGGCGATGCGCCTCTATCCGCCGGCGGCCATCATCACCCGCCAGGCCATCGCCGCCGATACAGCCGCCGGCATCGCGGTGCCGGCCGGGGCGCTGACGGTGGTGTCGACCTGGGTGCTGCACCGGCACAGGCTGCTGTGGGATGCGCCCGAGTCGTTTCGCCCGGCGCGCTTCCTGCCGGCAAACCGGGCGTCGATCCCGCGCTTTGCCTATCTGCCGTTCGGAGCCGGGCCGCGGATCTGCATCGGCGCGGGCTTTGCCCTGCAGGAAGCGGTGCTGGTGCTGGCCGCGCTGTTGCGGACCGTGCGGCTCGACCTGCCGGCGGGGGCGCAGCCGCCCATGCCGATACAGCGGATCACGCTGCGGCCCGAAGGCGGCCTGACGCTGCTGGCCACGCCGCGGACGGCCTGAACGCCGCGATTTATCGACGCATTTGGCGTGATCTCACAGCCTGGCGCACCAGCGTCCAGGCCTCTCAACGCTTCGTTAACGTTAACGCGGTGTGATGATCGCCGCAGGACAAGGTGCGCCGCGAGGCGGACGGCGTCCGTTGACGACCATGTTGTCCCATGATATCCCAAATCATCCCGTCCAAGACCCATGAACGACGGATCGGCGACCCGGTTTCGACCGGTGCGGCGGACCGTGCCTGCCGTGGATCGGAGGGGTTCGAGGGCGCCGTCGTGGCGTCGCCATGCACCGCCTCCCGGGAGGCGGCGTCGGGGTACAGGCGGAATGGATCGGTTCGTCTCCAGCTTCACGAACCGACTGGACGCCAAGGGTCGCGTGTCGATCCCGGCCTCCTTCCGGGCCGTGATGGCGCGGGACGGGTTCGAGGGTCTGTACGTGCACCCGTCGCTGGAGGCGCAGGCGCTCGATGCCGGTGGCAACGGGCTCCTGCGGGAGATCGACGCGCTGATTGCGACGCTGCCGCCGTTCTCGGACGAGCGGGACCACTTCTCGACGGCGCTGTACGGGATCAGCGAGGTCCTGAAGGTCGACCCGGAGGGCCGGGTCGGGCTGACGGACACGCTCAAGGCGCATGCGGGGATCACCGACGCGGTGACCTTCGTGGGCCTCGGGCACAAGTTTCAGGTTTGGGAACCCTCCGCCTTCCAACGTCATCTCGACGAGGCCAGAGCGAAGGTGAGGGATCTCAAGAAGGAGCTCGGCGCGCTTGCGCGTCCGGGCCCCGCTCCCGGAGCACGGGAACGATGACGGGTCGCGGCGCTCGGACACCCGACGCCGCTGGCGGACCGGCCCGTCACGTTCCCGTGCTCGCGCGGGAGGTTGTCGACGCGCTGGCCCCCGGCGACGGACGCATCTATTGCGACGGCACCTTCGGCGCCGGCGGCTACACCCGCGCCATTCTCGATGCCGCGCCCGGCTGCCGGGTGCTGGCCATCGACCGCGACCCCGAGGCGGTTGCAGGCGGCGCCGCGCTGGTGGCGGACTCTGCCGGACGTCTCGTGCTGGTGCAGGGCCGTTTCGGTGACGTCGAGGCCATAGCCGAAGACCACGGCATGGCGTCGCTGGACGGGTTCGTGCTCGATATCGGCGTGTCGTCGATGCAGATCGACGACGCCGCGCGCGGCTTCTCGTTCCGTTTCGACGGACCGCTCGACATGCGGATGGAAAAGGCCGGCGAGAGCGCCGAGGACCTGGTCAACGGGCTGGCCGAGGCGCCGCTGGCCGACCTGATCTACCGGTATGGCGAGGAACACCGCTCGCGCGCCGTAGCGCGCGCCATCGTGGCGGCCCGGCGCGAGGCCCGCATCACCACCACGGGGCGCCTGGCCTCGATCGTCTCCAGCGTCGTGCGGGCGTCGCAGGACGGCATCCACCCGGCGACGCGGACCTTCCAGGCGCTGCGCATCGCCGTGAATGACGAGCTCGGCGAGCTCGAACGGGCGCTGGCGGCGGCCGAGAGGCTGCTGTCGCCCGGCGGGCGCCTGGTCGTCGTGACGTTCCATTCGCTGGAGGACCGCATCGTGAAGCGCTTCATGACGGAACGCTCCGGCCGCGAGGCGGCGCCGTCGCGCCATGCGCCGGCGGCAGCGACCCGCACCGCCACCTTTCAGACGATCACACGCCGTCCCGTAACGGCCGGATATGCCGAGCTTGCCAACAATCCGCGCGCCCGCTCGGCCAAGCTGCGCGCCGCCGAGCGTACCGCGGCGCCGGCCTGGGCGGGGGAGGGCTGAGATGCGCCGCTTCCTGCACCTCGTGGCGATCCTGGCGCTGATCGGCTCGGCGCTCTACGCCTACCGGATCAAATACGACACCATCTTCCTCGCCGAGCAGGTGGCGAAGCTGAAGAACCGCGCGGCCCGCGAACGCGAGGCGATCGCCGTGCTGCGGGCCGAATGGCAGTACTCGGCCAAGCCCGACCGGGTGCAGGCGCTTGCCGACCGGCATCTGCCGGACCTGCAGCCCGGCGCGATCCAGCAGATCGCGCGCTGGTCGGAGATCGTCGCTAGGCCGGTGCCGGTCGACAGCATCGGCAAGAAGCTGGAGGCACTCGGCCTCGGCGAACCGACGAACACACCGACAGCGTCGCGCAGCGACGCCCGCACCCCGACGACGACCGGCAGCATCGGCAGGAAGCCGTGAGGAACGCATGACCCTGTCCCGCAACCCCATCGACAGCCAGCCGGACGACGAGGCTCCCCGCAGGGGCGGGCTGCGCCGCATGGTTGCGGCGCTGAGCGACCTGTTCCGGATGCGGCTCGACAAGAGCGGCCACCGTGTCTTCATGGTTGCGGCCGGCTTCACCTGCATCTATGCGCTGATTGCCGGGCGTCTGGTGCAGCTCGGGCTGCGGCCCGACCCACCGACGCAACTGCGCCGCGCCGCCGCCGAAGTGTCGGGCATCCGGCCCGACATCGTCGACCGCAACGGCACCATCCTGGCTACCGACATCAAGACCGTGTCGGTGTTCGCCGAACCGCGCCGCATCATCGACAAGGACGAGGCGGTCGAGCTCATCACCGCTGTGCTGCCCGACGTCAACGCCCGCGAGCTGCGCGAGAAGCTCGGCTCGCGCAAGGGCTTCGTCTGGGTCAAGCGCGAGATCACGCCGCGCCAGCAGCAGGAGGTGCATCGCCTTGGCCTGCCGGGCGTCGGCTTCATGCCCGAGCACAAGCGGATCTATCCCAACGGCCCGGCCGCCGCCCATGTGCTGGGCTCGGTCAATCTCGACAATGTCGGCATCGCCGGGATCGAGAAATACATCGACGGGCAGGGGCTCGCCGACCTCACCATGGCGGGCTTCGCGCGCCAGTCCACCGACCTGAAGCCGATTCAGCTGTCGATCGACCTCAAGGTTCAGCACGCGCTGCGCGACGAGATCGCCAAGGGCATCGAGAAATACAAGGCCAAGGCCGGCGCCGGTATGATCCTCGACGTCACAACCGGCGAGGTGGTGGCGCTGGCGTCGCTGCCCGATTTCGACCCCAACAACCCGGCCGACGCGCTCGACCCCAACCGCATCAACCGCATGGCGGTCGGCGTGTTCGAGATGGGCTCGACCTTCAAGGCGCTGACCGTCGCGATGGCGCTGGATTCCGGCAAGATCAACATCAACTCGACGCTGGATGCCCGCAACGCCCTGCGGTACGGCCGGTTCAAGATCGGCGATTATCACGGAACGCATCGCGTCCTGACGGTGCCGGAGGTGTTCGTCCACTCCTCCAACATCGGCACGGCCCGCATGGCGCTGACGGTCGGGGTGCCGGGCCACCAGGCCTTCCTGCGCAAGATGGGCCAGCTCGACCGCATGCGGACCGAGTTGCCGGAAAGCTCGGAGCCGATCGTTCCGCAGCGCTGGGGCGAGCTGAACACCATGACGATCGCGTTCGGACACGGCCTCGCCGTGGCACCGATGCAGGCGGTTGCGGCCGTCGGCGCGCTGGTCAATGGCGGCATGATGATGAACCCCACCTTCCTGCGCCGGACACCGGAGGAGGCGCTCGCCAAGGCAACGCGCGTGATCAAGCCGGAGACCAGCGAGGCCTTGCGCTACATCATGCGGCTCAACGCCGAGCGCGGCTCTGCCTCGAAAGCGGCCGTGCCGGGCTACTTCGTCGGCGGCAAGACCGGCACCGCCGAAAAGGTCATCGGCGGGCGCTACTCGAAGACCCGTCTGTTCACCACCTTCATGGCCATTGCCCCCTCCGACCGGCCCAAGTACCTGTTCCTGACGATCTACGACGAACCGCAGGGCCTGCCGGAGACCTTCGGCTATGCCACCGCGGCCTGGAATGCCGGCACGACCACCGGCAGGGTGATCGAGCGTGTGGCGCCGCTGCTGGGGCTGCCGCCGCGCTTTGAGCCGCCGCAGCTGCCCTTCCCGGTCATGGCCCGCATGGGAGCCTGGGGAACGCGATGATTTTGGCACCGCGATGACTTTGGCCGAGCTCCTCGCCGGCACGGTGGCGGACGCCGACGGGCGGCCGGTTGCCGCCGTGACGGCCGACAGCCGGCGCGCCGGGCCCGGAACGGTATTCTTCGCCGTGCCGGGCGCGCGCGCCGACGGCCTGGCTTTCGCGCCGGCAGCGGTGGCGGCAGGGGCCGTGGCGGTTGTCGGCGAGGCGGAGCGGCCGGTCGACCTGCCCGCGGCGGTGGCGTATGCGCGCGTGTCCGACGTGCGCGCGGCGCTGGCGCAGGCGGCGGCGCGGATGCATCCCGGCCAGCCCGGCATCGTCGTCGCGGTCACCGGGACAGCCGGCAAGACCTCGGTGGCGGAGTTCACCCGGCAGATCTTCGCCGCCTGCGGGCGCCAGGCCGCGAGCCTTGGCACCATCGGGGTCGTGGCGCCGAACGGGGCGGTCTATGGCGCGCTGACGACGCCCGACCCGGTGACGCTGCACGAGACGCTGGCGCAGCTTGACGCCGAGGGCGTCACCCATCTGGCCATGGAAGCCTCGTCGCACGGTCTCGACCAGCGCCGCCTCGACGGCGTCAGGCTGGTGGCGGCGGGATTTACCAATCTGGGGCACGACCACCTCGACTATCACCCCACCGTCGAGGCCTATCTGGCCGCCAAGCTGCGCCTGTTCGACACGCTGCTGCCGGCCGGCGGCACGGCAGTCGTCAACATGGATGGTGAGCGCGGCCCTGCCGTCGCCGCCGCCGTGCAGGCGCGCGGGTTGCGGCTCCTCACCGTCGGCCGCGCCGGCCGGACGCTGCGCATCACCGGGCTGACGCGGGACGGCTTCGGCCAGCGTCTCGCCGTCGACGCCGATGGCCGCAGCTTCGACGTGCAACTGCCGCTGGTCGGTGACTTCCAGGCTGCGAACGCCTTGGTTGCGGCGGGGCTGGCCATCGCCGCCGGCGAGGTCACCTCGCGGGTGATGGCAGCCCTGGCCGGCCTGACCGGCGTCAAGGGGCGCCTCGAGCGCGTCGGCGAGCGCAACGGCGCGCTTGCGGTCGTCGACTATGCGCACAAGCCCGAGGCGCTGGCCGAGGTGCTGGCGGCGCTGCGGCCCTATGCGACCCGCAGGCTGGTCTGCGTTTTCGGCTGTGGTGGCGATCGCGACCGCGGCAAGCGACCGCTGATGGGCGCCATTGCGGCCGAGCGGGCCGATACCATCATCGTCACCGACGACAATCCACGGTCGGAGGATCCGGCTGCGATCCGCGCCGCGATCCTCGCCGCCGCGCCCGGCGCGCGCGAGATCGGCGACCGCGCCACCGCCATCCGCACCGCGGTCAGTGAACTCGGACCGGGCGACGTGCTTGTCGTGGCCGGCAAAGGCCATGAAACCGGCCAGATCGTTGCCGATCGCGTGCTGCCCTTCTCCGACCATGCGGCCATCGAAGCCGCCCTCACCGAGGCCCTGCCGTGACCACCTCCGCCACCACGCCACTCTGGACGGGATCCGACCTGATCGAGGCCATGCAGGCGACGCCGCATGGCGGTCCGCCACCGGAGACCGTCACAGGCATCTCCATCGACACCCGCACGCTGCAGCCTGGCGATGCCTTCTTCGCCGTGCGCGGCGATGCCCGAGACGGGCATGACTTTGTTGCCGCGGCGCTTGCCGCGGGCGCGTCGGTCGCCGTGGTGTCGGGCCACCGCGTCCGCGACTTCGCCGGAGCCGGCTGCGTGCTGGCCGTCGGCGACGTGTTGCGGGGGCTGGAGACACTGGGTGAAGCCGCGCGGGCCCGCACCGCCGCCCGCGTGGTGGCGGTGACGGGATCGGTCGGCAAGACCGGCACCAAGGAGGCGCTGCGCACGCTGCTGGCCAGGCAGGGCGCGACGCACGCCTCGGCGGCGAGCTACAACAACCACTGGGGCGTGCCGCTGACGCTGGCGCGCATGCCCGCCGGGACGGCCTTCGGCGTGTTCGAAATCGGCATGAACAATGCCGGCGAGATCACGCCGCTGGCGCGCATGGTTCGCCCGCATGTGGCGCTGGTCACCACGGTCGAGCCGGTCCACCTCGAAAACCTCGGCAGCATCGAGGCCATCGCCGACGCCAAGGGCGAGATCTTCAGTGGGCTCGAGCCAGGCGGCACGGCGGTGATCAACCGCGACAACGCGCAGTACGAGCGGCTTCTCGGCCACGCCCAGGCCAGCTCCGCCGGTCGGATCGTGACTTTCGGCGAACACGCCGATGCCGATGTCCGGCTGGAGCGGGCGGTGCTGCAGCCTGACCTCAGCGTCGTCGAGGCGCAGGTCCACGGCCAGCCGGTGACCTACCGCATCGGCAGCCCGGGCAAGCACATCGTCCTCAACAGCCTTGGCATCCTCGCCGTGGTTGTGGCGCTGGGCGGCGACCTGGCGCTCGCCTGCCTGGCGATGGCCGACGTCACTCCGCCGATCGGCCGCGGCCGCCAGGTGCGGCTGCCGGCGCCGGGCGGTGAGATCGCGCTGTTTGACGAAAGCTACAACGCCAACCCGGCCTCCATGCGGGCGGCGCTCGGCATTCTCGGCCAGGCACCCGTTGGCCTGCGCGGTCGTCGCATCGCGGTGCTGGGCGACATGCTGGAGCTCGGGCCGGACGGGCCCGCTCTGCATGCTGGCCTGGCGGCGGCCGTGGAGGAGAACGGCATCGACCTCGTCTTCGCCGCCGGCCCGCTGATGAAGGCGCTGTGGCACGCCCTGCCGCAGGAGCGGCGCGGCGGCTATGCGGCGACGGCCGATGCACTCGAGGCCACGGTCCTGTCGGCGCTGCGGGCCGGCGACGTCGTTACCGTCAAGGGGTCGAACGGCAGCCGCACCGCGGCGATCGTCGCGGCCATCACCAAGCGTTTTGCGCCACCGGCCCCAGTGGCCGGCTGAGACGGGACAAGCCCATGCTCGCCTTCCTCGCCGACTACTCGGCCGCCTTCAGCCCGCTGAACGTGTTCCGCTACATCACCTTCCGAACCGGCGGGGCGACCGCGACCGCGCTTCTGTTCGTGTTCCTGTTCGGGCCGCGGATCATCGCCGGGCTGCGCCTCAAGCAGGGCAAGGGCCAGCCGATCCGCGCCGACGGGCCGCAATCGCACCTGCTGACCAAGAAGGGCACGCCCACCATGGGTGGGCTGATGATCCTGTCGGGCCTGGTGGTGTCGACGCTGCTGTGGGCCAACCTCTCCAACCCCTATGTGTGGGTGGTGATGCTGGTGACGCTCGGCTTCGGGGCGATCGGCTTCTACGACGACTACCTCAAGGTGACGAAGCAGACCCACAGCGGCTTTGCAGGCCGCTCCCGGCTGGCGCTGGAGTTCCTGATCGCGCTGGCGGCCTGCTACGTGATGTCACGCGTCGGCGTCGGCCGGCTCGCCACCTCGGTGTCGCTGCCGTTTTTCAAGGACGTGCTCATCGATCTCGGCCTGTTCTTCGTGGTGTTCGGCGCCTTCGTGATCGTGGCCGCCGGCAACGCGGTGAACCTGACGGACGGGCTGGACGGCCTCGCCATCGTGCCGGTGATGATCGCGGCGGCGACCTTCGGGTTCATCGCCTACCTGTCGGGCAATGCGATCTTCGCCAGCTACCTGCAGATCAACTTCGTGCCAGGCACCGGCGAGCTCGCCGTCATCTGCGGCGCCATGATCGGCGCCGGCCTCGGCTTCCTGTGGTTCAACGCGCCGCCGGCGCAGATCTTCATGGGCGATACGGGATCGCTGGCGCTGGGCGGCCTGCTCGGCGCCATCGCGGTCGCCACCAAGCACGAGATCGTGCTGGCGATCGTCGGCGGCCTGTTCGTGCTCGAGGCCCTGTCGGTGATCATCCAGGTGGCGTCGTTCAAGCTCACCGGCAAGCGGGTGTTCCGGATGGCGCCGATCCACCACCATTTCGAGCAGCTCGGCTGGTCCGAACCGCAGGTGGTGGTGCGGTTCTGGATCATCGCCGTGGTGCTGGCGCTGGTCGGCCTCTCCACCCTGAAGCTGCGGTGAGGGCGGCATGACGCCGGTCCACTGCTTTTCCGGACGCCAGGTCGCCCTGTTCGGCCTCGGCGGCTCTGGCCTAGCCACCGCCCTGGCGCTCGTCGCCGGCGGCGCGCAGGTGGCCGCGTGGGACGACAGCGAGGCGGCCCGCGGACGGGCTGCGGCGGCAGGCATCGGTGTCGTCGATCTTTCGACCGCCGACTGGAGCGGCTTTGCCGCGCTGGTGCTGGCACCCGGCGTGCCGCTCACCCACCCGGCGCCGCACTGGACGGTCCTGCGTGCGCAGGCGGCCGGGCTCGCCATCATCGGCGACATCGAGCTGTTCTGCCGCGAGCGTGCGGCACTCGCTCCCGACGCGCCATTCGTCGCCATCACCGGGACCAACGGCAAGTCGACCACCACGGCGCTGATCGCGCACGTGCTGCGGCAGGCCGGGCGCAACGTGCAGATGGGTGGCAATATCGGCACGGCGATCCTGTCGCTGGCGCCGCCTTCGGCCGATCGCGTTCACGTCATCGAGTGTTCGTCGTTTCAGATCGACCTGGCGCCGTCACTGGCGCCGGCCGTCGGCATCCTGCTCAACGTCACGCCCGACCATCTCGACCGGCACGGCACGCTGGAGGCCTACGCCGCCATCAAGGAGCGGCTGGTGGCTGCAGCTGGCACGGCCATTGTCGGCGTGGATGACGACCCCTGCCGGACGATTGCCACGCGCCTTGTTGCGGCGGGCCGGCGGGTGGTGCGGATTTCCGTCGAGGAGGCGCTGTCCGACGGCCTGTTCCGGCAGGGCGAAAGCGTCGCCTGGGCCTGCGGTGGTGCGGTGACGGCGGTGGCGGACCTGGCCGGCATCGGCGCGCTGCGCGGCGCGCACAATGCCCAGAACACGGCGGCAGCCATCGCCGCCTGCACGGCGCTGGGCCTCGATCCCGAGACGATCCGGCGCGGACTGGCCTCGTTCCCGGGCCTTGCCCACCGCATGGAGCAGGTCGGGCGCCGCGGCCGCGTGCTGTTCGTCAACGACAGCAAGGCCACCAATGCCGATGCGGCCGAGAAGGCGCTGTCGTCGTTTCCCGATGCCATTCACTGGATCGCTGGCGGGGTGGCCAAGGAGGGCGGGATCGCGCCGCTGGCGCCGCTGTTCGGCCGGGTGGCGAGGGCCTACCTGGTCGGCAAGTCGTCCGACACCTTCGCGGCGACGCTTGGAGGGGCGGTGCCCCATGTGGCCTGCGGCACCCTGCCGGAGGCGGTGGCGGCTGCCGCTGCCGATGCGGCGACGAGCGACGCGGCTGAACCGGTTGTGCTGCTGTCGCCGGCCTGCGCCTCCTACGACCAGTATCCGAACTTCGAGGTCCGCGGCGCCCATTTCCGCAACCTCGTGCACGCCCTGCCGGGCGTGACGCCGCTTCCGCAGGAGTGAGCCATGGCCTCGCGCACCGAACGCACGCCCTTCTCCGACTGGTGGTGGACCATCGACCGGCTGCTGCTGGCGTTGCTGATCATCCTGATGGTGATCGGGATCGTGCTCAACATGGCGGGCAGCCCGCCGGTGGCAGAGCGTCTGGGCCTGTCGACCTTCCACTTCGTCAACCGGCAGGTGATCTACCTGGTGCCGGCCTTCGCGGTGATGCTGACGGTGAGCTTCTTCTCGCCGCGGCACGTGCGCAGGCTGGCCCTGTTCGTCTATCTGGGCGCCATGGCGCTGGTGGTCGCGACGCTGCTGTTCGGCACCGAGGTGAAGGGTGCGCGGCGCTGGATCTCGCTGGCCGGCATCGCCGTGCAGCCGTCCGAATTCGTCAAGCCGGCCTTCGTCGTCCTGGCGGCCTGGGCCTTTTCGGAGGGCGGACGGCGGCGCGACGTTCCCGGCACCATCATCGGCTTCCTGCTGCTGGCGCTGACCATCGTGCCGCTAGTGCTGCAGCCCGACATCGGTCAGACCATGCTGGTCACCATCGTGTGGTGCGGCCTCGTCTTCCTGTCGGGACTGCATCTGTTCTGGGTGGTCGGACTTGGCGGTGTCAGCGTGTTCGGGCTGTTTGCCGCCTATCAGCTGCTGCCGCATGTGGCGGCGCGCATCAACCGGTTCCTGGACCCGGCGTCCGGCGACACGTTCCAGGTCGACAACGCCATCGACAGTTTCGTGCAGGGCGGCTGGCTCGGGAAGGGACCGGGCGAGGGCACGGTCAAGCGTATTCTGCCCGACAGCCACACCGACTTCATCTTCGCCGTGACGGCGGAGGAGTTCGGCATCCTGGTCTGCCTCGTGCTGCTGTCGATCTTCGCGCTGGTGGTGCTGCGCGGGTTGGTGCTGTCACGCCGCAACGAGGAGCCGTTCTGCCGTCTCGCGGCCGCCGGGCTGATCATGCTGTTCGGTCTGCAATCGGTGATCAACATGGCGGTCAACGTGCATCTCATGCCGGCCAAGGGCATGACGCTGCCGTTCATCTCCTATGGCGGCTCGTCGCTGATCTCGCTGGCGCTGGCCATGGGGTTCCTGCTGGCGGTGACGCGGCGACGGCCGCGGTCTGAATACTATGACCGCGTGGTGCGGCCGCTCGACCCGGCGCGCGCGTGATGGCGGGTCCGATCCTGCTCGCCGCCGGGGGCACCGGCGGGCACCTGTTCCCCGCCGAGGCGCTGGCTGCAGCCCTCGCGGCGCAGGGCCATGGCGTTCACCTCGCCACCGACGTGCGGGCGACGCAGTATGGCAAGGCCTTTCCGGCTATCGCCGTCCACGTCATTCCGTCCGCCACCGTGTCGGGCCGGTCGCCTGTCGCCATGGCGCAGGCAGCGCTGCGGCTCGGGCAAGGGCTGGTCGTCGCCTGGGGGCTGATGGGCCGGCTGCGTCCCTCGGTGGTGGTCGGGTTCGGCGGCTACCCGACGGTGCCGCCGCTGCTGGCCGCGGCGTTCCGCGGCATCCCGACGATCATCCACGAGCAGAACGGCGTGATGGGCCGCGCCAACCGGCTGCTGGCCGGCCGCGCCCGCGTCATCGCCACCGGATTTGCGACCGCCCGGGGCGTCGAGCCAGGCTGGAGCGACCGCATGGTGCGCACCGGCAATCCGGTGCGCCCGCCGGTGCTGGCCGCCGCGGCGATCCCCTATGCGCCGGCCGAGCCGGGAGGGCCGCTGAACCTGGTCGTCTTCGGCGGCAGCCAGGGCGCGCGGGTGATGAGCGACGTGGTGCCGCCGGCGCTCGAGCTGCTGTCGCCGGCCGACCGGGCGCGGCTGCGGCTGGTCCAGCAGGTGCGGGCCGAGGACATGGGGCGCGTCCAGGACGCCTGTGCGCGCCTCGGCATCGCCGCTGACCTCTCGTCCTTCTTTCCCGACATGCCGGCGCGGATCGCGGCCGCGCATCTGGTGATCGCCCGCTCGGGCGCGTCGACGGTGGCCGAGCTGTCGGTCATCGGCCGACCGTCGATCCTCGTGCCGTTGCCGCAGTCGCTCGACGGCGACCAGGCGGCGAATGCCGCGATGCTGTCGTCGACCGGCGCCGCACTGGTGGTGCCTCAGGCCGATTTCACGCCGCGTCGGCTGGCGCAGGAACTCGCCGCACGCCTCGCCGATCCGGCCCCGCTGGCCGCTGCCGCCGCCGCTGCGCGCAGCGCCGGCCTTCCCGATGCCGCCGACCGACTGGCCGAGGTGGTGCTGCGCACCGCCGGCCTTGCCCCTCGCCCGGAGATCCGTCCATGAAGCTGCCCAGCGAACTCGGTCCCATCCACTTTGTCGGCATCGGCGGCATCGGCATGTCGGGCATTGCCGAGGTGCTGCACAATCTCGGCTACACGGTGCAGGGCTCGGACGCGTCCGAGAGCGCCAACGTCAAGCGGTTGCGCGACAAGGGCATCGCGGTGGCGATCGGTCATTCGGCGGCCAATCTCGGCGCCGCCGCCGTGGTGGTGGTGTCGACGGCGATCCGCCGCGACAATCCCGAATTGATGGCAGCGCGCGAGAACCGCCTGCCGGTTGTCCGCCGTGCCGAGATGCTGGCCGAGCTGATGCGCCTCAAGCAGTGCGTCGCCATCGCGGGCACGCACGGCAAGACGACCACCACCTCGCTGGTCGCCACGCTGCTCGACGCCGGCGGTTTCGATCCGACGGTGATCAATGGCGGCATCATCAATGCGTACGGCACCAATGCGCGGCTCGGCGCCGGCGACTGGATGGTGGTGGAGGCCGACGAGTCCGACGGCACCTTCCTGAAGCTACCGGCCGACGTGGCGATCGTCACCAATATCGATCCCGAGCATCTCGACCATTTCCACACCTTCGACGCCATCAAGGATGCATTCCGGGCCTTCGTCGAGAACATCCCGTTCTACGGCTTCGCGGTGATGTGCCTCGACCATCCGACCGTGCAGGAGCTGGTGGGGCGCATCGAGGACCGGCGCGTCGTCACCTATGGCGAAAACCCGCAGGCCGACGTGCGGCTGATGGATGTCGACCTCACCGGCGGGCGCTCGCGCTTCCGCGTCGTCATCCGCGACCGCAAGACCGGTCGGCTGAACGGCATCGAGGAGCTGACGTTGCCGATGCCCGGCCACCACAACGCCCTCAACGCGACCGCGGCGATCGCCGTGGCCTACCATCTCGGCATGCCGCTGGAGACCATCCGTGAAGCCCTCAAGGGGTTCGGCGGGGTCAAGCGCCGCTTCACCCGCACCGGCGAGTGGAACGGCGCCGCAATCTTCGACGACTATGGTCACCACCCGGTCGAGATCGCCGCGGTGCTGCGCGCGGCGCGGGCCTCGACGCCCGGCCAGGTAATCTCGGTGGTGCAGCCGCACCGCTACACGCGCCTGTCGTCGCTGTTCGATCAGTTTGCCACCTGCTTCAACGATGCCGACGTGGTGATCGTGGCCGACACCTACGCGGCCGGCGAGCCTCCGATCCCCGGGGCGGACCGCGATTCCCTCGTCCAGGCGCTGAAGGCGCACGGCCACCGCCACGTGTTGCCGCTGGACGCCCCGGCCGACCTCGCGCCGCTGGTGCACGGGCTGGCGCGGCCGGGCGACTACGTGGTGTGCCTGGGCGCCGGCACCATCACCAACTGGGCCTATGCGCTGCCCGGCGAACTCGCCGCGCTCGGCCCGGCGGCGGACTGAGGCCGATGGCGTTTCCCGACATCACGCCCGTGCTGGCGGCCCGCATGCCGGGCCTGCGCGGGAGCATGGTGTCGAATGCGCCGCTGGCGCCACTGTCGTGGTTCCGCACGGGTGGTCCGGCGCAGGTGCTGTTCCAGCCAGTCGACGAGGCCGATCTGGCCCTGTTCATGGCCGGCCTGCCGGCCGATGTCCCAGCGCTCGTCATCGGTCTCGGCTCGAACCTGCTGGTGCGTGACGGCGGCCTGCCGGGCGTGGCGGTCCGGCTGGGCAAGGGATTCCAGGACATCGCCATAAGCGGGCCTCTGCGCATCGCGGCCGGTGCCGGGGCGGCGGACGTCAAGGTGGCGCGCGTAGCCGCCGAAGCTGGGATCGCCGGCCTGTCGTTCCTGCGCGGCATTCCAGGCACCATCGGCGGCGCGCTGCGGATGAATGGCGGCGCCTACGGGGGCGAGGTCAAGGACGTGCTCGTCGCCTGCCGCGGCGTCGGGCGGGACGGTGTCGTGCGCGACTTCAGCACCGCCGCCATGGGGTTCACGTATCGGCACTGCGGCGTTGCCGACGATGTCGTGTTCACGCATGCGATGTTCGAGGGGCAGCCGGGCGATCCGGCGGCGATCCTGGCGGAGATGGCAGCGATCACCGAGACTCGGCAGGCGACGCAGCCGGTCAACACCCGCACGGGCGGGTCGACCTTCAAGAACCCGCCGGGCGGCAAGGCCTGGGAGCTGGTCGACAGGGCCGGATGCCGCGGGCTGATGCATGGCGGGGCGCAGGTCTCGCCACTGCATTGCAATTTCCTCGTCGCCCATGCGGGCGCCACGGCGGCTGATGTCGAGGCGCTGGGCGAGGAGGTGCGCCGGCGCGTGCGGGAGAGCGCGGGCGTGACGCTGGAATGGGAAATCAAGCGGGTCGGGCTTGCCCGGCCTGCCGATAGGGAGGCGGAACGATGACGCGCCATGTGGCGGTTCTGATGGGCGGGCTGTCGGCCGAGCGGGAGGTGTCGCTGCGCTCCGGCGAGGCCTGCGCCAGGGCCCTGGAGGCGATGGATTTTCGCGTCACCCGCATCGATGCGGGGCGCGACCTCGCGGCGGTGCTCGCCGCGACGCAGCCGGACGTGGTGCTCAACTCCCTGCACGGCCGCTTCGGCGAGGACGGCACCGTGCAGGGCATCCTCGAGATCATGCGGATCCCCTACAGCCACTCGGGCGTTTTGGCATCGGCGCTGGCCATGCAGAAGGACACCGCCAAGGTGGTGATGGCGGCGGCCGGCGTGCCGGTGCCGTACGGCCTCACCGTGCATCGCCGCGAGGCGGCGCAGCGCCACGTCATGGCACCACCCTATGTGGTGAAGCCCGTCGCCGAGGGATCGTCGGTCGGCATCATCATCGTGCGCGAGGACCGCAGCCACCCGCCGCAGGAGCTGGCGCGCGAGGACTGGGCGTTCGGCGACATGATGCTGGTCGAGGCCTATGTGGCCGGTCGCGAGCTCACCTGCGCGGTGATGGGCGACCATGCGCTTGGCGTCATCGACATTCGGCCGGCCACCGGGCTGTTCTACGATTACGACGCCAAGTACGCGCAGGGCGGGTCCGTCCACATCCTGCCCGCGGAAATTTCACCAAATATTTACCATCAGGTTCAACAGTTGGCGTTAACGGCGCATCAAGCTCTTGGCTGCCGGGGCGTAAGCAGGGCTGACTTTCGATACGACGACACGCCGGGGGGCACCGGCGCGCTTGTCTGCCTCGAGGTCAACACCCAGCCCGGCCTGACCGAGACTTCGCTTGTGCCGGAATTGGCCGCCCATGCGGGCCTAACGTTCGGTGAGTTGGTACGATGGATGGTGGAGGACGCCTCCTGCGATCGGTGAGCGCAGCGCTCGTGTCTCCGGTGACGGCCCGCGAGGCCTTCGCCGGGAGCGGCGCGTCTGCAGCGCCGTCGCGCATGCTCGCCCCGTCCGCGTCCCGTGCCCTTGTGCGCGGGCGGCCGGTGATCCGCGCCTCCGAGCGGGTGCACCGGCGGCTGCCGGCCTTCGCCGGCACGGCGCTGCTGTTGCTGCTGTTCAGCGGCGTCGGGCTCTTCGGGGCGTATCGCGGCGGGCAATATGCTGATTTCGTCGCCTTCCGCGGCGAGCCCCTCGATGTCGTGGCGCGGGCGCTGGGATTTGGCATCGATAGCGTTACCATCGCGGGCATCGCCGAACTCGACCAGACCGAGGTGCTGCAGGTGGCCGGCGTCGATCCGCGCGGCTCGCTGCCGTTCTTCGATGTCGGCCGCGCCCGCGACAGGCTGTTGGCCATGCCTCTGGTGCGCGAGGCGACGGTGCGCAAGCTCTATCCGGGCGCTCTGGCGATCACGCTGGCCGAGCGCGAACCCTTTGCGCTGTGGCAGAACCACGGCGAGGTCTCCGTCGTGGCCGCCGACGGCACCGTGATCGACAGCCTCAACGATCCCCGCTTCAACCGGCTGCCGCTGGTGGTGGGGGAGGGTGCCAACACCCGCGCCACCCTGTTCTCGCGGCTGATGGACGCCCATCCCGACCTGAAGCCGTATGTGCGGGCCGGCGTGCTGGTCGGCGAACGGCGCTGGACGCTGAAGCTCGCCAACGGCGTCGATGTCCGGCTGCCCGAGACCGATGCCGGAGCCGCCATGACCCGCCTGTCGGCGCTGATTCGCGACCAGAAGATCCTCGACAAGGACGTCCTCGCCATCGACCTGCGGCAACCCGACAGGGTGGTGCTGCGCCTGTCCGAGGAGGCTGTTGCGGCGCGTGCGGAGATGGTCAAGGCCAGACCCAAACTCGGCAAGGGAAGCCCGGTATGAAACACGGCCGCCCGAGCCTCACACCCCGTCTGAAGCCGCTGTCGCCGCGCAAGAGCGCGGTGCTGTCGGTGCTCGACATCGGCACCACCAAGGTGGTGTGCCTCGTCGCCCGGCTCGACCCGGTGGCGGAGAGCGACCTGCTGCGCGGACGCACGCACCGGGCCCGGATCATCGGCATCGGCCACCAGCGCGCGCGTGGCCTCAAGGGCGGAGCCATTGTCGACCTGGAAGCCGCCGAACAGGCGATCCGCCTCGCGGTGGACGCCGCCGAGCGCATGGCCAAGGTCGAGATCCGCGCCGCGATCGTGACGATGACGGGCGGTCGGCTCGGCTCCGAGCTCTACCACGCCGACATCGCGCTGCGCGGCCAGGGCGTCGGCGACAGCGACGTGCACCGGGTACTGGAGGCGGCGAGCGCCACGGGCGCCAGGCCCGGCCGTACCGTGCTGCACTCGCTGCCCACCGGCTTTGCGCTTGATGCGACGCGCGGGATCCAGGATCCGCACGGGATGATCGGCGAGAAGCTCGGCGTCGACATGCATGTGGTGTGCTGCGACCAGAACGCGGTGCGCAACCTGATGCTGGCGGTCGAGCGCTGCCATCTCGACGTCGAGGCGGTGGTGGCCACACCCTACGCCTCGGGTCTCGCCACGCTGGTCGAGGACGAGGCCGAGATGGGCGTCGTCGTCGTCGACTGTGGCGGAGGGACCACCAGCATCGGCGTGTTCTCGGGAGGCCACCTGGTGCACACCGACGCGCTGGCGGTTGGCGGCAACCACATCACCATGGACATCGCCCGCGGCCTGTCGACCAGCGTTGCCCATGCGGAGCGCCTGAAGACGCTCTATGGCTCGACCATCGCGACGGCGTCCGACGAGCGCGAGATAATCGCGGTCGCGTCCGTCGACGAGGACGACCGCGACGCAGTCAACCACGTGCCGAAGTCGCATCTCATGCGCATCATCCGGCCGCGGGTCGAGGAGATCCTCGAGCTCGTCCGCGACCGGCTGCGCAATGCCGGTTATGGCACCGAGGCAGGGCGGCGGATCGTGCTGACCGGAGGCGGTGCCCAG
>JBEIIL010000029.1:0-33582 GCA_040380755.1 Methylobacteriaceae bacterium | reverse complement strand
TCTGGCTGCATCCGCTGCTGATCGGCGTCCCCGTCGTCGGCTGACAGACCCGGCGCATGACAAGCAGGGCCTGCGCGTGCTAAGCGCTGCCGCCTGATACGCGAGCGCCTGCCCGGGCGGGCCCGCGTCGCCGGGAGAGCCGAGCCGGTCATGGCCGATATATTTCGCGAGATTGAAGACGACGTCCGCCGCGACAAGGCCGCGGATGTCTGGAAAAAACACGGGCCACTTCTGGTCGGCCTTGCCGTCCTGATCGTCCTTGCGACGGCTGGATGGCGCGCATGGGTGTACTACGAAGACAAGCGGGCCGAGGCCGCCGGCGCCCGCTTCGAGGCCGCCATCGAGGCCTCGCGGTCCGGCGACACCGCCAAGGCCGAGCAGGACTTCGCCGCGATCGCCAAGGATGCTCCAGCCGGCTACGAGCGCCTCGCCCGCTTCCGCGAGGCGGCGGAGAACGCCCGCAGCGATCCTGCGAAGGGCATCAAGGCCTATGAGGTGCTGGCGGCCGATACCGCGCAGCCGCAGATCATGCGCGATCTGGCGCGGCTGCGCGCCGCGCTTCTGGCGGTCGACAGCGAGCCCCGCGACGCGCTGAAGACCCGCCTCGACCCACTGCTGGTGGCAGGCAACCCGTGGGGGCCGAACGCCCGCGAACTGCTTGGCCTTGCCGCCCTGAAGGCGGGTGACTACGAGGCCGCCGGCAAGCTGTTCGACGCGATCATTGTCGACCGCACTGCGCCACCATCGCTGCGCCAGCGCGCCGACCTGCTGCTCGGACTGGTCCGATCGGGGCCGGTGAAGCCGGCCTCGTGACCGATGTTCCGGTTCCGGCCCGCCCGCATGGCCGCGACCGGGACCGCCTGCGAGGAGCACCATGACATTCACCCTGGCCATCATCGGCCGTCCCAATGTCGGCAAGTCGACGCTGTTCAACCGGCTTGTCGGCAAGAAGCTGGCGCTGGTCGACGACCAGCCCGGCGTGACCCGTGACCGGCGCGAGGGCGAGGGGCGGCTGGGCGACCTGACCTTCACGATCATCGACACGGCCGGCCTCGAGGAGGCCGACTCAGCGTCGCTGGCCGGACGGATGCGGGCCCAGACCGAGGCCGCCATCGCCGATGCCGACGCCATCTGCTTCGTCATTGATTCGCGCGCCGGTCTGACGCCGTCCGACCGGCATTTCGCCACCCTTGTGCGCCGCGCCGGCAAGCCGGTGATCCTGCTCGCCAACAAGGCAGAGGCCCGGGCCGGCCGGATGGAAACCTACGAGGCCTTCGGCCTCGGGCTCGGCGATCCGATCCCGTTCTCCGCCGAGCACGGCGAGGGCCTCAGCGATCTCTACGACGCGCTGCGCGAGGCCCTGCCGGAGCAGACTGCGCCGGAGCCGGAGATCGAGGACCCCGATGACGACGCGCCACTGGGGGATGATGTCGTGGCAGGCGTCGACCGTCCGCTGCGGATCACCGTGGTGGGGCGTCCCAATGCCGGGAAGTCGACGCTCATCAACCGCATGATCGGCGAGGACCGACTGCTGACCGGCCCCGAGGCCGGGATCACCCGTGACACCATCACGATCCCATGGACGTGGCGCGGCCGTCCGGTGAAGCTGTTCGACACCGCCGGCATGCGCAAGCGCGCCAATGTGCAAGACAAGCTCGAAAAGCTGTCGGTCGCCGACGGACTGCGCGCCGTGCGCTATGCCGAGGTCGTCGTGCTGCTGCTGGATGCCACGATCCCGTTCGAGAAGCAGGACATGGCGATCCTCGGCCTGATCGAGAAAGAGGGCAGGGCGGTCGTCATCGCACTCAACAAATGGGACCTCGTGGCCGGCGAGGCGGGCGCCCTGAAGCGCATCGCCGACGATGCCGAGCGCCTGATGTCGAGCATCCGCGGCGTCGCCCTCGTGCCGGTCTCGGCCCTGAGCGGCGATGGCATCGACAGACTGATGCAGGCGAGTTTCAGCGCCGCGGAGGTCTGGTCGCGACGTGTCTCGACGGCGCAGCTCAACAAATGGTTGACGCGCGTGCTCGACGGCCATCCGCCGCCAGCCGTCTCGGGACGGCGCATCAAGATCCGCTACATGACGCAGGTGAAGGCACGCCCGCCGCATTTCGCCCTGTTCGGCAGCCAGCTCGACGGATTGCCGGAGAGCTATCTGCGCTACCTGATCAACGGTCTGCGTGAGACATTCGACCTGCCCGGCACGCCGATCCGCTTGAGCATGCGGACGACGAAGAACCCCTACGACGCAGGCTGAGCCAGGGCAGCAGCACCGTCGGTCTTGCGCGCCCGCCGCAGACGCGACGGACTGGTACCGGTCCAGCGCCGGAAGGCATGGTTGAACGAGGTCGTTTCGGAATAGCCGAGCAGCCACGCCATCTGGCCCAGCGAAATCGCCGGATCATCCAGGTACAGCATCGCCAGGTCGCGCCGTTGCTGGTCGAGGATCTCGCCGAAGCTGGTGCCCTGCTCGGCCAGCCGGCGCGTGAAGGTCCGCAGGCTCATGCCCAGGCTTGTGGCGACGGCGCGCGCAGTCGGCTGCCCGGTGGTGATCAGGCGGCCGATCTCCTGTTCGACGACGGCACGCAGCCCGACGGATTCCATGTCACGTCTGCCCAGGGCCTCGTCGCAATAGTTCCTGATCAGAGCCTGCAGATAGTCGTCCCGCCCGGGAAGCGGCAGCGCCAAGACGCTGGCGTCCAGGGTAAAGCCGTCATCCTCCGCATCGAAGCGGACGAAGGCCACGCCAAGTGCCGCCGCTACCGCATCCGGGGTCTCGCCCGCCGGGTGGGCAAACCGCACCTCGACCGGCACGATTGGCTCGCGCGTGATGTCCCGGAAGGCACGCAGCATGACGGCGACAACGAGCTCGGAAAATTGCCGGTCCGAGCGTGGCAGCGTGGTGCCGGCAAAGCTGAGCGAGACCCGTACCGATCCGTTCGCCTCGGTGACGGCGATGCTGATGCTGTCATTCGAGATGCCGACATAGCGGGCGAGCTGCATGAGCCCTTCGCGGGCCGTGCTTGCCGACGCCACCACATAATAAAGGAGCCCGAGGTCCCGCAGTTCGAGTTCGCCGGCGATCCGTACGCCAAGGCACGGGTCTTTCAGCGAAACGGCGGCCAGATCGAGAAACCGCAGCTGGTTCGCCAGCCCGAAGCGCTGCCGACGGCGGAGCAGTGCTGCGCTCAGTCCCGCAAGAGCCAGCAATCGTGCGCCATCATGACCCTCGCGCTCAAGACGCGCGAGCACAAGACGGGTTGCTGTCCCGTCGGTCGTCGGAAGAGAGCCAAGATGCATGCGAGATACATGTTAAAATGATATTGCGACAATTAACATCTGATTGACCCTGACATGCAAGACAGCAATTCGCAGGAGCCGTTATCCGGCGCAGACGCGACCGAGATCCCGACAGAAGCGGGGCATCGCTGCAGATGGACGGACAGATTGCGCCATGTTTTGGCGTCAAAAATCAAGCCAACTGACTGTTGATCAGCAGTCCAGACCAACAGAATGGTGCGGTGAAATGCCGCATCCATGCCCATGCCGGGGTCTCAGTCTGGCGGCCTGAAGGCGAGCACCGATCGTGTCGGAAAATCGAACAGCCTGCCGCTTTGCGTCCAGCCCGGCGAGGCGAGGGTGACCAGGTGCGGCGCCAGATCCTCCGGCGTCTCCAGCGTCATCGGATCCTCGCCCGGCATCGCCTGCTCGCGCATGCGGGTGCGCAGCGGGCCGGGATTGACCATCATGACGCGGACCGGCGTTGCGGCCGTCTCCGCCGCCCAGGTCTGGCCAAGCGCGTCGACGGCCGCCTTGGACACGGAGTAGGGCCCCCAATAGGCATTGCGCTTCCACGAAGCGCCCGACGTGACCAGCAGGGCCCGCCCCGCATCCGACGCCCGCAACAGCGGATCGAACGACCGGATCAGCCGCCACGTCGCCGTGACATTCGTCGCCATCACGCTCTCCCATTCCTTGGGAGTGACATGGCCAAGCGGCGTGATCGGACCGAGCACTGCCCCGTTGATCAGCAGAATGTCGACCTTGCCCCAGCGCTCGTGCAGCGCGCCGCCCAGCCGGTCGATGCCGTCAAAGTCCTTGAGGTCGAGAGGAACCAGCGTCGCGCTGCCGCTCTCGGCGCGGATGGCGTCATCGAGCTCCTCAAGCGCGCCCTGGGTGCGCGCGACCGCGACCACGTGGGCTCCGGCATGGGCGAAGGCGAGCGCCGCAGCCCGGCCGATGCCGCGCGAGGCCCCGGTCACGACCGCAATGCGACCGGCGAGATCTTTCGTCATCAACGGATCCTAATCGACCTCGGCCAGCATCGAGAGTTGCTGCTTGGGCCCCTCGCCGATCCGGTCGGTGATCGGAGTGGGATAATCGCCGGTGAAACAGTGGTCGGTGAACTGCGGTCGAACCGGATCGCGCCCGGTCTCGCCCATCGCCCTGTAGATCCCGTCCACTGACAGGAATGCCAGGCTGTCGCAGCCGATATAGGCGCGCATCTCCTCGAGTGTGTGCGTCGCGGCCAGCAACTTGTCGCGCTCGGGGGTATCGATGCCGTAATAGTCCGGGTGGGTGATCGGCGGGCTCGAGATGCGGAAATGGACTTCGCTGGCGCCCGCATCCCGCATCATCTGCACAATCTTGACCGAGGTGGTGCCGCGCACGATCGAGTCGTCGATCAGGATGATCCGCTTGCCCTCCACGACCGTTCGGTTGGCCGAGTGCTTGAGCCTCACCCCGAGCTCGCGCACCGATTGGGTGGGCTGGATGAAGGTGCGCCCGACATAGTGGTTGCGGATGATGCCGAGCTCATACGGGATGCCGGCCTGCTGGGCATAGCCGAGCGCCGCCGGCACGCCCGAATCCGGCACGGGAATCACCACGTCGCCGTCCACCGGGGCCTCGAGCGCCAGCTCGGCGCCCATCCGTTTGCGCACCGAATAGATCGCCCGGCCGCCGACAATCGAGTCCGGCCGTGCGAAATAGACATATTCGAAGAGGCAGGGCCGTGCCGCGCGGCTCGGAAACGGCTTGATGGACTCGATCCCATCCTCCGAGATCACGATGATCTCGCCATTCTCCACGTCGCGGACGAAGCGGGCCCCGATGATGTCGAGCGCGCAGGTCTCCGACGCCAGGATCGGCCGGCCATCGAGATCGCCAAGCACGAGCGGCCTGATCCCGAGTGGATCGCGCGCGCCGACCAGCTTCTTGTTGGTCATCCCGACAAACGCATAGGCGCCCTCGATCTGCCCCAGCGCATCAATGAAGCGGTCGATGAACCGGTTCTTCCTGCTGCGCGCCACGAGATGCAGGATCACCTCGGTGTCGGAGGTCGACTGGCAGATGGCGCCATCGCGCACGAGCTGGCGGCGAAGCGTCAGAGCGTTGGTCAGATTTCCGTTATGCGCCACCGCGAAGCCGCCACCGTCCAGCTCGGCAAACAGCGGCTGGACATTGCGCAGGATCGTTTCGCCGGTCGTCGCGTAGCGCGCATGCCCGATCGCCACGGGTCCCTGCAACCGCTCGATCGTCCGCAGGTCGGAAAACGTGTCTCCGACCAGACCGAGCGCCCGCTCGGAATGGAAGCGCTTGCCGTCATAGCTGACGATGCCGGCGGCCTCCTGGCCGCGATGCTGCAGGGCGTGCAGCCCGAGCGCGGTGATGGCTGCGGCATCCGGGTGTCCGTAGATCCCGAAGACCCCGCACTCCTCGCGCAGGCGGTCCGCCTCGGGATCGAAGTCGCCATGCATCTCGGAGCCGACGCCAAGGTCGGCGCGTCCGTCGCGCGCGTTCATCACGGTCCTCATATGGTCCGCGAGCGCGGACCCGTCAACGCTTCGGCGTACCCGCCGCGGACGTTTCCACGAGCTGCTGGAGGCTCTGCTGCTGGGCCTTCTTGTACGTCGGCGACGTCTCTGTCTCCGTGCGCTTTTCGCCCGGAGCGGTGAGAGGAGCAGCCGGTGGCTCGCTCGGGTCACCGTCGAGACGCTTGCGAGCCTTCCACTTCTGGAACATGCCCTCCGGATCGTCCGGCAGCATCGCAATGATCTGGTCGCCCGTCTCCTTCAGAACTGGCCGCAACTTGGCGTTGCGAACCCAGTCGGGTTGCTGCTTCTCGCCGACGAGCTTGTCGAAGAATACGAATGCGATGACGGCGATCAGAAGCCCGCGCGCCGCCCCGAACAGGAAGCCAAGCGTCCTGTCAAGCGCACCGATCTTGCTGTCGAGGATCATGTCCGAGAGCTTGACGGTGATGAAGGACACGATCACGAGCGTGCCGAGGAAAACGGCGGCGATGGCCGCTGCCAGGGCCAGATTGGCATTGGGAATGTAGTCGCGGGCATAGGGCAGCAGGGCCGGGTGCAGCGCGTAGGCGGCGGCTGCCGCCGCAATCCACGAGCCGATGGCGAGCACCTCGCGGGTGAAGCCACGCACGGCCGCGAGAAGGGCCGAGATCAGCACGATACCCATGACGATAAGATCAAGCGCGGAGACGGGCAGATTGTTCATGGGAACTCGACGATCAGGACCAGCTGACAGAGCGCCCTTATACGCGCTGGGGCCTCACGCGTCATCCGGCTTTCCCCGCCCGCCGGCGCGCCGTCCACCGCCGGCGGCAATGCCGGCGACGAGGTCCGCAACATCACCGGCAGCCTCCACCCGAATTGGCGGTCGGCCGGCCCCGTCCAGCCCAGCGCGGGGCATCAGAGCCGAGGAAAAGCCTAGCTTTGCCGCCTCCTTGAGGCGAGACGCCGCCTGGCCCACCGGCCGCAGCGCCCCGGTCAGCCCGATTTCGCCCATGTAGACCCGGTCATGCGGCAGGGCCACGCCCGACAGCGAGGAGACGAGCGCCGCCGCCGCGGCGACGTCGGCCGCCGGCTCGCCGATTCGCATGCCGCCGGCGACGTTGAGATAGACGTCGTGCTGGCCGAGCTTCAGCCCGCCATGTGCCTCCAGGACGGCCATCACCATGGACAGCCGGCTCGGATCCCAGCCGACGACGGCGCGCCGCGGCGTGCCGAGCGAGCTCGGCGCAACCAGCGCCTGGAACTCGACCAGCAGCGGCCTGGTGCCCTCCATGCCGGCAAACACCGCCGTCCCGGGGGAGGCCGTGTCACGGCCTGCCAGGAACAGAGCCGACGGGTTGGCGACCTCGGCGAGACCGGCCCCGGTCATCTCGAACACGCCGATCTCGTCGGTTGGCCCGAAGCGGTTCTTCACCGCCCGCAGGATGCGGAAATGGTGGGCGCCATCGCCCTCGAAGCTCGCCACGGCGTCGACCATGTGTTCCACGACGCGCGGACCGGCGATCTGCCCGTCCTTTGTGACATGGCCAACGAGGATCAATGCGGCGCCGCTGGTCTTGGCATAGCGGATCAGGCTCTGGGCGGAACCGCGCACCTGCGTGACCGTGCCGGGCGCAGCCTCCACCCCCTCGGTCCACATCGTCTGGATGGAATCGATCACCACCAGCCGCGGCGGCACACCCTGCGACAGGGTGGCGATGATGTCCTCGACACTCGTTTCGGCAGCCAGTTCGACGGCTGCACCGGCGAGCCCGAGGCGCTCGGCCCGCAGCCGCACCTGGCCGGTGGCCTCCTCGCCGGAGATATAGACGACCCGGTGGCCTCGGCCGGCCAGTGCCGCGCAGGCCTGCATCAGGAGTGTCGACTTGCCGATGCCAGGGTCGCCGCCGATCAGGATCACCGACCCCTTGACGAAGCCGCCGCCCGTCACCCGGTCGAGCTCTGCGATACCCGACGCGACGCGCGGCGCCTCGTCATTGCTCCCGGTCAGCCCCTCCAGCCGGAACACCCGGCCGCGCGTCCGCCCCGGCCGGACCGGCCCCCCACCGCCGGGCAGCGGCGCTGCGACCGTCTCTTCGGCGATGGTGTTCCAGCCGCCGCAGGCATCGCAGCGACCTTGCCAGCGGCCATAGGCGGCACCGCAGGACTGGCACACATAGGTGGGAGCCCGCTTCGCCATTCTCAGGCGCCGACGTAACGGCGATGGTAACGACGGCCGAGGCCGGTCAGCACCTCGTAGCCGATGCTGCCAGCGGCCGCTCCGACAATATCGACCGTCAGCGTTTCGTCGACCAGCCGGGCGACATCGCCGCGCCGGACCGGCACGGGAACATCGGTGACGTCGATGGTGACGAGGTCCATCGACACCCGGCCGGCCAGCGGGCAGCGCACCCCGTGCACCATCGCGGCCCCGCCGGGCCGCCCGTCCCGCCCGGACAGCGCCCGCGGATACCCGTCCGCATAACCGATCGACGCCACCGCCAGCTGCCGCGGTCCCTGCGCTGTCCACGCGGCGCCGTAGCCCACGCCCTCGCCATCCTCGGCACGGCCGACCTGGATGATCCTGGCCTCCAGCGTGACGACCGGCCGCATCGGGTTCTCGCTGCGGGGTGTCGGGTTGCCGCCATAGAGCGCATAACCCGGCCGGACGAGATCATGGTGCGAGGCCGGCACGCCGAAAAGGCCGGACGAGTTGGCGAGACTTCCCGGCACATCCGGAAAAACCGCGCGCACGGCGGCAAAGCCCGCCAGTTGCCGGGCAGTCAGCGGATGGCCCGGCTCGTCGGCACAGGCCAGGTGGCTCATCAGCAGGGCCGGGCGAAAGTCGTTCGGCGCGGCCGCAAGGTCCAGCGCCTCGGCGACCTCGAGGCCGAGCCGGTTCATGCCGGTGTCGACGTGCAGAGCCGCCGGCAGATCGGTCCCCTGCGTGCGCTGAAAGGCCATCCAGGCATCGACCTCGTCGCGCGAGCCCAGCACCGGCCGCAGGCCGAGCGCCGGATAGACCGCTTCGGTCCCGGGAAGCAGCCCGTTCAGCACGTAGATCGTGGCGCCCGGCACCGCCGCCCTCAGCCGCCGTGCCTCGGAGAGATGCGCCACGAAGAAGGTGTCGCAGCCGGCCGCCGCCAGCGCCGGTGCTGCCGCCGCGATGCCGGTGCCGTAGGCGTCCGCCTTCATCACGGCCGCGCAAGCCGCGGTCGCCGCCGTTGCTGCAGCCAGCTGCCAGTTGGCGACAAGCGCCGCGAGGTCGATCGTCAGGATACCGCCGGCTTCCCGGCCGTCCAGCGTGTCTGGGGACTGACCTGTCACCTCATTCCATCCGCTCGGGCAGGGCATCCTCCCGCGCCAGGTTGGAGAACCGGGTGACTTCCGCGTCGAACTGCAACGGCACCGTGCCGGTCGGGCCATGGCGCTGCTTGCCGATGATCACTTCGGCGCGGCCATGCACCTGCTCCATCTCGGTCTGCCACTTGAAGTACTCCTCGGTGCCGGGCTTCGGCTCCTTGTTCTTCAGGTAGTACTCCTCGCGGAACACGAACAGCACCACGTCGGCGTCCTGCTCGATCGATCCGGACTCGCGCAGGTCCGACAGCTGCGGCCGCTTGTCGTCGCGCTGCTCGACCTGGCGCGACAGCTGCGACAGGGCGATGATTGGCACCGACAGCTCCTTGGCCAGCGCCTTCATGCCCGTGGTGATCTCGGTGAGCTCCTGCACACGGTTCTCGCCCTTCTTGGCCGAGGCCGACAGCAGCTGAAGGTAGTCGACCACCAGGAGGTCGAGGCCCTTCTGCCGCTTCAGGCGTCGCGCCCGGGCGGTGAGCTGGGCAATCGAGATGCCGCCGGTCTGGTCGATGTAGAACGGACAGCGCTCCATGTCGCGCGCCGCCCCGGCAATGCCGGCAAAGTCGCTCTCGGTGATCTCGCCGCGCCGGATCTTGTAGGAGGCGACGCCCGACTGTTCGGCGATGATACGGGTCGCCAGCTGCTCGGCCGACATTTCCAGCGAGAAGAAGCCGACAATCCCGCCGTCCATCCGCTTGATCGTGCCGTCGGGCTGACGTTCGCCCATATACGCCTTGGCCACGTTGAACGCGATATTGGTCGCCAGCGCCGTCTTGCCCATGCCGGGGCGGCCGGCAAGGATCACGAGGTCGGAGGGCTGCAGGCCGCCCATCATCCGGTCGAGGTCGCTCAGGCCGGTGGCGATGCCCGACAGCTTGCGGTCGCGCTTGAACGCCTCGGCCGCCATGTCGACCGCGCCGCGCAGGGCATCCGGGAAGGCCATGAAGCCTCCCTCGTAGCGTCCGGTCTCGGCCAGTTCGTAGAGACGGCGTTCCGCCTCCTCGATCTGCTTGCGCGGCGATTCGTCGACCGGCGCGTCATACGCGACATTGACCATGTCCTCGCCGATGACGATCAGGTTCCGCCGCATCGCCAGGTCGTAGATGGTCCGGCCGTAATCCTCGGCGTTGATGACCGTCGTGGCCTCGGCGGCGAGGCGGGCGAGATACTGCGACACGGTCATGCCGCCGAGATCCTGGTCGCCCAGGAAGGTCTTCAGCGTGATCGGCGTGGCGATCTTGCCGCTGCGGATCAGCGACTGCGACACCTCGTAGATGCGCCGGTGGACCTCTTCGGAGAAATGCACCGGCTCGAGGAAGTCAGACACCCGGTAATAGGCGTCGTTGTTGACCAGCACGGCGCCCAGCAGCGCCTGCTCCGCCTCGATGTTGTGCGGGGCGGTGCGGTACTGCGGAACGGGCTCGGACAGCTGCCGGGCCGCCAGGAAGGACGCCATGGTGCGATTCGCTCGTTGAAGAACACAGGATAGGACGAGCCGTTCGGCATGCCACCCGTGCTCGCGGCTGTCGAGCACGCCCTTGGCTTGTCCCCGCTGCCCACACCGTGTGTCCGCGACAGGTTCCGTGCTTGACTCCCCGGGCTGGCTTTGAGCCGGAGCAACCCGGCGCTAGCGGGCCCGATCGCGGTTCCTGACCGCCGCTTCTCCAGCAGATGGACCTGACCAAAGGTGGGCAAAGCTGGGGTGGGGCATTCCGCTTTGGACTGGTCCGCATGGCCGAAACCGACATGGACCTCATCGCAGAGGCCATGAGGGCCGGCTGAACGACAAAGGGCCCGGCAACCGCCGGGCCCTCGTCTGTTCTCCAATCATGGCAGGCTTAGCGGTCGTCGCCCTCGGCATCCGCCAGGGCGGCGCCGACTTCCAGGCCGAGATCGTCGAGGTTGAGCTCGTCGCGGGCGGCCAGGACCGACTCGCCCTTGGACTGACGCTCGGCCTCTTCCGGGCTGCGCGCGACATTGAGCGTCACCGTGACCTCAACTTCGGGGTGCAGGTGCACGGGAATCTTGTGCAGGCCGATGCTCTTGATCGGCAGATTCAGGATGATCTGCTGCTTGTTGACCGAAAAGCCGCCGGCCGTCAGCGCGTCGGCGAGGTCACGCGCCGCGACCGAGCCGTAGAGCTGGCCCATTTCGCCGGCCTGCCGGATGATGATGAAGGACTGGCCGTCGAGCTTCTCGCCGACGCCCTTGGCCTCGGCCTTGAGTTCAAGATTGCGCGCCTCGAGCTGCGCGCGTTGAACCTCGAAGCGCTCCTTGTTGGCTCCGGTAGCGCGCAGCGCCTTGCCGCGCGGCAGCAGGAAATTGCGGGCAAATCCATCCTTGACGCGGACGGTTTCGCCCATCTGGCCAAGCTTGGCGACGCGCTCGAGTGGGATGACGTCCATGGTGGTTCTCCTGGGGTTCGGTGGGATCGGGTTGAAGGGATCAGGGTGAAGGTCGCAGTGGCGGGCCACCGGCGCGCTTGCGGGCCCGCAGGCCGAAAACCGCGTCGGCAAGGCCGACGAGGGCGTAGAGCAGCACAGGCCAGCCGGGCAGGACGATGAAGATGATGTAGACGCCGGCCAGCATGCCCGTGCGGCCGCTCATGCTGCGCGTCAGGACATGGATCACTGCGAGACCCTGCAGGCAGTAGGCCATCGTCAGGGCCGCTGCGGCCGAGCGGGCGCCGAGACCGGCAAACCCGTCGAACAGGACGCTGAGAACGGCTGCGATCCCCAGGATCGCCAGTGTCGTGCGCGGCATCTCCGTGTCGGGCAGCGCCGGCCAGGGGCGGGGCAAACGGTTCGATGCGGCCGTGATCTTCGCCGCGCCCCACACGAGAAGCACGGCCATCCCGACACCCATGGCGGCACTGACCGGCGGCGCCAGGACCGCGAGAAGCCGTGCCAGCTCGGCAATCGACTCGGCGCGGGCCTCCCCGGTCAGTCCCTCGAAGGCCCGCGGATTGATCGTCTCGATGATGCGGACGGCCCGGACGAAGGCGCCGACGAAGGCCTCGTAGGTGCCACCGAGCGTCATTGCGCCGGCCAGCGTCAGGCCGGCCGAGATCGCCGCAATCCATACCAGCAGGCGACCGAGCGGATACCACTCCGTGCTGGTTTCGTCGGTCCGCGCCAGGAGGGCCAGATAGGCGTACCACCAGGCAGGCAGGGCGACGCTGACCAGGAAGGCCAGGCCCGCCACCGGGCGGAATACGATCGCGATCATCGCACTGCCGACCAGGGCGGCAACCATGCCGGCCCGGTGGTTCCAGCCGAGGGCGGCGAGCAGGATCGGCAGTGGCGCGACAAAGTACAGCAACAGCGCGATCGTGTTTCCGGTCGTGATGACCGCGAACAGCAGGGCGGACACGAGGCCCGCGGCAGCGCCTATGCCAATAATCAGAGTCATCGTCGAGCTGTCCCGCGTCCCATGGACCGGTTAGGGGAGGGTGGCTCCCCAACCATCCCCGGCGACGGTGTCCCGTCCCGGGTGACTGATTTCAAGGCGACGGCGGCGATCCGCTCGGGACCGCCGCCGCAACGTTCAGGGTTGCTGCATGAGGCAGCAGATCCGGTCTGTCAGCCGATCAGATAGGGCAGCAGGCCGAGGAAGCGGGCGCGCTTGATCGCCTGGGCGAGTTCACGCTGCTTCTTCGCCGACACGGCGGTGATGCGGGACGGAACGATCTTGCCACGCTCGGAGATGTAGCGCGACAGCAGACGCGTGTCCTTGTAGTCGATCTTCGGCGCGTTCGGGCCGGAGAACGGGCAGGTCTTCCGGCGACGGAAGAAGGGGCGGCGGGCTCCTGCGGCGGACATCAGCTCGCCTCCTCGACAACGGCAATTTCTTCACGGCGCGGCGGACGATCGCCACGCGGACCACGGTCACGATCGCCAAAACGACCACCCCCGCCGCCGCCAGGTCCACCGCCGCCACCACCAAAGCGACCACCACCGCCACCGAAGCGGCCACCGCCGCCGCCGCCGAAGCCGCGGTCACCACGATCGTCACGATCGTCGCGGTCGCGCTTCTGCATCATCGCCGATGGGCCTTCCTCGAGGGCCTCGACCCGCACCGTCAGGGTCCGCAGCACGTCCTCGTTGATGCCCATCTGGCGCTCCATCTCGGCCACCGCAGCCGAAGGGGCGTCGATGTTGAGCAGGGAGAAATGCGCCTTGCGGTTCTTCTTGATCCGGTATGCGAGCGTCTTGACGCCCCAGTACTCGATCTTCTCGATCTTGCCGCCATGGCCCTCGATGATGGCCTTGAACGACTCGGTCATGGTCTCGACCTGCTGAGCCGTCACATCCTGACGGGCAAGGTACACGTGTTCGTAAAGCGGCATTGCGCCTCGGCCTTTCTCTCGTGTCGCATCCGGCGCGAAGCCCTTCGGGCCGCGAAAGGCCCGAGCGGGGAATTTCCGAAGGCGGAGACACCGGAAGGCGGAGCACTTGCCCCTCTCTCGCACGCGAGAGCTTCCGTTCAGCCCCCGGCCGGACGCTGCGAAGCGCGGTCCATAATGGATTTCCTGCGGCCGCGCAAGGCTCCGTTGCCGTCCCGTGCGCGTTGGCACGGCAGCGCCTTTCCGTTTGCGGCAGGGTGCCCGAACTCGCAGAAGCGGCATGAGGACAGGGAGTGACACCATGAAAGCCGCCGCCCTGAAGGCCGGCGTCCTGACGGTTGCCGGCTTTGCGGCCGGAGCCGCCATCTCCGCCATCGCCCACCACCTGTTTGCAGCGGCGCTTACTGGGCCGCCGCTGATCGCCGTCGCCGCGCTGTTCTGACGGCCGCCCGCAGATGCGGCAGCCGAGAAAAGCGGGAGCCGGTGCCTGCCCGGTCGCCGCCAAGGGTCTTGACACTGCCCTGAACCGCGTGCCTTTCGGGCGCATCACAGGTCTGGACAGCGTGTCACATGAGCGTCGCCTATGTTTTTCCCGGCCAGGGAAGCCAGTCGGTCGGGATGGGCAAGGCCCTCGCCGACGCCTTCCCCGCCGCCCGGATGGTTTTCGCAGAGGTGGACTCGGCGCTTGATCAGAGCCTGTCCACGCTCATGTTTGAAGGTCCAGACACCGACCTGACACTCACGGCCAACGCCCAGCCCGCGCTGATGGCCGTCAGCCTCGCCGTCGTCCGCGTCCTGGAGGCCGAGGCAGGGCTCGACATCGGCAAGGCCGCGTTCGTCGCTGGCCATTCGCTCGGGGAGTATTCCGCGCTCGCCGCCGCCGGCAGCCTGTCGATCTCCGACACCGCGCGTCTGCTGAGGATTCGCGGCAATGCCATGCAGGCGGCAGTGCCTCCCGGGGTGGGCGCCATGGCGGCGCTGCTCGGGCTCGATTTCGACACGGCTGCATCCGTGGCGGCAGAGGCGGCCGCCGGCGAGGTCTGCCAGGCCGCCAACGACAATGGCGGTGGCCAGGTTGTGGTGTCGGGAACGAAGGCTGCCGTCGAGCGCGCCATCGAGATCGCCAAGACCCGCGGTGCCAAGCGCGCCATGCTGCTGCCGGTCTCCGCGCCGTTCCATTGTGCGCTGATGCAACCGGCGGCCGAGGCCATGGCCGGGGCCCTGTCGCAGGTGCAGGTCGTGCGGCCGCGGGCGCCGCTCATGGCCAATGTGCTCGCCGCGCCCCTGACCGATCCCGATGCCATCCGTCGGTCGCTGGTCGCCCAGGTGACCGGAACGGTGCGCTGGCGCGAATGCGTCGGCGCCATGGCGGCCGGGGGGGTGACGGATTTCGTCGAACTCGGCTCCGGCAAGGTGCTCACCGGTTTGCTGCGGCGGATCGTCGACACGGCCAGGGGACAGGCGGTCGGCACACCAGACGACGTCGCCGCCTACCGCACCTTCATCCAGGCCTGACGCCCGACCGGCGAGGAGTTGCCATGTTTGACCTCAGTGGAAAGACCGCCCTTGTCACCGGCGCGTCCGGCGGCATCGGCAGCGCCGTCGCCCGTGCCCTGCACGCGCGGGGCGCGACCGTCGGGCTCTCTGGAACGCGCCGCGAGGCGCTGGAGACGCTCGCCGCTGAGCTTGGCACGCGGGCTCATGTCCTGCCTGCCGATCTCGGATCGCGCGAATCGGTCGAGGCGCTCGTGCCGTCGGCCGAGGTGGCGATGGGCCAGCTCGACATCCTCGTGAACAATGCCGGCGTCACCCGCGACAACCTGTTCATGAGGATGAGAGACGAGGAGTGGGACACGGTCATCCGCGTCAATCTCGAGGCGTCGTTCCGCCTGATGCGGGCTGCGGTCAAGGGCATGATGCGCCGTCGCTGGGGCCGAATCATTGCAGTGACGTCGATCGTCGGCACCACCGGCAATGCCGGCCAGGGCAACTACGCCGCCTCCAAGGCAGGGCTGGTCGGAATGAGCAAGTCGCTGGCCGCCGAAGTGGCCAGCCGGGGCGTGACCGTGAACTGCGTCGCGCCCGGGTTCATCGAAACCGCGATGACGGCTGTTTTGACCGACAAGCAGCGCGAGGCGATCCTCGCCACAGTGCCGATGGGCCGCCTGGGATCAGGCTCGGAAATCGCTTCGGCCGTGGTTTATCTCGCCAGTCCGGAAGCGTCTTACGTCACCGGTCAGACGCTCCATGTCAATGGTGGAATGGCCATGATTTGAAGGTGATAAAGCTCACTATTAAAGTGAGATTGTAGCAAGTGCCGGTACTCGCCTTCCCCAGGAAAGTATGTTACGACGCCAACACGTCCGTGTGGGGGCTTGACGGCACCATCCGCTGCGGCTTTTGAGGAGCTGGAGCACCGGGGCACCTCTGCCCCACTTCGATCCGGCACCTGAAACACCCCGGACCGCATTGCCGCGGCCGGTATCCTGATCCGGACCGTGCCGCCTGGTGGTGTCGCGGTTCCATCGTTGAACGAGGTTCGAGACATGAGCGACATCGCCGCCCGCGTGAAGAAGATCGTCGTGGAGCATCTGGGCGTCGAACCCGAGAAGGTGATCGACACCGCCAACTTCATCGACGATCTCGGAGCCGACAGCCTCGACACGGTCGAACTGGTGATGGCGTTCGAGGAGGAGTTCTCGGTCGAGATCCCGGACGACGCCGCCGAGACCATTCGCACCGTCGGCGATGCCGTTTCCTTCCTGGAGAAGAAGGCGGCCTGATCGGTCGTCTTCTACCAGCCAGGGTTGGATCGGACTGCAATGCGGCGGGTCGTCATTACGGGCCTGGGGATGGTGACGCCGCTGGGGTGCGGCGTCGACATCACCTGGGAGCGCCTGCTCGCAGGCCACAGTGCCGCCGCACGCATCAGCCGTGTTCCCGTGGACGATCTGGCTGCGCGGGTCGCGTGTCAGGTCCCCCGCGGGGATGGCACGGACGGCACCTTCAATGTTGACCACTGGATGGAGCCGAAGGACCAGCGCAAGGTCGACGACTTCATCATTTTCGGGGTGGCTGCGGCCCGCCAGGCACTTGCCGACGCATCCTGGAAGCCAGAGAGCTATGAGGACCAGACCAGGACGGGTGTCCTGATCGGGTCGGGGATCGGCGGCATCGGCGGCATCTACGACGCTGCGATCGTGCTGGCCGAAAAGGGGCCGCGGAGGATCTCGCCGTTCTTCATTCCGGGACGCCTGATCAATCTCGTGTCTGGCCACGTGTCCATCGAGCATGGACTGAAGGGTCCGAATCACTCGGTCGTGACCGCATGCTCGACCGGAGCCCATGCCATTGGCGACGCCGCCCGGATGATCACGCTCGACGACGCCGACGTGATGGTGGCCGGTGGGACGGAATCACCCATCAACCGGCTGTCGATCGCCGGGTTTGCAGCCTGTCGGGCGCTGTCCACGGCCTTCAACGACGATCCCACCCGGGCCTCGCGCCCCTATGACAGGGACCGTGACGGGTTCGTCATGGGAGAGGGCGCCGGTGTCGTGGTGCTCGAGGAACTCGAGCACGCCAAGGCGCGTGGCGCCAGGATCTACGCCGAGGTCGTCGGCTACGGCATGTCGGGTGACGCCTATCACATCACCTCGCCGGCCGAGGATGGCGATGGCGCATTCCGCTGCATGGTGTCAGCGCTGAAGCGCGCCGGACTGTCCGCCGCGGATCTGGATTACATCAACGCGCACGGCACCTCGACGCCACTGGGCGATGAGATCGAGCTGAAGGCCGTCGAGCGGCTGGTCGGCAATGCCGCTTCTCAGCTCGCCATGTCGTCGACGAAGTCGTCGATCGGCCACCTGCTCGGTGCCGCAGGCGCCGTCGAGGCGATCTTCTCGGTTCTGGCGATCCGCGACCAGGTCGTGCCGGCGACCCTGAATCTGGACAATCCCTCGGTCTCGACGCCCATCGATCTCGTTCCGCACCAGGCCAAGCCGAGGCCGGTATCGGTTGCGCTGTCGAACTCCTTTGGGTTCGGTGGGACGAATGCGTCGCTCGTTTTTCGGTCATGGACCGGGTAAGTTCGCCACGGTCTGTGCAGGCCAACGCCGTTGTGGCGAAGGCAGGACCAGAACCGGCTCACTGCAAACCGACGCGACCAGGACACCATGGCTGACCCGCTTCCGCCTGACAGCGCGCCGCCGCAGAAAACGTCGCGGTTTGGCCGCATCATCCCGCGCAGTCCGACCGAGGCCATTCAGCCCGTTGCCGCGCCCCCGCCACCTCCGCCCAGCGAGCGCCGGCGCGGCGGCATCGTGAATGCGCTCAGCAGCTTCCTGTCGCTGGTGCTGGTCGTTGCGCTGATTGCCGGCGGCGGCCTCTACATGGGCCGGGCGCAATACCAGACACCTGGCCCGCTGGCGTCCGACAAGATCGTGACCGTCAAGGGCGGAGCGACCGACGTCGCCGAGCAGCTGCAGCATGAGGGGGTGATCGACCACCCGTTCCTCTTCGTCGCCGGGCTCTACATCCTTGGCAAGTCGTCCCAGATCAAGGCTGGTGAGTATGTCTTCAAGCAGAAGGCCAGCCTTGCCGACGTGGCCGACACGCTCGTCGAGGGGAAGACGGTCCTGCACAGCGTCACGGTGCCGGAGGGCCTGACCAGCCAGCAGATCGTCGATCGCCTGCGCGAGAACGAGATCTTGACGGGCGACGTCAAGGAGGTTCCCCGTGAGGGCATCCTCCTGCCGGACACGTACAAGTTTCCCCGCGGCATGTCGCGTCAGCAGCTTCTGGACCGGATGACCCAGGAGCAGACACGTGTGCTGCGCGAGGTCTGGGGCCGGCGGGCCGCCGACCTCCCGGTCAAGTCACCGCAGGAAATGCTCGTTTTGGCCTCGGTGGTCGAGAAGGAGACCGGCCGCGCCGATGAGCGTAGCCGTGTCGCAGCTGTTTTCATCAACCGCCTCAACCGCGGCATGAAGCTGCAGTCGGACCCGACGATCGTGTACGGGCTGGTGCAGGGCAAGGGCACGCTCGGCCGCGGCATCACCAGGTCAGAGATTACCCAGCCGACCGCCTACAACACCTATGTCATCCCGGGTCTGCCGCCTGGTCCCATTGCCAATCCGGGACGGGCAGCGCTTGAGGCCGTCGCAAGTCCATCGCGGACCCGCGAGCTTTATTTCGTCGCCGACGGCACGGGCGGGCATGTCTTTGCCGAGACCTATGACCAGCATCTGAAGAACGTGGCCCGCTGGCGCCAGATCGAGGGCGAGCGCCGCGATGCCGCTCCGGCCGAAACGGCCACGCAGCCCGTGCAGGGCGAGGCGCCTGCCGCACCCGGAGTGGCGCCGGGTGCCGCAGGCCTACCGCCGGCAACCGGCGCGCCATCGCCGTCGCGCTCATTGGCCCCCGGCACGCCCGGTGCCCGCGGCGCCGCGGCTCAAACACCCCCCGGCGGTGCCCGCAACAACATCGATGCCGTCGCCGGTACGCCGAAGGACCCGCTCAACAACCGGTCCTTCGACCTGAACTCGCCGAAGGTCGTGCCAGCGATTCGCCCTTGACAGCTGCGGGCTTGAAGGGGAAGCGGCGCGGCCGTAAAGCTGCGGGAACGAGGGCGAAAGGAATACCATGGCGCTCGCGAGCATGACCGGCTTTGCCCGGGAGACCGGTCAATCCGGGGCCTGGCGCTTTGCCTGGGAACTGAAGTCGGTGAACGCCAAGGGACTTGATGTGCGCGGCAAGGGGCCTGCGGGCTTTGACGCGGTGATCGAGGAGGCCCGCGCCCGTGTCGGACGCGCCGTGCAGCGCGGCACCTGCCACATGGCGCTGACCGCCAGCCGGGACATGGCGCCGGTGACAGCCCGCATCAACACCGCCCTGCTGGATTCGCTGGTCGAGACGCTCGCACCCTATGACGGGCGCATGGGTCTTCGTGCGCCTTCCGTCGGGGCGCTACTTGGCGTCAGGGGCGTGGTCGAGATCGGCGAAACCGAAGAGGTCGGAGTGCCCGCCGAGGTGGTGGCAGCGATGCTGGCAAGCCTTGATGCGGCAATCGCGGCGCTTGTGACGTCTCGACGGTCCGAGGGGGACGTCCTGGCCGAGGTGCTGACGCAGCGGATCGACACGATCGCCACGCTGGCCGACGCGGCCGACGCCTGTCCGGCACGCCGCCCCGAGGCGATCAAGGCCAGGCTTGCCGAGCAGGTGGCGGCCCTGATCGACGCATCATCCGGCCTCGACCCCAACCGGCTCCACCAGGAGGCGGTGTTGCTGGCGGCGCGGGCCGATATCCGCGAGGAAATCGACCGTCTCCGCGCCCATGTCGGCGCGGCGCGCGAGCTGCTGGGCAAGGGCGGACCGGTCGGCCGCCGGCTCGACTTTCTCGCCCAGGAGTTCTCGCGCGAGGCCAACACCCTGTGCGCCAAGGCCGTCGACGTGTCGCTCACGGTGATCGGCCTTGACCTGAAGACCGAGGTCGAGCAGTTCCGCGAACAGGTCCAGAATGTCGAGTAGCCCATGACCGCCGAACTCGCCAACGGCGCCATCGACCGCCGCGGCCTGATGCTTGTGCTGTCGTCGCCGTCCGGGGCCGGCAAGACCACGCTCACCCGCCTGTTGCGCGATCAGGAGCCGAGCCTGACCCTGTCGATCTCGGTCACGACGCGCCGGCAGCGGCCGAGCGAGGTCGACGGGATCCACTACCGGTTCATCGCGGTCGATGAGTTCCACGCCATGCGCGAACGCGGCGACCTGCTTGAATGGGCGGAGGTCCACGGCAATTTCTACGGCTCGCCGCGGCGGGAGATCGACCGGTCGCTGGCCGCCGGAAAGGACATTCTGTTCGACATCGACTACCAGGGGGCGATGCAGGTCCGCCAGACCGCGGCGACCGACGTGGTCAGCATCTTCATCCTGCCGCCGTCGATCCCGGAGCTGCGCCTGCGCCTCGAGCGGCGCGCCGAGGACAGCGCCGACGTCATCGCGACACGGTTGGCCACCGCCAAGGTCGAAATCGACCGCTGGCGCGATTATGACTACGTGCTGGTCAATGATCACCTCGAACGGACGTTCGGCCGCCTCCGCGCCATCCTGGCCGCCGAGAGGCTGCGTCGTGACCGGCAAACGGGACTTCCCGCTTTCGTCTCCGGGCTTCTCGCCGACCTTTGACAGGCGGGCACCGGCAGCATCCTTCCTCAGCGACAGACGCGCCGACGCGCAAACACGCCCGGATCAGCCGCCGCGTCGATCCCGCCAGGCGCGCGCGAGAGCAACGAACCCCTCCACCGGGACCGTTTCGGCCCGCGCGGTCGGATCGAGGCCGGCTGCGGCGATAAGCTCCGCCGGATCGCCCCCGAGACCTTTGAGGCTCTGCCGCAGCATCTTGCGCCGCTGGCCAAATGCGGCCGCCGTCACGGCGGTCAGGTCGGCTGTGCGGCAGGGCAGCGGTTCCGGCCGCGGCAAAAGGTGGACCACCGAGGACGTGACCTTCGGCGGCGGCGTGAAGGCGGACGGCGGCACATCGAATGCGATGCGCGCCTGCGTGCGCCATCCGCACAGGACTGCCAGCCGGCCATAGTCCTTCGGGGCTTCAGGTCCGGCCACGATGCGCTCGGCGACCTCGCGCTGGAACATCAGCGTCAGGCTCTCCCAGAACGGCGGCCAGGGCTCTGCCTCGATCCAGCCGGTGAGGAGCGGGGTGCCGATGTTGTACGGCAGATTGGCGATAATCCGCACGGGCGGCTCAAGGGCCATGGCGGGCCAGTCCATCGCCAGCGCATCTCCCGCCACAACCTCGAGACGGCCTGGATAATGCGCCGCGACTTCGGCAAGGGCCGCCAGGCACCGGTCGTCCCGCTCGACCGCCACCACGCGCCGTGCGCCTTCGGCCAGCAGCGCCCGCGTCAGTCCGCCCGGGCCCGGGCCGATCTCCACCACCGTCACGCCATCGAGGGGCCCGGCGGTTCGGGCGATCCGGGACGTCAGGTTGAGGTCGTACAGGAAGTTCTGGCCGAGCGACTTGCGGGCATCGATGCCATGGGTCCGCACAACGTCGCGCAATGGCGGCAAGTCGTCGATGGCACTCAACGGCTGGTCCCGGCAATCCGCCCGGCGAGTTCGAGGGCGGCCAGGAGGCTGTCCGGCCGGGCAATGCCCTTGCCGGCAATGTCAAACGCCGTACCGTGATCGGGCGAGGTGCGCACGAAGGGCAGGCCGAGCGTGACATTGACGCCATCGTCAAAGGCCAGCGTCTTGATCGGGATCAGCGCCTGATCGTGATACATGCACAGCGCGACGTCATAGCGTGCGCGGGCCGGCGGATGGAACATGGTGTCGGCCGGCAAGGGGCCACGGACGTCGAAGCCCTCAGCCGCAAGGCGTTCGATGGCAGGCCGAACGACCGCGATTTCCTCGGTCCCGATGGCTCCGTCCTCGCCTGCATGCGGGTTGAGACCGGCAAAGGCCAGCCGCGGCCGCGGCAGTCCGAACCGCGCCGCGAGGTCGCGGGCGACGGTGCGCCCGGTCTCGACGATCAGGTCCTGCGTCAGGGCAGCCGGAACCTGCGCCAGCGGAATGTGGATCGTTACCGGAACGACGGCCAGCAACGTCGACCACAGCATCATCACCGGCCGGACCGGAACACCCCATAGGCGCTCGGCCAGCACGCCCAGATATTCGGTGTGGCCGGGATGGGCGAAGCCGGCGGCATAGAGCACCGACTTGGCGATCGGGTTGGTGACAACAGCGCCGGCACGGCCGGCCCGCACGAGCGCCACGGCACAGTCGATGGATGCCAGCGTCGCGCTGGCCGTTGCCGGATCAGGACGACCCGGCTCGACCGAAACGCCTTCCATGCCATCGAGCACCGGTAACCCCGTCGGAAAAGCGCTCGCGGCCTCCTCAGGCGCAACGACGACGATCGGCACCGTCAGATTCAGCCGTCGCGCGGTCTCGCGAAGCAGTGCGGGATGGATCGCGGCAATGAACGGAGGGATGGCCCGGCCCGAGCGCGCAGTCCACGCCTGCAAAGCGAGTTCGGGGCCGATCCCGGCCGGATCGCCCTGGGTCAACACCAGCGGGGCGGACATGCGGTTTCCCCGGTTCAGTTCGAGATGCCGTCCGACGACGTCGAAGTGACGTTGTAGGAATAGCTCGCCGAACCGAGCGTCCGCAGTTCGAGGCGCAGCAGCACGGTCTGCACGCGCTCCTTGCTGCCATCGGCCAGTGTCTGCTTGCCGGAGTTGGTGTAGACGAGCCCGAGCGTGGTGCACTCGTCGTTGTAGCCGGCGCCAAAGCTCATCGCGCCGATGCCGACCGGGTTCGAGGACTGCGCGCCGGTTTGGTAGAACTTGTCGGCCGCATGCCGTGACAGGTCGAACAGAACGCTGCTCGAGACATACCAGTTCGGCGTGACATTGAGCCGTGCCGACGTCGACAGCGCTTCCCTGCGGGTAAAGATCCCGAGGTCGGGCTGGGCGGCGTACCGCGCATAGATGATGCTCGTCGACAGCCTGTCGAAGGTTGCGGTGCCCTGCACCTCGATCCGCTTCAGGCCCCAGTTGGTCTCGTCGAACCGGGCCCGGCCGGTGACCGCAAAGTTTGAAGTCGGGGCGATCTGGATCCGAGACACATAGTCGGATCGCTGGGTCTCCAGCCCGGAATCGAGGCCGGTCCGCGCGATTCCCGGGTTGGCGAACGAGTTCTGGCCGGCAATCTGGTAGGACTGGCCGAACAAGGCGCTCATCGTGCCGCCGGCTGCTGTGGTCAGCGTGTACTGCGCGCCGACATTGGCGCGGCTGCCGCCCTCGACACGGTCGTAGCCCGAGAACTTGTTCACCTCGAACAGGTTCGTGTCGTCGAACACGAGGCTTTGGGCGTCCTCGTTGCCCATCCGCCCGATTCCCGTCTCGCGGGTGCGGAGCACCACCTGGGCGATGGGCTCGATCACGTGCGAGCCGAAGCTGGAGGCCGCCACGAAGGGATACCGATAGGTCACGCCTGCGGCCGGCATGCCGCGCGCGACGAAATTGCTGTCCGAAGACATGAACGCCGACTGGTACTGGTTGTACGGCCCCTTCAGGTCCAGCGACGTGTAGGCAAGGTCGGCGCGCAGCGACCCGAACGGCGTCCATGACTGGCCGAGCGGGTCGATGAAGGTGCGCCGCCAGGCCAGCTCGACGCTGCCGCGCGAGTAGTTCCCGCCAATGCCTTGGATGAAGCACTTCTGCCGATTGAACTGGCCGGGCGCGCAGGTGTCGAAGAGACGGATTTCCTGACCGTACTGGTTGAAGCCAATCGGGAACAGGTAGCGGCCGGGCGTTGTGCCATCGCCCATCACCACGCTCTGGAAATCGGTCTGCTGGCGCGACACGCTGGTGAAGTTGGCGTTCAGCGACAGTTCGCCGCCGATTGTCGGCGGTGTGAAGCGCCGGTCGTAGTCGATGACGGGGTGCACCACCGGCTGGGTTTTCTGCCAGTCCGCATAGGACAGGCCCCGGAAATAGTACACCCGCGCATCGAACCAGCTGCGCTCGCCCTTGCCGGTCAGGTAAGCGGTCGATGTCGTCTCCTGGAACCCAAGATTGGCGATCTGGCCCAGTGCATTGGTCGATCCATAGCCGCGGAATTTGTAGTTGCTGTAGTACCATTTGTCCGTGGAGGCGGCGCCGTCCCAGCCCCACATCCATTTCTCGTTGATCAGGAACCTGCCCTTGCTTTCGACACTGCCGCGGAAGTCGCGGTTGCCGGCGCCGTAGGGCGAGGCGAGAAACACGCCGGGATCCGCCTGGAAGATCCCGTTTGCCCGGATCGAATAGCTGCCGTTTATCAGCCGGTGCCGCCACTCGATGTCGCCCAGAAACCCCTGCTTCGACAGCAGGGTCGGGGTGAGCGTCAGGTCGTAATTCGGCGCCAGGTTCCAGAAATACGGCAGCGACACACCGACGCCGATGTTGGACGATGTGAGATACCGCGGCGCCAGGAAGCCCGACTTGCGCTTGACCGTGCTGTCGGGCGCGGAAAAAAACGGGATCCAGGCGATCGGCATCCCGTAGAATTCGAGCGTTGCGTCCTCGTAGTAGACCATCCGCTCTTCGTTCTTGTGGATGATCCGCTTGGCCCGCACCTGCCACAGCGGCGGCTTGGACGGGTCGTCCTTGCAGGCATCGCAGGCCGTATAGGTGCCCTTGTCGAACACGGTAGTCTCGCCACCCGTGCGCTCACCCCGGGCTGCGACAAAATGGGTTTTCTCGGCGGTGTCGATCCGCAGGCTGTCGATGAAGCCGTCCTTGAAATCGTCCGTCAGCTCGAAGCGCTCGCCATACAGAACCTGGCCGCCGGTTTCGGTGAGCTTGGCGTTGCCGGTCGCATAAACGCGGTTGGCGGTCCGGTCATACGTGACCTTGTCGGCCTCGAGCACGCGGCCCTGGTAGTAGAGCTGGGCGTTGCCGACCGCCGAGACGGTGTTGCGGTCACGGTCGTAGACGAGCTCGCGCGACTCGACGAGCAACCGGTCCTTCTTGGCGCCGGCCTTCTGCGAACGCCGGGCGACCAGGTCAGACACGGTTTCAGCGCCGGCCGAATCGGCCGTCACAACCGGAACCGCGGCGCTAACGCCGACGGCCAGGACGCTGAGAAGCCCTAATTTCACCATGCCCGAACCGCTGGGGCCGAAAAACGCACGACCCGTCATCACCCGTCCTCTTGATACAATAGGGCGAGCGTTCCGAGCAAACTTCCAACCACCGCGGGTGACCATGCCGCAACGCCGGTCGACAGGATTCCCGCAGAGCCAAGATCCTCGACGAGCTGGGTGACGACATAGAGGCCGAAGCCTGCTGCCACCCCGCCCAGAACCATCCTGGCGACACCACCAAACCGGAAAAACCTTAAGGAAACGGATGCCGCGATGAACACCATGGCGACAAACAGCAGCGGCCGCGCCAGAAGCGACTGGAACTGCAGCCGGTAGCGCGTCGCGTCGAGCCCGGCACGCTCGGTCGCCTCCACGAGGGCGGGCAGCCGCCAGAACGGGATCGTCTCGGCCGACGAGAAGGATTGACTGACCTGTTCGGGCGACAGGTTGGTGGCGATCAGATAGGTGGCGAAGCTCTGCGGCTCCAGCCCGTTGCCGATCACCCGGGCCTCGCTGATCTCCCAGTAGCCGTCACGTAGCACGGCCTCCTGGCCGTCGATCCGCTCCACGAACTGCCCGTCCTTGGTGAAATCGAAGATGGTAACGCGGCTGAGCCGTGTTCCAGCAGCCGACGACCGCTCGGCGCGGATGATCGATTGACCGTCAAGGCTGCGCTGGCGGATCCACAGCTCCTTCTCGCCCGCCGTCTTGCTGCGTCCGAGCCGCGCGGTCTCGATCTGCAGCGCCTGCTCCTTCAGGCTCGCCGACAACGGATTATAGACCGTCACGGCCAGCACACCGATGGCAAGCGCCACAAAGAGCGGAGGCGCCAGGAATTGCCAGACCGATATGCCGGCCGCCCGCGCCACCACGAGCTCAAGCTTCCGCGACAGGTTGAGCAGCGCGGCCATCGACCCGAACAGCACTGCAAACGGCAGGATCTGCTCAGCGACGGCCGGGGTCCGGAAGAAGGCCAGGGTCGCCAGCACACCCGCCGACACATCGGCCACATCCCCGGTCCGGCGGACCAGTTCGACGAAATCGATGGTGTAGATGAGGACGAACACCACAAGAAACACGCCGGTAATCGACCGGATGAAGCGCAGCGACAGATAGCGGGCCAGCGTCCTGCCGATGATCATCGGGCGAGCCCGGCGAGAGACCGGCGTGGCGCGATGCGGCGCGGCATCCCGCGCGAAAGGGTCGGCAGGAAGATCCAGCCGAGCGCGACCGCCGTGGCGGCCAATGGCACCAGATAGGTCAGGGGCACAGCCCAGGCGAAGCGCGGGACGAGGCTCGAGACCGCAAATCCCGCGATACGAACGGCAGCAACCGCAAGAACGGCGGCCAGGATTGCGCTGCCACGCCCTTGCCGCGTCGTTCGCGGGGTCCCGAGCGCCGCAAAGGCGATGACCATGAAGGCCAGCGGATAGAGCGGCGAGGAGAGCCGGTCGTGCAGTTCGGCGCGGAAACGTCCTTCCTGGGTCTTGATGTAGAGGTCATTGCGATCGAGCGACAACAGCTCCATCGTCGAGCGCTCGCGCGGCTTGTAGACCGGCGTCTCGCCATCCTGGCCGAACTGGCTGAGGTCGACGGCATAGCGCTGGAACACGACGATCGCCGCGTCCTGCTGTCCGGGCTGCACCCGCTGCACGCTGCCGTTCTCGAGTACGAGATAAGGGACGCCCTTGACATCCACCGTCTGGCCGCGTTCGGCGATGTACACGACCGTCCTCTCGCGATCGCGCCGGTCCTGCATGAAAATGCCCAGCAGCGCCTCGCCCGACTTCTCGCGGTAGTGGAAGGTGATGCCGATATCGAGCGTGGTGAACTGGCCCTCACGCACGATCTTCGTGACGAAATCGGCGCGGATGCGGGTGACGAGGTCGCGCACGGCCTTGAAGCTCGCCGGCATCGCCCACAGCGTCATGGCGGTGACGAGCAGCACCACAAACAGCGTCAGCCAAGCAAACGGACGCAGGAGCCGCGCCGGTGGGAGACCGGCCGCGCTCATGACGATGAGCTCGGAATCACCGTTCAGCTTGTTGAGGGCGTAGATCGTGGCGATGAACAGGGCGACCGGCGCGATGATGGTCACCAGCGCAGGGATCGACAGGCCCGTGACTGTCAGAAAGATCAGGATGGTCTGGCCCTTGGCTGTCAGGAGGTCGAATTCGCGCAGCGCCTGGGTGATCCAGATCACGCCGGTGAGGCCCAGCAGCGTTGCCAGGAACGCAACCGCCGAAATCTTGAAGACATAGCGGTCGATCAGGGTCATGGCGTTGCGGCGTGGGTCCGACGCGCGGATGGGTAGAGACTTCCTGCCGCTCCGGCAAGTCGCGGCCGCCCGGCGTCCCGCAGGATCGCGGCAACTGGATGGCATGGGCTTGACCCTGCGCTGGATTGTTGGCCGCGTGGCGGTTATGTGACTCACACGCGCCTTCACGCCACGGAGCCTGTCATGTCCGACCGCATCAAGATCGCCTTCGCCGTCCCGGCACTGCCAGCGGCAGGCACGCTCGTCCTGTTCGCAGGCGATGACGGCCAGTTGACTGCCGCCCAGCGCAAGTGGCTCGGCGAAGAGGCAGCAGCGACGGCCGCCCGGGCCGTGACGGCGGACGCATTCAAGGGCAAGTCAAATACCGGCATCACCGTCCTGGCGCCGACCGGCCTGCAGGCAGGAAGGCTGGTTCTGATGGGCATCGGCTCCGCCAAGGACCGGGCCATGACCGATTTCGTGACGCTCGGCGGCGCTGTGCTCGGCAAGGGCGGCACCAGCAAGGCCATCACGGTGCTTCTCGACGGGCCGAAGGGCTGGCGGACCGACGCGGATGCGGCCGCCGACCTGGCGTTGGGTGTGCTGCTGCGCGGCTACCGGTTCGATCGTTACAAGGGTCGCAAGGCCGACGACGAGACGCCGGAAACCGTGACGGTCACCATCGGCACGGTGGATCCGGCAGCCGCCAAGCGCGCTTTCCGCCGCCGCTCGGCGATCGCCGAAGGGGTCGACATTGCCCGCGACCTGGTCAATGAGCCGCCGAATGTGCTCTTTCCCGAGGAGTTTGCCCGCCGCGCGGAGACCCTGGGCGACCTCGGGGTCGAGGTCGAGGTTCTCGACGAGAAGCGCCTCGAAAAGATCGGCATGCGCGCGCTTCTGGGCGTCGGTCAGGGCTCCCGCCGCGACAGCCGCGTCGTGGTCATGCGCTGGAATGGCGCCAAGTCCCAGAAAGCCCGTCCGGTGGCGTTCGTCGGCAAGGGCGTCACGTTCGACACGGGCGGAATCTCGATCAAGCCTGCCCAGGGCATGGAAGACATGAAGGGTGACATGGCGGGCGCCGCCACCGTTGTCGGGCTCATGCATGCGCTGGCCGCGCGCAAGGCCAAGGTCAACGCCATTGGCGTCATCGGGCTCGTGGAGAACATGCCGGACGGCAATGCCCAGCGCCCTGGTGATATCGTCACCTCCCTTTCGGGGCAGACCATCGAGATCATCAACACCGATGCCGAGGGCCGTCTCGTCCTGGCCGACGTGCTTTGGTACACGCAGGATCGCTACAAGCCTGCCTTCATGGTCAATCTTGCGACCCTGACCGGGGCCATCCTTGTGGCGCTCGGCCAGGAACATGCCGGGCTTTTCAGCAATGATGATACGCTCTCCGAGCGGCTTGCGGCAGCCGGTAAGGCCACAGGAGAGGCCGTGTGGCGGATGCCATTGACGGCTGCCTACGACAAGATGATCGACAGCAAGGTGGCGGACGTGAAGAACTCCGCCGGCCGCCATGCGGGTGCCATCACCGCCGCCCAGTTCCTCAAGCGGTTCGTCAATGACACGCCCTGGGCCCACTTGGACGTCGCCGGCACGGCCATGGGATCTCTGTCGACGGAAACGAACCGAGCCTGGGCCTCCGGTTGGGGTGTTCGCCTGCTCGATCGGCTCGTCACCGACCATTTTGAGGGCTGAGGCGAAGTGGCACCTCAGGCCCGACCACTGAGATGACCGACGTCCTGTTCTACCATTTGCAGCGTCAGCCGCTTGAAGCGGTGCTGCCGCAACTCTTGCAGCGCAGCCTGGCACGCGGTTGGCGCGCCGTGGTCGAGGCTGGTTCCGACGACCGCGTGGCCGCGCTCGACGACCAATTGTGGACCTTCTCGGAGGACAGTTTCCTGCCGCACGCGGCGGGCGCGGCCGCCGACATGGCTGACGAGCCGATCGTACTGACGTCCGGGCCGGCCAACCCGAACGGCGCCCAGGTTCGGTTTTGCGTCGATGGCGCCCCACTTCCGACCGATCCGTCCAGCTATGAGCGGGTCGTACTCGTCTTCGACGGGCGCGATGACGAGGCGCTGGCCGCGGCGCGGCTGGCCTGGTCGGCCACCCGCACGGCAGGGATGATCGCCACCTACTGGCAGCAGAACGAGGACGGCCGGTGGGAACAGAAGGCATGAGGCGGCGCTGTGTCGTCGGTCTCGGGACCTTGGCGCTCGGTGCTGCCCTGCAGGGATGCGCGGTCGAGATCGGCGGCTTTGCCAATGACCGCCAGGCGAGCGCGCGCATTGCGACGACGGAAGCGGTGGTTGGTGAGGACGGTCGCTGCACGGCAGACCTGTCGATTGATCCGGCAACATTCCGCGGCCGCGATGGGGACGGGCTGGTCGGGATCACGGAATGTGAGCTGGTTGGCCTCAAGGGCGACCCGCTCAGCGTTCAGACCGGATCGAGCCCGCGCGCGAAGCGCGAGACCACCATGTTGTACATGGAGCCGACAGGAAAGGCCGTGTACCTGTTCGCCGACAACCGCCTCGTCCGGGTGGTTCGCTGACCGCGCACGGTCAGCCGGCGGCCACCTGTTCGTATTCAGCTGACAGCGCCAACCACTCTTCCTCGGCTACCATGACATTCTTCTCCAGCGTGGCGCGCTGGATCGACAGCTGGGCCGCCCGGTCGGGATCGCGCAGGAAGGTGTTGGGGTCGGCCAGCGCCGTGTCGACCCGCCGCAGCAGATCTGCCAGCTTGGTCATGCGCTGGTCGGCGGCCTCGATCTTCTTGCGCAACGGGCTGAGAAGCGCCCTGCGTTCAGCCGCGTCGCGACGTGGCTCCTGCGCAGCCTTTGGCGCGTCCTTCGGCGCAACAACAGCTTCCGGGCCGCCCAGAACGAGCTTGCGATAGGCGTCGAGATCGTCGTCGAACGGCCGCACGCTGCCCTGGCCCACCAGCCAGAGCCGATCGGCGCAGGCCTCGAGCAGGAAGCGATCATGGGAGATCAGGATGATCGCGCCCTCGTAGTCGTTGATAGCATCGACCAGCGCGGCTCTCGAATCGATATCGAGATGGTTCGTCGGCTCGTCGAGGATCAGCAAGTGGGGGCCCGCGAAGGTGGCGATGCCCATCAGCAGCCGGGCCTTCTCGCCGCCGGAGATCTGCGACACCGGCGTGTCGGCCTTCTGCCCGGGGAAGCCCATCTGGGCGCAGCGCCCCCGCACCTTGGCCTCAGGCTGCTCGGGCATTAGTTCGCGCACATGCCCATACGGCGTTCCGCCCTCGCCGAGTTCATCGAGCTGGTGCTGGGCAAAATACCCGACAATCATCTTCTGCGAACGCCGCAGGCCCCCCGACATGGCGGCAAGACGTCCCGCGACCAGCTTGGCGAAGGTGGATTTGCCATTGCCGTTTGAGCCGAGCAGGCCGATGCGGTCGTCCTCGGCAATCGACAGCGACAGGCGCGACAGCACCGGGGTGTCGCCATAGCCAACGCTCACGCCCTCCATGGCAACAATCGGCGGCGACAGCGGCCGGGCCGGGGAGGGGAAGTGGAACGGCAGCACGTCCGTATCGATCAAAGGGGCGATCCGCTCCATCTTCTCCAGTCGCTTGACGCGAGACTGGGCCTGCCGCGCCTTCGACGCCTTGGCCTTGAAGCGATCGACGAAGGCCTGCAGGTGCTTGCGCTCCTCGTCCTGCTTCTTCGCCATTTTCTGCAGCAGAATCTGTTTTTCGGTCCGCAGCTTCTCGAACATGTCGTAGCCGCCGCGGTAGAGCACCAGCTTGGCCTGGTCGAGATGCAGGATCTGATCAACCGACGTGTTCAAAAGGTCGCGGTCATGGCTGATCACCAGCACCGTGTGCGGATATCGGGCCAGATAGTCCATCAGCCAGAGCGTACCCTCGAGATCGAGATAGTTCGTCGGCTCGTCGAGAAGCAGCAGCCCCGGCTCGGCAAACAGGACCGCAGCCAACGCGACGCGCATCCGCCAGCCGCCTGAAAACGACGAGCACGGACGCGCCTGAGCCGCCGCATCGAAGCCCAGCCCGTGCAGGATCATCGCGGCGCGGGCCGGGGCGGAATGCGCGTCGATATCGACGAGGCGGGTCTGAATCTCGGCGATCCGGTTCGGGTCGGTGGCGTGCTCGGCCTCGTCGAGCAGGGCGGTGCGCTCGACATCTGCGGACAGCACCACTTCGAGCAGGGTCTCCGGTCCACCGGGGGCCTCCTGGGCGACGGAGCCGATCTTCAGGCCCTTGCCGATCGTGATGCTGCCGCCCTCCGGCGATGTCTCACCGCGGATCATGCGGAACAGGGTCGTCTTCCCAGTGCCGTTGCGCGCGACAAAACCGACCCGCGCGCCGGTCTGGATCGCGACAGTGGCCTTGTCGAACAGCGTCCGCGGCCCAAGCCGGTAGGTAAGGTCGTTGATGTGCAGCATGCCGGGCTTGTCGCAAAGCCCGGCCCGGTGCGCAAGCCGGTTGGCCCCAATTGACCTCGTACCAGCCGGCAAGGCCGGTATCGAAACGTTCCAACACAGTCGAGCCGACGAGCCAGCGCCCGCGTATCTCGGGAACGAAAGCAATGCGGGACACCTGTCCCTCGGGCAGGATCAGCGTGTCGAGCCAGTAGGGCTCCCAGCCGTCGTCAAGCGCGTGCAGCAGGCGGAAGCATTGTCCGTTGAGATGCATGACCTGCGCGAAACCCGTGCGGTTGGCGATGGCCATCACCACGGGCGTGCCGCGCCGGACGCTGAACAGTGGCTTGCCCCACCGTTCGCCGGTTACCGGACCGGGGTTTCCGTTGAGCCGCCAGATTTTCGCCGGGTCGCCCTGATAGGCGAGCGCCCCGCCGGTCCCCGGCCGCGCGCCGCCCTCGATCACGAGATCGTGGCGTTGCGCACGTTGAAGTTGCACGGTTCCGGGCAGCGCTTTGTTTTCGGGCAACGCGGCGATCGGCGGCAGGGCGCCCTCCCGCCGCGGTGCAGCCGCGCTGTCGGACTTGATCTCCAGCAGCGGCAGGCCAGCACCCAACAGCGCGACCATAGAGGCCGTCGCGCCGTGTGCCGGCGCGTCGAACATCACGTCGTAACGCGTGCCCGGCGCGAACGGCAGCGTGGAGCGCAGCGGCTCGAACGTATCGGTTGGCTGGCCGTCTATGGCGACCACGAAGGCCCTCACTCCGTCAAACCGGATGCGCAGCAGCCTCGCGTTGCACAGATTGGCGAGCCGCAGCCTGATGCGCGACCCCGGCTGGATGGTCAGCGTCTGCGGCGAACGCATGCCGTTGACCGTCAGGACATTGCCCAGGCGACCGAGGCCGGCCCGTTCCATCACATCGCCGAAGGCTGCGACCTGCCCGTCTTCGCCCAGCCGCCAGTCGTCGACGGCGACCACATGGTCAAGATCGGTCGGCGGCGGCGCGGCCTCCTCGACCACCGCAACGCCGGACAGGCCGCGGTCGGCGAACTCGCCCGACAGGCCCGGCACGAGTGGCCGGTAGATCGCCGTCCCGGGCTCGTTTGGCGCGAAACGCAGGTCCGCCGCCGCACCGGCAGCAACCGGATCCTGCGTCAGGCCGGCAACGCCGTCGGTGTCGTTGGGCAGGCGCAGTCCGTGCCAATGCAGGGACAGGGGCTTGCCAAGACCGTTGACCAGCCGCGCCCGGAACTCCTCACCACGCCTCAGACGGAGTTCCGGTCCGGGCACCCTGCCGCCGAACGCCCAGACTTCCGTTACGGCGCCGGCCTGAAGATCGGCGAAGGCCGGCTTGGCCTCGAGCAGGACCGTTGGCACACCATCGGCCTTCATCGCGGCGGACGGAGGAGCAGGCGCTGTCTGCCCGAGCGCAAGATCGGGTCCGGCGAGCGCCACGGCGCCGGCCGCGAGGAGGACCTGCCTCCGGTCCATCCCGCGGGTCTCCCAACTGCTGCGGACCTGCAGCGGGACCTGCGACGGGAGCTGGGCGGGGCGGTGGCCGGCTGTCATCGGATCTCGCGACGCTGTTGCAGGACACGTTCTTTTGCCATGTCCGCGACGGAGAGGCGAGAGGGAGGGAGCGCCCGGCATTTTTCGCTGGCGTGTTGGAGCGCGCGTGGTATAGACCCGCACCCGGCGGGGCGCTCTCGCTCCGGGTGGGGCGCGGTTGCCCAGATGCGGGCGTGGCGGAACTGGT